>CAYVQK010000134.1:0-10241 GCA_964454145.1 uncultured Oceanicola sp. | reverse complement strand
GACGGCGCGCTCGGGGCGGAGTTCCTGAAGGCCCTGACGGAGAACCTCGAGAACCCGATGGTCATGCTGGCCTGACGCGGTTTCCATCCTGCACTCAAGGCCCCGCTCCGGCGGGGCCTTTTGCATTCGTCAGTCGTTCCGCAACTCGTTCTGTCGCATGGGCATGGCGTCGATGGTCTCGAAGAGTGTCTCGACCGGGATCACCTCGCCGGACATGAGCTTCACTCCACCGTCCTTGCCGAACAGGATCATCGTGAAACCGGAGGGATGAAGCCGCTGCCGGAGCGCGGTTGCCCGTGACGGGTCGGTGTCTGCCAGCACGACGATATCGCGCTCGGTCAGGCCTTCTACTGCCCCAGCGAGGGCCCTGACGGCAGCACGATAGGCCTCATCAGCCTCGCTGTCGGCGAAGAGCAGCACCGGGCGGTTCTTCCATTTGAACGGGGATAGTGCATCGGCCCCCTGCCCCAGCGTTCCGATGACCTCGACCTGAGACGAGGCGTGGCCTGACGCCGAGATGGCCGCAGCGAAAACCATTCCACCTATGGAGATACGTCGAGAAATCCGCATTGCCGGCTCCTTTCCTGTTCGGAGGAAGAACGCAGCAGCAGGGCTTACAGGCTCAAATTTCTTGCGAAAGAGGCAAAATCTCCTAACCTCCTTCCATTCATTTTCTGACGAAGCGAGATTGCCATGAACCTTCCCAGCCTTGCGGACGTGGAGTCCGCCGTTGAAGAAACCGTCAAGGACAGCCCGCTCTTCCCGCCGCTTGTCGCCGCTTTGGGCGGGGCGAAAAACGTCGCGCGCGCGGTCTACAATGCGTTGATATCGCTGACGAAGTCCGGCGTGAAAGCCGCCAGCAACCTGATCCGGGCCCTGAAAACCGCCGTCATGAAAGTGCTGACGGAGATCCTGGGCAGCGCAGTGGCCCTGCTGAAGCCGCTGATCGCCTTCGTCGACAAACTGCTCGACCGCTTGGCGAGGCTGATCGACAAGATGGCCAAGATCGGCGGGAAGATCGCCGAACGGATGGCGGACAAGGCCGTGAAGACCGCGAAGAAGGCCGGCACCTTGGCCGACAGCATCATTTCCGGGGGCGGAAAGGCGGCCGGCGCAGCTTGGGATTTCGTCGACGACCTGTGGTGAGCGGCCTCAGTCGGCCCCACCGAGGAGCTGGTTCATCGACACGGAGGGCTGCGAGCAGCCGGCCTTGCCGACGATCTTGGCCGGAACGCCCGCCACGGTGCTTTCGGGCGGCACGTCATGCAGCACGACAGAGCCCGCGGCGATGCGCGAGCAGCTGCCCACCTTGATGTTGCCCAGCACCTTGGCGCCTGCGCCGATCAGAACCCCATCGCCGATCTTGGGGTGACGGTCCTCGTCTTCCTTGCCGGTTCCGCCGAGGGTCACCGAGTGCAGGATCGACACGTTGTCGCCCACTACGGCAGTCTCGCCGAACACGATCGAATGGGCATGGTCGAGGAAGATGCCCTTGCCGACGCGGCATGCCGGATGGATATCGACCCCGAAGGCCTCGGAGATCCGCATCTGGAAGAAATAGGCCATGTCCCGCCGTCCCTGCTTCCAGAGCCAGTGCCCGATTCTGTAGGCTTGGATCGCCTGGTATCCCTTGAAGTACATCAGCGGCTGAAGAAAGCGGTGGCAGGCCGGGTCACGCTCGTAGACAGCCACGAGATCGGCCCGCGCGGCCTGGCCGATGGAAGGGTCAGAGGCATAGGCCTCATCGGCGATCTCGCGCAGCAGCTGCTCCGACATTTCACCCGAAGCCAGTTTCATGGAGATGCGGAAGGCCAGCGCCTGCTCCATCGACTTGTGGTGCAACACGCAGGAGTGCATGAGCCCGCCGAGAAGCGGCTCGAGGCTGATGGCCTCCTCGCCCTCGCGGATGATCCGGTCCCATACGGGATCGACTTCGCTCAGCTTCGTCTTGGTCTGGGCCATGGTCATGTCCTTGCGCGTCCTGCTAGCCTTCTACCGCAGATAGGCGCGCATGGCCAATTGCAATGGCCGATGGGGTGGAAAACACAATTTGATGGATGAGGCACGGCAACAGAAGCGTCCACGCGCTGCGAAAGCAGGACGAGAAGCGCTAGGGAAATATCCGCTGTCCGGTCCTGAACCGAATGACCGCGTCCAGCACCATGGCCCAGCACTGCGCGTAGTCGAAATCCTCGAAGTTCCGGGCCGCGTCGCGCGGCTGCCGAGCCACCGCTGCGGCAAGCGTGCCATTGCCCCAGGCCCGATGCCCCTTGCCGGTGGCCTGGCGAAACCGGTCCGCAGCATCGGCAAATGCGATGAAGCGGGCGAGCGCCCGGGGGCGCTCCTCCGCACTGAGCAGAAGCAGCACCCGGACCACCTCCAGGATGTCGCTGTGGTGAAGCGGACGCATCAGAGGTGCGGCAGGTCGACGCTGTAATAGTGCGCCGCAACCCGAATGGCGCCGCCGGCGAAGTCACCGCCCACGGCGGTCAGTTTCAAAGGCGCAGCCGAATACCACGTTGTGGGCGATCCCAGGATGCCGGTGCAGTAGGAACCCTGACCCAGACCGAGGCCCGATCCGAACTGGCTTTCGGAACCTTCGATGCCGAAACTCCAGCTCGTCAAAGTCCCGGTGATCGTCGTGATTACCTGAGCCGAAACGGCGAAGATCATGGCATTCGCGGGGATCTGCGTGCTCGTGGTGTCAGCCGCCCCTGCCGCGATCGCATGGGCGAACTCCAGCACCTGCATCTTCGACGCAGCGCCGGAGGGGCTCGCCGCCATCAGCGGGGGTTGCCAGGTGGTGCCGTCCCAGAGCGCATCTGTCGCGGTATCCACGATCCAGGCCCGCCACCCCACCTGCGGCACGAGAAAGACCCAGCCGCCGTTGTCGCCAATGGCGATCTGCCCGCCCTTCCCGGCCCAGGCATTCACCGCGCCGGAGGGGACGAACCAGCATGAGCCGTCCACCACCACGGCAGGAGGCAACGTGGTGCTGGCCGATTGCAGCCTGAGCTGCGCCAGCCCGTCCAGCCGCATCAGCGCGGCGTTCACCGTCACATGCTTCTGCGCTTGGCTCGCCTGAAGCAGCGGGAGCTTGAGTTGTGTGGTCTCATTCATCGATCACGACCTTTCCAAAGAGTCCCGGGCCGTAGCGCTCGGAGATTTGCGCCACGTGGATTTCAAAGGCTCCCGCCACAGCGTCGCTGCCTTGAAGGCTCGCCGCATAGATCCAGGCGGGCGTGTCCACAGTGACTTCCCGCACCACGGTGCCAGACTGCACGACCCTCAGCACGTAGGCTTCGCTGGCCTCGCCCAGGGGCACCTCCGGCACCTCCCATCCGTCTCCGTCGATCCGGGTCCGGCGGATCCAGCTGATGTACAGGTCACCCGCCCCATCCCTCCGCCCTGCGATATGCACCGGCGCGTAGGGCCGCAATCCGTTGCCGTCGAAGGCCTCCTGCCGCTCCACATAGGACGGATCGGCACAGGGCCTGCCCGCCGGGCCGATCCGGTAGGTCCGCGACAGGCGCCGGGTCGAGCTGGCCAGCTCGATCTGGGTCAGGCTGCCGTCGAGCAGCACCACCTGGCTGCCAACGGGCCAGGCCGATGGCATCAGCCCCTCGGACCCCAGTTGTCCGCGCAAGCGAAGGCTCAGCTCGTAGATCCCCTCCGCCAGGAGCTCCGCCTGAAGGAACTGGAAAATCTCCCAGGTTCCGGCACTGCCGTCGCCAATGGCCATCGCGTTCCTTCCCGCCAGCACCTGTGCCTCGGTTGCGGATGACAAGGCTCCGGCGCCGAGCCTTACCCGCAAGGGCTCTCCCCGATCCCACTGGCCCGGCCGCGCAGCCGCGAGCGGGGTTTCCGTTTCCCCGATGGTCGCACGAGCCGAGATCAACCGGTTAAGCTCGAAATCGACGCCCGTGGCCGAGCCGTAGACCGCCACCGTGCCGGGCCAGGGCCGCGCGGTCGCCGCGACATGGGGCGCGTGTTCCACCTCGGCACCGGTCAGCAGCGGCAGGTCGAGAAACAGCGGATGGACAGGCAAAGGCGGAACGAAGGGCACGAGCCCTGCCGGGTCTTCCACGGCATCACTCGGATCATAGACACTGGCCTCTACCCGCACCGCGTCGATGATCTGGCTGCCGGCCTGCTCCACCCGATCCACACGGTACTCGGCCACGCGATCCTCCGTGGGCAGGCGGATCACATCGCCCGCACCGATGGCGAGCCTGGAGGGCGGCAAGGCAAAACGCGCCGTGTCCCGCGCCACCCGGCTCTCGGCCAGCCAGCGTTCGACGATGCCCTGCGCCTCCGCCTGCGTGAGCGCCAAGGGCAGTTCCGACTGGGCCACCGCATAGGTCACCTCGTCGGGAAAGATCGCCTCCGCCGCCCGCAGCTCATAATCGCCGTTGCTCTCGACATAGTTCAGCCGCACCTTTCCCGCCGTCTCTGCCGATGGCGCGCGCACCAGCGTGATGTCGGCATCGAGATCGTCGACCACCGCGAGGGTGTCACGCGCGATCTCTTCGCCCGACCGGCGGTTGCGAGTGATAAAGCGCAGGGTGCCCTCACGCTCCACGGCATCGAAGCCGAAGGCCAGCATCAGCGGTTGAAGGGCTGCGCGGGCACCAGCCAGGTCACCCACAGTGTAGCCGCGGACCAAGCCGTAGAGCGAGCTCACATCCAGCGCATCCAGCGCCAGCCCCGACCGATGGCACAGCTCGGCCACGACGGCAGGCAGCGCCTCTGCGGTCACGCGCCCGTTCAACCAGTGACCGCGCGCATAATTCTCTCCGTCACTCCACAGTTCCAGCGCCGCGGGAAACTGCGGAAACGGGCGCGCATCCCAGGCCCAGACATGGGCCCTGCCCATGTCGACCATCGGCGCACCGTATTCGGACGACACCGGGTTGTTCCCGGGGTCTTCGAAATGGGCCGACACCGCCCTGAGATACTGCGCCTGTATCAGGTCATCCCGCGTCCCATCGGAGAAGTGCGGCAAACCGCTTTCCGAGCTCTTGGCATCGAGAAACCTGTTCGGCTGGTTCGTTCCCTTGTCGATGGCCGCGCACCCCAGCTCGGTGAACCAGAACGGCTTGCTCTGCGGGATCCAGTCCGTCGGCACGGCCTGTCGTACACCGCCGATCCGTTCGAAATGCGCGTTCTGCCACCAGCCCTTCAGATCCTTGTAGCGATAGATCCAGGGCTCACCATGCAACCCGTCCTCGATCGGAGTCCGGATCTGAACCATCCGTGCCGCGTCATGCTCATAGTACCAGTCAAAGCCTTCGCCGCCCGCGACGTTGGCCTGAAGGTAAGCCAGATCATGGATCGCGCCCGCCGCCGCATCGGCATGGTCCTCGCCATCCCGCCAGTCCGACAGCGGCATGTAATTGTCGATCCCGATAAAGTCGATGTTGTCGTCGGACCAGAGCGGATCGAGATGAAAGTACACGTCCCCGGACCCGTCCTGCGGATGGAAGCCGAAATACTCGCTCCAGTCCGCGGCATATCCGATCTTGCAGGACGGACCGAGGATAACCCGCAGATCGGCTGCGAGCGCCTTCATATGTGCAACCGCCGAAAAGCCACCGGCCCCGCGGATCTGCGTCAGCCCCCGCATCTCGGACCCAAGGCAGAAGGCATCCACACCGCCGGCCGCAGCGCAGAGATGCGCGTAGTGCAGGATGAACCGCCGGAACGACCACTCCGCCGGGCCGGAATAGCTGACGGTGGTGCCCTGCAGCCCGAAGTCGCTCGGCTCGGCGTTCCCGAAGAAGGCTGCCACCTCCGCATCGGCCGCGGCGGTGCCGTCCGGTGAGCCGGCGCGACCCGCCGCGATCGACTGCGTGATCCTGCCGCGCCACGGGAGCGACGGCTGCTCTGCCGCGCCCGTCCAGGGGTCCGGCAGCCCGTTCCCCTCGAGCTGGTCCATCAGGATGAACGGGTAGAAGACAACCTCCCGGCCCGCTGCCCTGATCGCCTGGATCGCCTCGACCACCGACGCATCCGCAGGCGTGCCCCCGTAGATCGGGCGATCATCCGCGGTCCGCGGGATCACAGCCGCCGCCCCACGCGTCACCCCGTTGACCCGCCAGGCCATCGGCTTGCCTTCATGGTCCGACTGTTCGACCTTCGGCTTGATCCGGCAGGTTCCACACCGCAGATCGTCGCCGAACCAGCTCACCACGAGCGAAACCGAACCGCAATTCGGCAACTCCTCTCCGAGCGTTTCCAGCGACACGGCGAAATCCGTCTTGCCGCTCGGCGTATTGACGTTCGCCGACTGGTTCTGCCCCATCCCGAAGGCGTAATGCACCGGCGTGGTCGCCAGCGCATATTCCCCCGTCCCCGGCACCAGTGCCACGGCCTTCACCACCCGGCTCAGGCTGCGGGCCGAGGGGGTGTCCACTTCCGCGTTCACCGGGCGGATCACCTCGAAGGACAGCTGCGGCACGCGGTTGCCGAAATCGCCCAGTTCAAGATCCTCGATCACGACATAGGCCACGCCCCGATAGGCCGGTACGCGGCCTGCCCCCTCCACCGCTTCCATCTTGGGGTCCGGCAGCTGGTCTTCGGTGCCGGTGTAGACGCGCATGTTCAGATCGTCGCGTGCCTGTTCCACCCCATCGGCCCAGACCCGGCCGACCCGGGTGATCTCGCCTTCGCAGAGCGCCACGGCAAGGCTGATCGAATAGGAGTAACTGCGCACGGTCGGCCCCTTGGGTGCCCCCTTGCCCCCGGTGTTCTCCTGACGAACCGTCTCCTTGAACTGCGTCGCCCAGATCACCTGGCCTCCCACGCGCATCCGACCATAGACTTGGCCGATCGGCGTGCCCTCGCTGGCGCCCGTCATCCGGAACCGCTCTACGCGCCCGGTCTCTACAACCTGGCTGCCCTGCCCCATCAACCGCTGGTCGATCACCCGGCCCAGCGTCGCGCCGACGGCCCGTCCGATGACGGCGCCCGACAGCCCGAGAAACGTGCCGCCGAAGGTCGACCCTATGGCGGCGCCTGCCGCAGAAAGTACAATCGTCGCCATCAGTCGCGCCCTCCAGGAAACTCGAAACGTGCCGCCACCCGCCGCGCCCAGGGCAGGGTCAACGAGCTTTCCACCACCCCGTGGCCGGAATAGGCATGAATGAAGGAGGCCGCCTCCCCGACCCGTGCCTGAAGACCCAGATGCTTTGCTACCGCGCCCTCCTTCATCCGGAACAAGAGCACATCACCCGGCGCAGGCCGTTCGGCCTGTCCCTTCTCCCGCATGTGGCGCCGCGCGGCAGCCCAGAGCGCCTCCTCCCGCGCAGGCTCGGACCAGTCCCGGCTATAGGCCGGAACCTCCTCCGGCTCGCCGCCGAGGAGTTCGCGCCAGACACCTCGCAGCAGGCCGAGGCAGTCGCACCCCGCGCCCTTGCAGGAGGACTGGTGCCGATAGGGCGTTCCGATCCATCCACGCGCGAGCGAAACCGCTCTGTGTCCGATCTCGCGGGCAGCGTCACTCATCGCCATTGCCCACGATCGCATTCCGCAGCAGCCCCACCCGCCTGCTCCCGCCTTCGTTGCCGCCGCTCCGCTTGGGGTAGCTCATCAGCCAGTCCTCCCCCGGAATGTGAGGAAATCCGCGAAAGTTCAGGAAGTTGTCGAACTTCAGGTGACAGGTCTCCGCACGCTTGTCGCAGCCCGCCTCGATCCGAACCCTGTCGCCCGCGGCAACTTCGCCCGGCAGTTGCTCCCAAAGCTCGATCTCCCGGCCCTCGTTCGACAGCTGGTCGTTCTTCACGATGCCGACGAGCCCGGCCGCCGCACCGCTCAGCACCCGCAGCCGCCCGCGCTCGAACCACCGCAAGTCGAATTCGTCCATGCCCGCTAAGCGGAATACCCGACCATCCTCGACCTCCTGCACCGAGGTCTCCGCCGCGTAGCCTGCGGCAGACAGGTCGAAACGGCACACGCCGTCCCCCAGCACCGCGCTGCATCCCGGCTGATACACGCGCCCCTGTGGCTGGTTCAGCGCCTCGGTCAGCCCCCTCAGCTCGGCCTCGAAGGCGCCATTTGCCCGCGAGACCTCTCCGATCGTGCCGCGGAACAGCAGCAATCGTGCCGCCGGCTCCGCCCAGTTGACCATCCAGGCCTTCACCTCGGCCCCGTCATAGCGCCCCGCCAGCAGGTCCGGCTCGGTGATCGCCTCGCTCATCAGCGCACCCAGGGCTTCCGTGTTGTCCACCGACAGCCCCGTGCCCTGCACCAGCGCCTTCGCCGTCAGCCCGCTGTTGGCCCGAAAGGTGAGCCCGTCGAAGGTCACGGCCTCGTCGTGGTCGGTGAACCCCAGCACCACCCCGTCGGCCCGCGCAACCGACCAGCACCGGCACACAGTAGTGATGCCACCCCCCAGATGCGCGTAGAGCGCCGCCGCCCCGCTCACAGCCGCAACTCCACCACCGGCACCGTTGGTACATCCCCGGCCTTGAAGCTGGCCACGCTTGTCTGGATCCGGTCGGTATCGAACCGCACCGGCACGTCGAACTCGAAACCCGCAGTCACCCTGAACCCGGTCGACGGCGCATCCTCGAAGGTGATCATCCCGGTCGCCAGGTCGACGCCGAAATGCACGCCTTCCTGGTAATACGTCCCCTCGATCCCTGCCGTAACGGTCCCGAAGACAGGCTTGCGGATCGGACGGGTGTAGGATTCCCCGCCGGAGGAATAACTCTTCGAGAGCTGAAAGCTCTTCGTCTCCCCGTCGCCGGTGCCGATGACCTCGTCCTGCCAGTCCGGCGTGCCGCTCGCCGCCCCGGTCTTGAAGTCCGACCAGTCCTTCCAGCGAAATCCGTAGAGCTGGCCGCGCCGCGCCTCGAAGAAGGCCAGCAGCAGTTCCACGTCATCGAGCGAGCGCATGCCCAAGCCGGCATCGTAGCGACGGCGCGAATGCGCCCACGGCGTGTTGCGCTCCTCGAATCCGTTGGCCAGCGTGACGATCTCGGTCCGCCGCTCCGGCCCGCCCACCGAGCCGAAGCTCAGGCTGGCCGGAAACCGCACTTCATGAAACCCCATGTCTCCATCCTTCCTTCTCGGCACTCTGCGGTTCAGCGGTTTCGCTGACCCTGCGCCAGCGCCCGCGTCATCTGAGCTGCCACCTGCGCCCGACTCCGCTCGAAACTCCGCACATCGGGCGTCGAGATGTTCATCACCAGGTTGATCGGCCGCCCGCCGCCCTGCGTCTTCACCCCGAGCGACCCGTCGGCACCTCGAGCCAGCGGCATGATCGCCTCCGGCCCCGCCTCGCCCATCAACCCGCGCCCGTTCCGCATCGGGAAATAGGTGGGCGACGAGACCACCCCGCCGCGCGCAAAGGGCTGCACCCGCCCCTGCGAAAAGCTCCCACCCTTCTCGAAGGCGAGCCCGCCGGTGATGAAGTTCTCCACACCCGCACCGATCAGGCTACCGAAGTGGCTGGTGATCGGCTTCATCGCCGCGTTGTAGGTGGCGTTGATCATCGCCTCCGCCACGGTCCGCAGCGCCTCCGAAAGCCGCATCCCGTCAAAGATCAACCCGTCGAAGGCCTTGCGCAGCCCCCGCCCGATCTGGCTCGAGAGCTGGCCCACATCGGCCTGGGTCACGCTCAGGCTCCCCTGCATCCGCATCAGCTCGCTGTCGAAGGCCGCGGCCATCTGCGCGGCTCCGGCGAAGGCGCTCTCCAGCGCATCGACCTGCGCCTCGAAGGCCTCTGCCCCGTCGAAATCTGACATCAATTCAATCCCTTGTCCTGTCGGGGAAGGCAGCGGCCAGCTCCGCCAGCCGCGCCCGCGTGAGCGGCGGAGCGGCCTGTTCCAGCCCCAGCATCACCATCAGTTCCACCGGCGTGAGCGCCCAGAACTCCGCCGGACGCAACCGCAGGTCCAGGAGCCCCCGGCGCAGCAGGCCGGCCCAGTCCACTCAACTCGCCTTCGGCAGCGCGAAGGCCCGTGCCAGCAACTCCGCGGCCACCCGCGCCGCCTCCACCGGTCCACCGCCGATCTCCACCGTCAGCAGGTCGGCCGCGCGGCCCTGCCAGCCACCGCCACGCAGCCCGGCCACCAGCAACGCCAGCACGTCCCGCGTGCCGAACCGCCCCGCTTCGAAGCGCTCCACCAGCTCCATCAGCGTGCCGGTCTCCAGCGCTGTCTCCAGCTCCGCCAGTGCGCCCAGCGTCAGCTTGCAACGGTGCTCGGTGCCGTCGAGCACCAGCACCGCCTCTCCGG
>CAYVQK010000133.1:7503-10259 GCA_964454145.1 uncultured Oceanicola sp. | reverse complement strand
CACGTCGGCCAGGGCCTCGAGCATGTCGGGCACGTCGCGCAGGGCGGGCCAGTTGTACTGGATGTTCTGCCGGGTGGTGAAATGGCCGTAGCCCTTGTCCCACGTATCGGCGATGTAGGCGAGCTGGCGCATCTGGCGCGCGGAGATCGTGCCATAGGGGATGGCGACGCGCAGCATGTAGGCGTGCAGCTGGAGGTACAGGCCGTTCATCAGGCGGAGCGGCTTGAACTCGTCCTCGGTGAGCGAGCCGTCGATGCGGCGCTCGACCTGGGCCCGGAACTGGGCCACGCGGGAGCGGACGAAGGCTTCGTCGAAATCAGTGTAGTTATACATGGTCTGCCTGCTTGCCGTGGTCGTAGTTGGAGGGGCCCTTGGCGCGGAAGGCCTCGCGGAAGTGGGTGGGGCGGGGGCCGCGCGGAGAGGGCGCGGCATCGGCCAGGTAGGCGCCGACGATCTCGCCGGCCTGGAGTGCGGCGGCGGCCAGCGCGGCCTCGGCCGGGCCTTCCTCGGTGAAGAGGCGGGCATCCTCGTGGCGGCGCGACCACTCGCCGTTGTTGGTGAGATAGATCACGTCGCCCTCGATGAGGGCGTTGGCGGTGACGACCTTGGGGGTGAAAGGCTTGGGCATTACTGGGCGGCCTTCAATTGCAGGGTTTCGGCAGCGTCGCGCGGGGCGAGGCCATAGAGCAGGACGGCGGGGCCGGAAAGGCCCTCTGTCGTCTCGGGCAGGGCGGCGAGGGTGGTGTGGAGCACGCGCATGTCGGGGCGCGAGGCGTTCTCGACCACGGTCACGTCGGTGGCGGGGGAGGCGCCGTGCATCATCAGGCGGCCCTGGAGGAAGCGCGCGCCCTTCTTGGCCATGTAGATGGCGGCGACGGCGCCGGGGGCGGCGAGGCTGTGCCAGTCCTGCTCGGTGAAGCCCTTGGTGTCGTGCCCTGTCAGAAATCGCAGGTCGCTGTTGCGACCCCGCTTCGTCAGGCTCTGGCCGAGGGCGGCGGCGGCGGCGGAGGCGGCGGTGATGCCGGGCAGGATGCGGGTGGCGATGCCGTGGGGGGCGAGGGCCTCGAGCTCTTCGTCGAGGCGGCCGTAGATGACCGGGTCGCCGGCCTTGAGGCGGACGACCTTTTCGCCCTTCAGCGCATGGCCGACGAGGAGCGCGTTGATGGCCTCCTGCGGGGTGGACTTGCCGAAGCCGCGCTTGGAGACGTCGATCAGCACGGCCTCGCGGCGGGCGAGCTCGAGGATGGCGGGGGAAACCAGACCGTCGTGGATGATGGTCTCGGCCTCGTCGAGGGCACGGCGGGCGGCGAGGGTGAGCATCTCGGGGTCGCCGGGGCCGGCGCCGACGAAGGCGACTTCGCCGGGCTCGGGAGCCTCGGAGAGGTGGCGGGCGAGGAGATCATCGAGCGCCGCGCGGGCGTTGTCTTCGCCCTCGGCCAGCGCCTTGGGGCCCTTGTCGAAGTAGTACTCGGCCCAGAAGTCGCGGCGCTTCTTGCCCATCGGAAGGGCGTCGGCGGCGGTGCGGAAGGCCTTGCCGATGCGGGTGAGCAGGCCGAGCGAGGCGGGCAGGCGCTCTTCGAGGTCACGCTTGATGGCGCGGGCGAGCACGGGGGCGGCGCCCTCGGTGCCGATGGCGACGGTCACCGGATCGCGGTCGACGATGGCGGGGGTGATGAACTGGCTGTTGTGCAGGTCGTCGACGATGTTGACCCAGGCGCCCTCGGCCTCGGCCAGGGCCTTGATGCGGGCGTCCTCGGCGTGATCCTCGGCGGCGCCATAGGCGAGGCGGGCGCCGGCGAAGTCGCCCGCGCGGGCGGCGCGGCGGTGCAGGGTGAGCTTTCCCTCGGCGGCGAGCGTCTCGAGGTCGGGGTGGGGCTCGGCGGCGAAGACGTGGATCTCGGCCTCGGTCTTCAGCAGCAGGCGCAGCTTGGCGAGCGCCGCTTCACCGCCGCCGCAGAGCACCACGCGCTGACCGCGGGTGTCGAGGAAGATCGGGAAATGCTGCATGGCGGCGACTCCTGTTGGCTCCCGCAGAGATATAGAATTTTGTTCTGGCAATTGGCAGCCGCTCGCGGCAGATAGGGAAAAACGTTCCAAGAAACTGCCGTGACGGGCAGGTATTCCATCAAACCTGGAGAAACGCGAATGTCTGTCCGCCTGGACAAGATCGACCGGAAAATCCTCGCAGAACTGCAGGCCGACTCGTCGCAATCGCTGGACGAAATTGCCAAGAAAGTGGGCAGTTCGAAGACGCCGGTGTGGAACCGGGTGCGCAAGATGCGGGAGGCGGGGGTGATCCGGCAGAACACGGTTCTGCTGAACGCCGAGGCGCTGGGGCTGGAGGCCTGTTTCTTCGTGCTGATCCGCACCAGCGAGCACGAGGCGGAGTGGCAGCGGAAGTTCCTGCACGCGCTGCGCGCGCGGCCCGAGGTGCTGGAGGCGCACCGGCTGGCGGGGGATATCGACTACATCCTGAAGGTGCAGGTGACGAACGCGCGGGCCTACGACGAGTTCTACCAGGCGCTGATCTCGGAGGTGAAGATCCACAACGTGACGGCGCTGCTGTCGATGGAGGAGATCAAGAGCACCACCGCGCTGCCGCTCGGGGTGGCGTGAGGTTGCGGGCGTAGTCGGGTCAAGTCCCGACCCGCGTGCGGCGCTCCGGAGTATTTACAGCAAGAAAATGAACGGGTTGCGCCCGGGCGTTAATTCGCTTCGGCGAGGGTTGCGAAGACCGGCTCCAGCTTGCGGGCGAG
>CAYVQK010000133.1:0-7403 GCA_964454145.1 uncultured Oceanicola sp. | reverse complement strand
AGCGGGGCGCACATGTCGTTGGCGAACTGCTCGCGGGTGAGGGTGACGCATTGGGTGATCACGCCGTCGTAGCCGCTGGCGCGCTCGGGGGAGAGCACGCGCTCCTGGGCGGTGGCGGGCAGGGTGAGGGCGAGGAAAACAAGGGCGCTGCGCATGGAAAACTCCTGAAGGAATGCCGGGAGGTTAGGCGGAGACCATCAGCTTTTCCAGCCCGTGGAAGTGATAGACGGGCGCGTAGCGGGGCGGCGCGGCGAGGGCGAGACGGGGGCAGGCGGTGAAGAGGGCGGGCAGGGCGATCTGCAGTTCGAGCCGGGCGAGGGGGGCGCCGACGCAGAAGTGCAGGCCCGCGCCGAAGGCCATGTTGGAGGGCCCGCGGCGGGCGGGATTGAAAAGGTCGGGGTTGGGGTAGGCATCGGGGTCGCGGTTGGCGCCGGCGAGCAGGCAGGAGATGCGCTGGCCGCGCTTGATGGGCGTGTCGTAGATCTCGAAATCCTCGCGGGCGATGCGCTCGAAGATGTGCAAGGGCGGGGCGTGGCGGAGGATCTCCTCGGTCAGGAGCGGGGCGTCCTCGGTGGATGAGGCGAGGCCTGCAAGCTCATGTTCGCAAATGAGTTTCACCCCGTTGCCGAGGCTGTGGACGGTGGCTTCGTGGCCGGCGTTCAGGAGCAGGATGACGGTGGAGGTGAGCTCGGCGGCGGTGAGCTTCTCGCCCTCGGCCTCGGCGGCGATGAGCTGGGAGATGAGGTCGTCCGAGGGCGTGGCGCGGCGGCGGGCGATCTCTTCGGCCAGGAAGGCGGTGAAGGCCCGGGTGGCGGCGATGGCGGCGTCTTCCATCTGCCGGGTGCGGCCGGCCTGGTACATGCCGACCATGGCGTTGGACCAGGCGAGGAGGTCGGGGGCGCGGGCCGTGTCGACGCCGAGCAGGGTGGCGATGGTGATGACGGGGAGCGGGCGGCAGAAGGCGTCGAGCAGGTCGAAGGGGCCGGAGGGGAACTGCGCGATCAGGTCGGCGCAGAGGGCCTCGATCGCGGGGCGCTGGGCCTCGACGGTGGCGGAGGTGAAGGCGCGCAGCACCAGGCCGCGCAGGCGGGTGTGGCGGGGCGGATCGAGCTCGAGCATCGAGTGGGCCTCGACGTCGTAGAAGGGTTGCAGGCGCGGCGGAACCGGTGGGGCGAGGTCGGCGGGCATCTCGCGGCCGAGGCGCCTGTCTTTCAGGAGGCGCTTGACCTGGGTGTAGCCGGCGGCGGCGAGCTGGCCGTAGTCTTCCCACAGAAACAGGTCACCGGCGGCGCGGGCGCGGTGGTAGAAGGGGTAGGGATCCTGCACGAAGGCGGGGTCGGTCGGAGATTGCGAGAGCGCCTGCATGGCGCGACGCTTTCAGATGGCTTCGGGATTGTCTAGGAAGAGGAATGACGCGACGGCTGCTTGTCATCCTGCTCTACCTCGGCCTGGCGACGCTGCTGAGCGCGCTGGGGGGCTGGGGGGCGTTCGTCTCGGCGCTGGACGAGGTGGAGCGGCGCGGGCAGAGCGACCTGCGGCTGACCTCGCAGCGGCTGACGACGCAGTTGCAGAGCTACGCCGAGCTGGCGGTGGCGCTGGCCGACCGGCCCGAGCCACAGGCGCAGGTGGCGGGGCGCGGGGCGGGCGAATGGGTGTCGGCGCTGCTGGTGCGCCATGCGGACATGACCGGCAGCGCGGCGATCTTCCTGACCGACGAGGCGGGGCGGGTGCTGGCCTCGACGGGCGACGCGGCGCCTGCGGTGCTTTCGGGGCCCGAGATCGTGCGGGCGGCGCAGGGGGCGTTGGGCAGCAGCCACGGGGTGGACCCGGAGACGGGGCGGCGGCTCTACAGCTTCGCGGCGCCGATCTTCGGGCCGGACGGGCCGGTGATGGGGATCGTGGTGGTGCGGGCCGACCTGCGGCTGATCGAGCTGGACTGGGCGGGCGATCCGGTGCCGGTGTTCTTCTCCGACAGCGATGGTGTCGTCTTCGTGGCGAACCGGACGGAACTGCTGCTGACCAGCCGGACCGGGGCGGCGGGCGAGGTCATCGAGGGCGGGGCGGAGCTGCGGCCGTTCCTGCCGCATAGGCCATGGCAGGCGGAGGGACGCGACCTGTGGTGGATCGACGGCGGGCCCTACATTCCGAGCGCGGCGCTGCACCTGGTGCAGGAGTTGCCGGTGATCGGGATGACGGGGGAGGCGCTGATCTCGCTCGCGCCGGCGCTGCGGCTGGGCGCGCTGGCGGCGGCGGCGGTGGCGGCGCTGTGCCTGGGGTTCGGGGCCTTCCTCTTCCTGCTGTCGGAGCGGCGGCGGGCGCTGGCGGAGCGGCTTTCGGTGGAGGCGCGGGCGAATGCGGTGCTGGAGGCGCGGGTGCAGAAGCGGACGGCGGCCTTGCAGGCGGCGAACCTGCGGCTGAGGGCGGAGGTGCATGAGCGCAAGGAGGCGGAGGCGGCGCTGCGGCGGGCCCAGGCGGAGCTGGTGCAGGCGGGCAAGCTGAGCGCGCTGGGGCAAATGAGCGCCGGTTTGAGCCACGAGCTGAACCAGCCGCTGATGGCGATCCGGAGCTTTGCGGAGAACGCGGAGAGCTTCCTGCAGCGGGGCAACCCGGAGCGGGCGGCGCAGAACCTCGGGCGGATCGGCGACCTCGCCCGGAGGATGGGGCGGATCATCCGCAACCTGCGGGCCTTCGCCCGGCAGGAGAGCGAGCCGATCGGGCGAGTGGACCTGGGCGTGGTGGTGGAGAACGTGCTGGAGCTTGTGGAGGGCCGCATGGGACAGCTGGGCGTGGTGCTGGTGTGGCAGGCGCCCGAGGCGCCGGTGATGGTGCGGGGCGGCGAGGTGCGGCTGCAGCAGGTGGTGCTGAACCTCGTCAGCAACGGGATCGACGCGATGGCGGGGCGCGAGGGGGCGGAGCTGGGCATCGCCATCGAGCCGGGCGCGCCGGTGCGGCTGAGGGTCTGGGACAGCGGGCCGGGGATTGCGGAGCCGGACAGGATCTTCGATCCGTTCTATTCCACCAAGGAGGTTGGCGCGAGCGAGGGGATGGGGCTTGGCCTGTCGATCTCCTACGGGCTGGTCCAGAGCTTTGGCGGCAGCATCCGGGGCGTGAACCGGCCCGAAGGCGGCGCGGAGTTCACCGTGGAGCTGCAGCCTGCCGACATGGAGGCGGCGGCGTGAGCGGGGTGCGGCGGGTGCTGGTTGTCGACGACGATGCGGCGGTGCGCGAGGCGCTGGGGCAGACGCTGGAGCTGGCGGAGATCGAGCCGATCCTCGCGGGCAGCTACATCGAGGCGAAGGACCACATCGGGCCGGAGTTCGACGGGGTGGTGGTGAGCGACATCCGGATGCCGGGGCGGGACGGGTTCTTTCTGCTCGCGGAGGCGCGGCGGCGGGACGAGGAACTGCCGGTGATCCTGCTCACCGGCGAGGGTGACGTGCCGATGGCGGTGAAGGGGATCGGCGAGGGGGCTTTCGACTTCCTCGAGAAGCCCTGCGGGCCGAAGGAGCTGGTGGGCGCGGTGGAGAAGGCGCTGAAGGCCCGCGCGCTGGTGCTGGAGAACCGGCGGCTGAAGCGGGAGCTGGAACGGGGCGACGCGGCGGCGCGGATGATCTTCGGCCATTCCGAGCAGGCCCAGGCGCTGCGGCGGCAGGTGAGGGCGGTGGCGCGCGCGGGGGCGGAGGTGCTGGTGACGGGCGGGCCGGGTTCGCAGACGGCGAAGATCGCCGAGGTCATTCACCTGATGTCGCCCGCCGCGCCCCAGCCTTTCGTGAAGCGGCTTTCCGCCTCGCTCGACGAGCAGCGGCTCGACATGGCGATGGAGGCGGCGGGGGCGGGCACGCTGTTTCTCGACGAGATCAGCGCCCTGCCGGCGGCGGTGCAGCTGGTGCTGCTCGACCGGCTGGAGACGCCGGGGGAGGCGCGGATCATTGCCGGCACCACGCGCGACCTGGTGGCGGAGATGGAGGCGGGGCGATTTGCGGCCGATCTCTACTACCGGCTCGACGTGATGCAGGTGCGCATCCCGACGGTGGAGGAGCGGCGCGAGGACATTCCGGTGCTGTTCCGGCACTACGTGGCGCAGGCGGCGGAGCAGGCGGGCATTCCGGAGCCGGAGGTGACCGAGGAGCACCTGGCCGGGCTGATGGCACAGGACTGGCCGGGGAATGCGCGCTCGCTGATGAGCGCGGCGATGCGCTTCGTGCTGGGGATGCCGGGGGAGGTGCAGGAGGCCGCGGAGCTGGGGCTGGCGGAGCAGATGGCGCGGGTGGAGAAGAGCCTGATCGCCGCGGCGCTGGGGCGGCAGAACGGGAATGCCACGGCCACGGCGGCGGCGCTGGGGCTACCGCGGAAGACCTTCTACGACAAGCTGGCGAAGCACGGGCTGAAGGCGGAGGATTTCCGGCGGTAGGACGGGCCGGTGGCCGGGAGATCCTCGGGTCGGGCCCGAGGATGACGGTGGTGAGGGCGAACGGCGGGGCGTTACTCGGCGGCGGTCTTCATCTCGAAGCCCTGCTCGATCATGTCGGCGGGCTCGACGGGGTATTCGCCGGAGAAGCAGGCGTCGCAATAGGCGGGGGACTTCGGGTCGCGACCCTTGGCCTCGCCCACGGCGCGGTAGAGGCCATCGAGCGAGATGAACTTCAGGCTGTCGACGCCGAGGTAGTCGGCCATCTCGTCTTCGGTCATGTTCGCCGCCAGCAGCTTGCTGCGCTCGGGCGTGTCGACGCCGTAGAAGCAGGGCCAGGCCGTGGGGGGCGAGGCGATGCGGAAGTGCACCTCGGCGGCGCCGGCATCGAGGATCATTTCCTTGATCTTGCGGGAGGTCGTGCCGCGGACCACGGAATCATCCACCAGGATCACCCGCTTGCCCTTGATGAGCGCGCGGTTGACGTTGAGCTTGAGGCGCACGCCCATGTTGCGGATCTGGTCGGTGGGCTCGATGAAGGTGCGGCCCATGTACTGGTTGCGGATGATCCCCATGCCGTAGGGGATGCCGCTTTCGAGGCTGAAGCCGATGGCCGCCGGGGTGCCGCTGTCGGGCACGGGGCAGACGAGATCGGCCTCGACCGGGGCTTCCTTGGCCAGTTCGCGGCCGATGGCCTCGCGGGTTTCGTACACGCTGCGGCCGCCGAGGATGCGGTCGGGGCGCGAGAAGTAGACGTGTTCGAAGATGCAGAAGCGGCTCTTGCGCGGGCGGAAGGGCTGGCGGCTTTCGACGCCGTCCTTGGTGATGACGACCATCTCGCCCGGGGCGATCTCGCGGACCAGCTCGGCGCCGATGATGTCGAGCGCGCAGGTTTCCGACGCGAGCGCCCAGCCATCGCCGATCTTGCCGAGCACCAGCGGGCGGACGCCCAGCGGGTCGCGGACGCCGATCAGCTTGGTGCGGGTCATGGCGACGATGGAGAAGGCGCCCTCGACCCGGCGCAGAGCGTCTTCCATCCGGGCGGGGATGTCGCGCTGGAGCGAGCGGGCCATGAGGTGGATGATGCACTCGCTGTCGGAGGAGCTCTGGAAGATCGAGCCGCGCTCGATCAGCTCGCGGCGGAGCGCGCCGGCGTTGGTGATGTTGCCGTTGTGGGCAATCGCCGCGCCGCCCATGGAGAACTCGCCGAAGAAGGGCTGCACGTCGCGGATCTGGGTGTTGCCCTTGGAGCCGGCGGTGGAATAGCGGACGTGGCCGATGGAGAGCGGGCCCGGCAGGGTGTCCATCAGCGAGGCCTTGGTGAAGTTGTCGCGGACGTAGCCGAAGCGGCGGGCGGAGTTGAAGCCCTGCTCGGGGTCGTGGCTGACGATGCCGCCGGCCTCCTGGCCGCGGTGCTGCAGGGCATGCAGGCCGAGGGCGACGAAGTTGGCAGCCTGCTCGAGGCCGATGACTCCGAAGATGCCGCATTCCTCGCGGAGCTTGTCGTCATCAAAGGGGTGCGCAGGGGGCAGGGCTTGGGGGCCGTGCTGATGGTCGGGCAAGGGGCAGCTCCGAATCCGGCTTTGTGGGCGTTGGCCCCCGTTTAACCGCTGGGGCGTCGGCTGTCATCCCTTTGTCACGTGAGGAGGACGGTGGGGTGGCAGCTGCGCAAGGAATGCGCAGCCTGCGGTGCATTGCGGCTTTTGCGGGCCCTCAGTTGCCGGTGGCGGGCTGCTCGGGCAGGGCGGTGGGATCGGCGGGGGCCACGGCGGGCGCGCCGCAGGCGCGGTCGGTCAGGTTCTCGAACTTGTCGCGGAACCAGGTCATCACGCCTTCCTGGTCGGCGATCTCGCCGTCGATCTGGGTTTTCGCGGAGCCGAAGAGCTTGGAGGTCTGGCTGTCGTCGACGAAGGCGAGGCTCTCGGAGCCGGCGATGAAATCGTAGAGCACCAGGGCGATGGCCACGAGGATGAGGCCGCGCAGGGCGCCGAAGACGAAGCCGAGGCCCTGGTCGAGCGCGTTCAGCGCCGAGCGCTGCACGAGGCTGGCGAAGAGCGGCGTGAAGAGGGCGAAGATGACGAGGCCGATGGCGAAGACCACGACGAAGCCCGCGCCGGTGGCGAGTTCGCAGTTGTCGAGGAAGTCCTGGATGACCGGGATCTCCTTCACCAGCGGCACGGCCTGCGGGGCGAAGAGATAGGCCAGCACGGCGGCGCCGATCCAGCCTGCGATGGCGAGGATCTCGCGCACGAAGCCGCGGGAGTAGGCGAGGATCGCCGACAGGACGATGACGACGGCCACGCCCGCGTCGAAAATGGTGAAGCCTTCCATGTGCGCTCTTCTTGCCTTTCCGGTCTCTCAGCCCGCGCCGAACATCTCGCCCACGAAACCCGTGAGGTCTGACATCTGGCGCAGGGTCATGCCCCCGCTCGGGGTTGCTTTCGACCCCTCTGCCAGCGTTGCGGAGGAGAAACCAAGTTTTTGCGCCTCTTTCAACCTGTTTTCGGTTTGGGACGACGGGCGGAGGGCGCCGGTGAGGCTGATCTCGCCGAAAACCACCATGCGGGGCGGCAGCGGCACGTCCTCCCGGGCGGAGAGCAGGGCGGCGGCGACGGCGAGGTCTGCGGCGGGTTCGGACACGCGCAGGCCGCCGGCGACGTTGAGATAGACGTCCATCCCGGCGAAGGGGATGCCGCAGCGGGCCTCGAGCACGGCGAGGATCATGGCGAGGCGGCCCGAATCCCAGCCCACCACCGAGCGGCGGGCCTGGCCGGCGGGCGCGGGGGCGACGAGGGCCTGGAACTCGACCAGCACGGGCCGGGTGCCCTCGATGCCGGCGAAGACGGCGGTGCCGGGGGCGGGGGTGTCGTTGTCGGTCAGGAAGAGCGCGGAGGGGTTGGGCACCTCGGCGAGGCCATTGCCGGTCATCTCGAAGACGCCGATCTCGTCGGCCGGGCCGAAGCGGTTCTTCACCGCGCGGAGAATGCGGAACTGG
>CAYVQK010000132.1:0-10328 GCA_964454145.1 uncultured Oceanicola sp. | reverse complement strand
GTCTCATTTTCTTGCTCCAAATACCTCCCGCCGCAGGCACAAAATCTTTTCAGCCGCCGCCGATCAGGATCCCCGCCCCCAGCACCAGCGCGCCCCCCAGCACGACCTGCAGGGCGGCGCGGAAGAAGGGGGTTTCCATGTACCTGTTCTGGATCCAGGCGATGGCCCAGAGCTCGACGAAGACGACGATGAGGGCGATCACCGTGGCCGTCCAGAAATGCGGGATCAGGTAGGGCAGCGCGTGGCCGAGGCCGCCCAGCGTGGTCATCACGCCGGAGGCCACGCCGCGCTTCCAGGGCGAGCCGCGGCCCGAGAGCTGGCCGTCGTCCGACGCGGCCTCGCTGAAGCCCATCGAGATGCCGGCCCCCACCCACGCGGCCAGACCGACGAGGAAGGTCGTCCAGGTGTCCTGCGTGGCGAAGGCGGTGGCGAAGATCGGCGCGAGGGTGGAAACCGAGCCATCCATCAGCCCGGCGAGGCCCGGCTGCACCCAGGTGAGCACGAACTGGCGGTGGGCGGAGAGATCCTCCTCCTCACGGGTGTCCTCGTCGAGGTGCCGCGCTTCCAGGGCGCCGGCCTTCTTCTCATGCCCCGCTTCGGCGGCGGCGAGATCGCCGAGCAGCTTGCGGGTCTCGGCATCCTTGGTGCGGGCGGCGGCGGTGCGGTAGAAGTGCTCGGCCTGGCGCTCCATGTCGGAAGCCAACTCGCGCATCCGCTCGAGCGGCAGGTTCTCGGCCAGCCAGACGGGCCTGCGGGCGTAGTAGCCGCTGACATGCTCCCGCCGGATCAGCGGGATCACCTCGCCGAAGCGCGCCTGGTGGCGCTCGATCAGCCGCCGGCGGTGGGCGTCTTCCTCCTTGGCCATATCCTCGAACATGGCCGCCGTGCCCGGGAACTCCTCGCGCAGCCGCTCCGCGAAGCCGCGGTAGATCCGGGCGTCGTCCTCCTCGGAGGAGATGGCAAGTGCCAGCACCTCCTGCTCGGTCAGGTCGGAGAAGCGCTTGCGGGAGGAAAAATAGCTCAGCATGGCCGCAGTCTATCCCCCGGCGAACGGGCCGTCAGGGGCCAGAATGTCGCGCTCAGTTGCGGTCGAAGGTGATCGAGAAGTCGTAGCGGCCCCAGTCGCCGGTGAAGACGCCGCCCGCCTCGGAGGCGGTGTAGGCCGCGAGCCCCGGCACCCGCAGCACCTTCACCTCGCCGCCCGCGGGCCCGAGCGCGCCAGCGTGGAAGGCGGCGGCGCAGATGTCGCTGTCGCCGGTGTAGGGGCCCGAGCCCCAGACGTCACGCTCGCGGCTGGCCTCGGCCGGACAGAGGCAATTGTGGCTCTCGGCCTCGGCCGGGAAGCGGCCGCAGTGCGCCATCTCCGGCGCGGCGGACTGCTGAGGAAAGGCGATCGACTTCGGGTAGCTGCCCCAGTCGCGGGTGACGACGCCGTTGGCCTCGGAGCCGGTGTAGCTGTCCTGCCCCTCCACGGTCTGCAGGCTCACCATCCCGCCCTCGGGCCCGATCACGCCCGCATGCCGCGCGGCGCTGCAGACGTTGCTGTCGCCGGTGTAGGGCCCCGAGCCCCAGGCCGAGCCGGGTGCTGCGCCGGCCTCGCAGAAGCAGCTCCATCCCGCCTTGTCCTCGCTGTAGGCAGAACAGGGCGGTGCTATGGACTCTGCCGCGACAGGCGATGCAAGAACGGCGAGAAAGCTGCTGAGAACAATGGGATTTTTCATCTGGTGTCTCCCGGGAAAAACTTGATGCAAATGCGCTGTGGAAAGAGCTTACCCGCGCGGCCGCTTCTGGCAAAGCGCCTTGAAACCGCGCCGTTTCGGGCCTATATCTGAGGCGTTCCGGCAACGGGACTATGGACATAAACGCGCTCGTAATAAGCGGATCGGACCCGGGGGCGGTACCCGGCGGCTCCACCAAACTCTCTCGTTGGGGGATCTTGGGGCCGAAACAGGATCGACGAACGTCTAAAGGGGTTTGCTTTGTCCCGGTGAGGTACCACCGATATCGGTCCGTCAAGCATAATTGCCAACGACAATCGTGCTCCGGTCGCTCTCGCTGCTTAAGCAGCGCGAAAGATCGAAATCTAAGCCCTTGCGCCTAGCCGCGTAAGGCGGGGTTCGCAGGCACCTGGCAACAGAAGCCTGCACTTACTCCCCTTCATATACCTTCCGAGCCCGTTGCTGGCCGCGCCACGATCTGTGAATTGCTGTCGGCTGGCCGCGCATGTAACGATTTCATGACACCAAAGTAACGCCCGGAGTCATGGGCGCAGGAGAGGCGATGGCGACGGCTCGGGCCCGCATGGGCAAACAGTGGAGAAAGGGGCTTGGCCTGCTGCGGCACAACCTGTTGCGCGCGTCCGACTGGCAGTTGCCCGGCTCTCAGCGCCAGGCCGTGGCGCGCCAGCTGCTGGGCCCGCGGGCCGAGGTGGCGGTGGTGGGCCGCATCGAGGGCGGGGCCGACAATCTGCATATCCTTCGATGCCGCGCGGAAGACCCGCAGACCGGCCGGACGATCGACTTCGTGGAGAAGTCGACGCGAAACCTCCCGGAATTCAGAGTTGCCACCGCGCTGGCGCGCGAAAGGATCACGCCGCCGGTTGTGGAGATCTACGGCGCGACGCTGATGCTCGATCGCTACGCGATCTGCATGGAGTACATCGAGGATGCGCGCCCCTTCGAGATCAAGCCTGAAAACGCCCCGGCGCTGGCGCGTGCCCTGCATCAGCTGTCGGAGCGCGGAGCCGGCATGGCCACTCGCACGGGGCTGCGGCGCAAGGTTCCCTGGTTCGGCGTGCTGCGCAGGGCGTTCTTCGACCATGTCGGGCGCGAGTCAGAGGTGGCCTGGGCGCGCGGGGTGGTCGATGCCCTGCCGCGCGTTCTCTCTCACAACGACCTCGTGCCCTCGAACCTCGTCGCACGCGGTGCGGCGCCCGCGGATCCGGTGTTCGTCGACATCGGCAGCATGGGGCGCAACCGTGCCGGGGCCGACCTGCACACCTTCGCCGGCCGCGACCTGGAGGGTGAGCGCCCCGGCAATGGAGGCGGGTTCTTCGCGCGGGTCTCAGACGAATATGCCGAGCTGATGGGCCTGAACCCGGGTGCGGTGCGTATCTCGGCACATCTCTACGCCGCGAGCCGTGCGCTGAACCGGGCGGTCAACCGCGGGTCGCAGGCGCCCTTCGCGCAGGCGGAGGCCCATGTGAAGGCGGCGCTCGGCTACCTCTGAGGGCGCTGGGGCCCGCCGCCACCCGCTGTTGACAGCTCACGCGCGGCGCGCCACAACTCCCTCATGGGGACAGCGCGAACGCCCCGTGAGGCCACACGCCAGAGGTTCGCATGTTTGCCTTTCCAAAGGAGACATGCCCCATGGCTGCCCCCAACGAGATCACCCCTGCCCAGCTTCTGCGCCTGATCGGCACGCCCGATTGCCCGGCGATCGTGGATATCTCGATCGACCCGGACCATGAGGACGATCCGTTCCTGATCCCCGGCAGCTTTCGGCATCCACACAGCGACATCCCCGGCCTGAAGGCCCGCCTGAACGGGCGGCGCTGCGTGGTGACCTGTCAGAAGGGCCTGAAGCTGAGCCAGGGGCTGGTGGCCTGGCTGCGCGGAGACGGGATCGAGGCGGAGTATCTTTCGGGCGGCATGTATGGCTGGCGCGACATGCCGGGCAGCTTCCGGGTGCCTGCCGCCGCGATCCCCGCACCGGTGGGCGGGGCGACACTCTGGGTCACCCGCCACCGGCCCAAGATCGACCGCATCGCCTGCCCCTGGCTCATCCGCCGCTTCGTCGATCCGGAGGCGCGGTTTCTCTTCGTCTCCCCCTCCGAGGTCATGGACGTGGCCGAGCGCTACGGGGCGACGCCCTTCGACGTGGAGGGGGTTTTCTGGAGCCATCGCGGCGCGCGCTGTAGTTTCGACACCATGTGCGAGGAGTTCGGCCTTCTGAGCCCCGCGCTGGACCGGCTCGCCACGGTCGTTCGCGCAGCCGATACCGACCGGCACGAGCTTGCCCCGCAGGCCGCCGGGCTGCTGGCGATCTCGGTGGGCCTGTCGCGGCAGTACCGGGACGACCATCAGCAGCTCGAGGCGGGCATGGCGCTCTACGATGCGCTCTACCGCTGGGCCCGCGACGGCTTTGACGAGGGGCACGACTGGCCCGCCGGAGCGGCGCAATGAGCGTGGGGCTGGCGGAGCTGACCCGCACCTTCGGCCGCATCGGGCTCCTGTCCTTCGGCGGGCCGGCGGCGCAGATCGCGCTGATGCACGAGGAACTGGTGGACCGGCGCGGCTGGCTGAGCGAACGGCAGTATCTCTCGGCGCTGTCGTTCTGCATGATGCTGCCGGGCCCCGAGGCGATGCAGCTGTGCACCTATGCGGGCTGGCGCCTGCGCGGCATCCTGGGCGGGTTGATCGCCGGCAGCCTCTTCGTGCTGCCGGGGGCGGCGGTGGTGCTGGCGCTGGCGCTGGCCTATGCCGCCTGGGGCGAGGTGCCCCTGGTGAAGGCGGCCTTTCTGGGCATCAAGGCGGCGGTGCTCATCGTGGTGGGACAGGCGCTTGTGAAGGTGGCGAAGCGGGCCTTCGGCAGCGGCCTCGCGGAGGGGCTCGCGCTGGCAGCGCTGGCCTTCCTCGCGCTCTACGCCTTCCACCTGCCTTTCCCGCTCGTGATCCTCGCCGCCGCGCTCTGGGGCGCGCTGCGGGGTGGCCCCGCGGAGGCAGAGCCCGCCGCCCTGCCCCGCGGCACCGCTCGGCGCACGGTTCTGACCGTGGTCATCTTCGTCGCCCTCTGGGCCGCCCCCTTCACCCTTGTCGCGGGCTCCCCGCTGCTGACCGAGATCGGCCTGTTCTTCTCCAAGCTCGCCGTCGTCACCTTCGGCGGGGCCTATGCGGTGCTGGCCTACATGAGCCAGACGGTGGTGGAGACAAAGGGCTGGCTCACGGCGGCCGAGATGATCGACGGCCTGGGCCTGGCCGAAACCACGCCGGGGCCGCTGATCCTCGTGACCGAGTTCGTCGCGGCGCTGACCGGCGCAAAGCAGAGCCTGCCGATGGCGCTGGCCGCTGCGGGGCTCACGCTCTGGGTCACCTTCATCCCCTGCTTTCTCTGGATCTTCGCCGGCGCCCCCTACCTCGAGTGGATCACCCACCAGCCCCGGCTGGCCGGTGCGTTGAGGGCGATCACCGCCGCGGTTGTGGGCGTCATCGCCAACCTCTCGCTCTGGTTCGCGCTGCACGTGCTCTTTGCCGAGGTCTCCACCGACGGCCCCGCCCTGCCCGTCTGGTCCAGCTTCCAGCCGCTGGCGCTGGCGCTCACCGCGCTGGCCGCCCTGCTGCTGCTCCGGCTGCGCCTCGGGCTTGCCACCACGCTTGCGCTGATGGCCCTCGCCGGGGTCGCCGCGGGGCTCCTCGCCTGAGCCCAAATCGGCCCTGTCATTCGATTCCGAATCCCTTATGCTGGCCTGAAAGACACCCTGAGGGCCCTCCACACCTATGAGCACCGAGATCGACTACGGCAGACTGATGCACCGGGCGATGAGAAGCCTGATCCGCGATGTTCTGGCCGAGGTTTCGGAGCGAGGCCTGCCGGGGCAGCACCACTTCTTCATCACCTTCGACACCCGCGCCGAGGGCGTGGAAATCGCCGACTGGTTGCGCGAGCGCTACCCGGAGGAGATGACGGTGGTGATGCAGCACTGGTTCGACGATCTCGACGTCACCGATGATGGCTTCTCGGTCACGCTCAACTTCGGCGACGCGCCGGAGCGGCTGGTGATCCCCTATGACGCCATCGCCACCTTCGTGGACCCCTCGGTGGAGTTCGGCCTGCGCTTCGAGAGCCAGGAAGAGGACGACGACGACGACGAGGACGAAGATGTCGCCCCCGCGCCGATGGCCGAGGACGTGGAAGAGGCCGACGAGCATCGTGACGCCGAGGTGGTGAGCCTCGACAGCTTCCGCAAGTAGCGCCTTCGGGCCGCTTCATGACAGTCGGGAAACGGCGTGGTGACGCGCCCGTGTCGGGCCGGTGAAGTTCCGGTAACACCGCATTTTGCCGCTTGATCGGCGGCGCGCGGGCGGCGCATCTGGGCTCAGTCGACCAGATGACGGGGCCAGCCATGCCAAGCGATTTTGCCGTGTTTCTCTCGGAGATGTTCCGCAAGCCCGGGGAGGTGGTGGCCATCGCCCCCTCCTCCGCCGCCGTCGCCCGGCGGATGACAGAGGGGCTCGAGGCCATCGAGGGGCCGATCGTCGAGATCGGGCCGGGCACCGGCGTGTTCACCCGGGCGATCCTGGAGCGCGGCGTCCTGCCCTCGCGGCTGACGCTGATGGAAACCAACGACCGCTTTTGCGAGACGCTCCGGCAGAAATTCCCTGGCGTGAGCGTGCTCAACCGCCCGGCGCAGGAGATCGGCAAGACCGGGCTGCACGGCGTCGGCGCGGTGATCTCCGGCGTGCCGGTGCTCGCCCGCCCGACGATCCAGCGCGAGGTGGTGGGCCGCGCGCTGGAGGTGATGCGCCCCGGCGCGATCTTCGTGCAGATCACCTACTCCCCCGGTTGCCCGATCAGCCCCGAGATGCAGGCCGAACTCGGTGTCAGCGCCCGCCGCCGCGGCATCACCTGGGCCAACCTGCCCCCCGCCCATGTGTGGGTGTTCACCAGGCGGGCGATGTAGCGGGCACCAATGCAGGCGGGCGTCGCCCTCGGGCTCGACCCGAGGATCTCGTGCCGCAGGATATCCTCGGGCTCGACCCGAGGATGACGGGCCGGGCCGACCGTTTGCGCTAACCCACCATTGACCGCCGCGCCCCTTCGGGTATGTCTCCCCCGACACCAGCAGAGAAGGCGCATCCCATGGCCGATACCCGCACCGAAACCGACAGCTTCGGGCCGCTCGAAGTTCCCTCCGACAAGTACTGGGGCGCGCAGACCCAGCGCTCGCTGATGAACTTCCCGATCGGCTGGGAAAAGCAGCCGGTGGCCATCGTCCGGGCGCTCGGCGTGATCAAGAAGGCCTGCGCCGTGGCCAACAAGGCGTCGGGCAAGCTCGATGCCACGCTGGCAGATGCGATGATCGAGGCCGCGACCGAGGTGATCGACGGCAAGCTCGATGATCACTTCCCCCTCGTGGTCTGGCAGACCGGCTCGGGCACGCAATCGAACATGAACGCCAACGAGGTGGTCTCCAACCGCGCCATCGAGATACTCGGCGGCGAGATCGGCTCCAAGAAGCCCGTCCACCCGAACGATCACTGCAACATGGGGCAGAGCTCCAACGACACCTTCCCGACCGCCATGCACATCGCCGCCGCCACCACCGTGCGCGACGTGCTGCTGCCGGGCCTCACGGTGCTGGCCGAGGGGCTGGAGGCCAAGGCCGAAGAGTTCAAGGACATCATCAAGATCGGCCGCACCCACACCCAGGATGCCACACCGCTGACGCTCGGACAGGAGTTCTCCGGCTACGCAATGCAGGTGCGCAACGGCATCAAGCGCATCGAGATGGCGCTGCCCGGCATCTACGAGCTGGCGCAGGGCGGCACCGCCGTGGGCACCGGGCTCAACACCGACAAGGGCTGGGACACGACCGTGGCGGCCAACATCGCCGAGATCACCGGTCTGCCTTTCGTCACCGCGCCGAACAAGTTCGAGGCGCTGGCCGCCCATGACGCGATGGTCTTCATGTCGGGCGCGGTCAAGACGGTGGCGATGGCCTGCTACAAGATCGCCAACGACATGCGCTTTCTCGGCTCCGGCCCGCGCTCGGGCCTGGGCGAGCTGATCCTGCCCGAGAACGAGCCGGGCTCGTCGATCATGCCGGGTAAGGTCAACCCGACCCAGGCCGAGGCGATGACGCAGGTCTGCGCACACATCCTCGGCAACGACGCAGCGATTGCCTTCGCCGGCAGCCAGGGCCACTTCGAGCTGAACGTCTACAACCCGATGATGGCCTACAACCTGCTGCAATCCATGCAGCTGCTGGGCGATGCGGCGGCCAGCTTCACCGAGCGGATGCTCGAGGGCACTCAGGCAAACGTGGAGCGGATCGACAAGCTGATGAAGGAGAGCCTGATGCTGGTCACGGCGCTCGCCCCCACCATCGGCTACGACAACGCCACGAAGGTCGCCAAGACCGCGCACAAGAACGGCACCACCCTGAAGGAAGAGGCCATCGCGCTGGGCTTCGTCGATGAAGAGACCTTCGACCGCGTGGTCCGCCCGGAAGAGATGATCGGGCCGAAATGACCGACAAACCGGTCAACCTGAACCGGTTTCGCAAAGACAGGGCACGGGCCGAGAAGAAGGCCCGTGCCGACCAGAACGCCGCCTTCCACGGGCTCACGAAGGCCGAGAAGGAGCGCGCAAAGGCCGAGGCGGCGCGGGTGGCGCGGCAGCACGAAGGCAGCAGGCGCGACGAAGAGTGATGCGCGTTTCGGCCAACCGGCAACACGCCTCGACAATTTTGCCACAGCCGAGTCGCGCGACATGAGCGGGACTCCGCCTGCCACATTCTCGCCACATTCCGGCCCGACCTTCGCCCGAGACCCGGAAAACCGGGCAAGAATGATGAGGCAGGCGCGGGAACAATCCCCGCGGGACGGAGATGGGAATGGGGACCGAGCTGGCACGGGCGCAGCAGCTGACGCGCGCCGACCTTCAGGCTGACATCAAGGAATTCACCGCGCATACCGCCGTCGAAACCGGCGTGTTCGCAAAGGCTTACGTGGCCCCGGGGCTGGCGCAGCTTCTGCCCAACGCCCGGCGGCTGGGCCGGGCGCTGAAGCCCATCACCAAGACCTTCGCCACCGAGCCCGCGCCCGGCGTCTGGCTCGAAAGCGCGATCTCGGCCCAGGCCCGGGTGCTCACGCCCGAGGGCGCCGTGCCCGCCGGGCAGCTGCGCGCAGGCGACATGTTGGAGACGAAAGACCTCGGCCCGCTAAAGGTGCGCTGGGTCGGGCTGACGCGGGTGACGCGCGAGCAGCTGAGCCAGAGCCCCACGCTCTGCCCGGTGCGGGTGCGCGCTGGCAGCATCGACGGCACCTATCCGCGCCAGGACATGGAAATCTCGCCCAACGCCGGGCTGGTGATGCGCTCCAACGTGAACCCGGAGGACGAGCGGATTGTCTCGGCCACGGCCCTGAGCCGGCGCGACGGCTTCTGCAAGTCGATCCCGCGCAACGGCATCACCTATGTGCAGATCCTGCTGGAGCGGCACGCGGTGATGGTGGTAGAGGGGCTCGAGATGGAGAGCTTTCACCCCGGCAACCTGCGCCCGACGCGCGATGAGGCCGGGATCTGGTCGGAGATCATGGCTGCCCTGCCCGAGCTGGAGCACGAGCTGGAAACCTACGGCCCCCGCGTGCGCCCCGACCTGCGGGATCGCGCCCGTGGCTGACCCGCGCTAGCCCCGTGGCTCGCCCAGAGAAACACTCGCTGACCCTCGCCGGCCACCGCACCTCGGTGTCTCTGGAGCCGGAGTTCTGGGCGGCGTTTCGGGCCATCGCGGAGGAAAAAGGCACGCCGATCAACGCTCTGGCAGCCGAGATTGATGCAGATCGCGGAGTCGAGCGCGGCCTTGCGTCGGCGATCCGGGTCTTCGTGCTGGAGCACTACCAGCGGCGGAATTGACGGGGCGAGAGCGCGTGTTGGCTCATCATCGCCGCGAAATCTCCAGGTGGATCCCGTCTGCCGCCCGCACCGTGAGATGTGCCACCGGTCGCGGCACCTTGCCCTCCACCGTCGCAAACCGCAGCCGCCGCAGCAGCATCGCCAGGATCAGCGGCCCCTCCACCATGGCAAATCCCGCCCCTGTGCACACCCGCGGCCCCGCCGAGAACGGCATGTAGGCCTCGCGCCCGCAGCGGCGGCCCTCCTCGGTGCTCCAGCGGTCGGGGTCGAAGCCGTCGGGGTTGCTCCAGAGCCGCTCGTGCCGGTGCTGGTGCCAGGGGCTGAGCACGATCTGCGCCCCGGGTTTGACCGGGCGCTTGCGAAAGGTCTCCGGCTTTTCGTTCTCCCGCACCATCATCGGAACCGGCGGGTAGAGCCGCAGCGTCTCGCGGAACACGTCGCGGATGAACTTGCAGCCGGAAATATCCGAGAAGGTTGGATTTTCCGGCAGCCGCGCCGCCTCTTCCGCCGCCCGCTGCTGCACCTCGGGGAAGGCGGCCAGCAGGTAGAGCGCCCAGGCCAACGCGGAGGCCGAGGTCTCGTGCCCGGCGAGGAAGAAGATCGCCACCTGGTCGACCATCTCCTCTGCCTCGAAGATGTCGCCGGTCTGCGGGTCGGCGGTGGTCATGATCTTGGTCGCCAGGTCATCCGGCGCG
>CAYVQK010000131.1:9496-10335 GCA_964454145.1 uncultured Oceanicola sp. | reverse complement strand
CGCTGGAGGCCGAGGGCATCCCGATCCTCGGCACCACCCCCGACGCCATCGACCTCGCCGAAGACCGCGAGCGGTTCCAGGATCTGGTCAATCGCCTCGGCCTCAAGCAGCCCAAGAACGGCATCGCCCGTTCCGACGCCGAGGCCCTCACCATCGCCGCCGACATCGGCTTCCCGCTGGTGATCCGCCCCTCCTACGTGCTGGGCGGCCGCGCCATGGAGATCGTCCGCGACATGGCCGGGCTCGAACGCTACATCAAGGAGGCCGTCGTCGTCTCCGGCGACAGCCCCGTGCTGCTCGACAGCTACCTCTCCGGCGCCACCGAGGTGGACGTCGATGCCCTCTGCGACGGCGAGAACGTCCACGTCGCCGGCATCATGCAGCACATCGAGGAGGCCGGCGTCCACTCGGGCGACAGCGCCTGCTCGCTCCCGCCCCACACCCTGCCCACCGAGGTCATCGACGGGCTCATCGAGCAGACAAAGGCCCTGGCTCTGGCGCTCCACGTCGTCGGCCTGATGAACGTGCAGTTCGCGGTAAAGGCCAACGAGGCGGGCGAAAACGAGATCTACCTCATCGAGGTGAACCCCCGCGCCTCGCGCACCGTGCCCTTCGTCGCCAAGGCCACCGACAGCGCCATCGCCTCGATCGCCGCGCGGATCATGGCGGGCGAGAAGCTCTCGGCCTTCCCGCTGCGCGCGCCCTACCCCGAGAACGCCGATTACGACACGGCGCTTCCGCTGGCCGATCCGATGACGCTGGGGGGTCCGAACATGCCGTGGTTCTCGGTGAAGGAAGCCGTGTTCCCATTCGCCCGCTTCCCCGGCGTCGATACGATC
>CAYVQK010000131.1:0-9486 GCA_964454145.1 uncultured Oceanicola sp. | reverse complement strand
GCCATCGCCTCAATCGCCGCCCGCCTCATGGCCGGCGAAAAGCTCTCCGACTTCCCCCAGGCCGCACCCCACGTGCAGGTCGACGAGAACACCCCCATCCCCATGGGCGACCCCAACGCGCTGGCCGACTTCCGCACCCCGTGGTTCTCGGTGAAGGAGGCGGTGATGCCCTTCAACCGCTTCCCCGGCGTCGACACGCTTCTGGGGCCCGAGATGCGCTCCACCGGCGAGGTCATGGGCTGGGATCGCTCCTTCCCCCGCGCCTTCCTCAAGGCCCAGATGGGCGCCGGCACCCACCTGCCCAAGCCCGGCGCGGGCAAGGTCTTCCTCTCGATCAAGGAAGACGACAAGACCGACCAGCTGGTGGAGACCGCACAGGTGCTCACCGACCTCGGCTTCCCCCTCATCGCCACCCGCGGCACCGCGAAGTTCCTCGCCAGCCACGGCATCGACAGCGAGATCGTGAACAAGGCCTACGAGGGCCGGCCGCACGTGGTCGACTCGATGAAGAACGGCGAGATCTGCCTGGTGATGAACTCCACCGAGGGCGCCCAGTCGGTCGAGGACTCGCGCTCCATGCGCGCCGTCTGCCTCTCCGACCGCATCCCCTACTTCACCACCCTCGCCGCCAGCCACGCGGCGGCGCTGGCGATGAAGTCGCGCGACGAGGGCGAGCTTGTGGTGCGGTCGCTTCAGCAGGCGTGACGATTACACCCATCCTGCAGTCATGCAGGGTGGGTGAAACCCACCATCCCCTCACACCCCCACCTCGCTGTCCCCATACTCCGCCCGTCGCCGCGTCCGGGCGGCCATCACCTCCTCCGGACGCAGGATGTAGTCGTTCACGTCGGGCCCCTCGATCACCTTCGCCAGCCGCATGTGCATGAAGGCCCGGAGCACCCGGTTGATCCGCGGCTGATAGCCGTCGCCCATCGCCTTGAAGAACCGCACCACGTCATCGTCCAGCGCGATCGTCACGCGCTGGCGCTTCGGGTCGCGGCGGTCCTCCTCCTGCCAGATCTCGTGCCACTCGGGCGGGCAGCCGCGGATGTCCCAGAGGCGGTCGTGGATGTCGTGCTCGATCATCCTCAAGGCATCCACCCCGTAGAAGAAGTTCTGGCGCTCGGTCTTGGTCATCCGGCTCGGGTCGATCGGCATGGCGGTCTCCTTTCGCCCGCCACATTCGCACCAAAGGGTTAATTCCGCCGCGAGGCGCCGCGCGCCGCATTTTCGTATGCATGGGTTGTGCATGGGATGTGCATGGGTTGTGCATCAGGTGTTGCTGTGCTTTTTCCGGCGCTGACCCCGTCGGATGACACTGGTAAACAGAGCGCATGGCCAAGCTGTACTTTCATTACTCGACCATGAACGCCGGCAAGAGCACCATCCTGCTCCAGGCCTCGCACAACTACATCGAGCGTGGAATGCAGACCTACCTGCTAAATGTGGCCTTCGATGACCGCGCCGGCGCCGGAACCATCGGCAGCCGCATCGGGTTGGAGGCCGCGGCCGATACCTTCACCGCCGAGGAAGATCTCTTCGCCAGGATAGAGAAACGCCTCGCCGCAGCCCCCTGCGCCTGCATCTTCATCGACGAGGCCCAGTTCCTGACCAAGGAGCAGGTCTGGCAACTGGCCCGGGTGGTCGATGATCTGAACGTGCCCGTCATGTGCTACGGGCTGCGCGTCGATTTCAGGGGAGAGCTCTTTCCCGGCTCCGCCGCCCTCTTGGCCCTCGCCGACGAGATGCGCGAGGTCCGCACCATCTGCCACTGCGGCAAGAAGGCGACGATGGTGGTGCGCATGGGCCCCGACGGCGAGGTGATGCAGGAGGGCGACCAGGTGCAGATCGGCGGCAACGAGACCTACCTCAGCCTCTGCCGCCGCCACTGGCGCACCGCGATGGGGCGCTGAAAGGCGGCACGTAGGGTGGACAATCTGCCCACCACGCTACCCCCTCAGAACATCCGCCCCCCAATCGGCACATCCTTGTCCGGCGTCAGCAGCACCACCTCCCCGGCCTCGTCCGGGATCCCCAGCACCAGCGCCTCCGACATGAACGGCCCGATCTGCCGGGGCGGAAAGTTCACCACCCCCAGCACCTGCTTGCCCACCAGCTCCTCGGCCTCGTAATGCACGGTGATCTGGGCCGAAGACTTCTTCACCCCCACCTCGCCGCCATAATCCACCCAGAGCTTCAGCGCCGGCTTTCGCGCCTCTGGGAAGGGCTCGGCCTTTACCACCCGGCCGACCCGAATATCCACCTTCATGAAGTCGTCGAAGGAAATTTCACTCACGATCTCAACTCCTTGGCCCGGTTCGTCGCCGCCTCCACGGTGCGCCGCATCAGGTCCGGCAGCTCCGGCATCAGCACCTCCAGCCCCGCCTGCGTTGTGCCGTTGGGCGAGGTCACATTGACCCTGAGCTGCTCGGCACTCGCCTCGTCCTGATAGGCCAGCTCGCCCGCCCCGCACACCGTCGCCCGCGCCAGCTTCATCGCCATCTCCGGCGCCAGCCCCACAGCCTCTCCGGCCGCGGCCAACGCCTCGATCATGTGAAACACATAGGCCGGCCCCGAGCCGCTCACGCCCGTCACCGCGTCGATCTGGTCCTCGGCCTCGAGCCGCACCACCTCGCCCACGGCGCCCAGCAGCCCGCAGGCCATGTCCATCTGCGCCTCGCTCACCGCCGCGTTGCCGATCACCGCCGAAATCCCGCGCCCCACCGCCGCCGGCGTGTTGGGCATCGCCCGCACGATCGGCACCGCGCCGAAGGCCGCCTCGAAGGCAGAAATCGGGGTGCCCGCCGCGATGGACACAAACACCGTGCCCCCGCCCAGCGCCTTCAGCGCGGGCAGCGCCGCGCCCATCATCTGCGGCTTCACCGCGATGATCGCCACCGCCGGGCTCTCCGGCAGATCCGTGTTGATTTTCACGCCCTTGAGGGATCTGAGCCAGTCCGACGGCTGCGGGTCCAGCACCGTCACGGCGTCCTGCGGCAGCCCGTCCGCCAGCCACCCGGCCAGCATCGCCCCGCCCATCTTGCCGCAGCCCAGAAGCACCAGGCCCCGGGCTGCAATCTCTGTCATGTCCATAGTCTCGGCCTCCTTGGAGGCGCGAGCTTAGGCCCGCCCGTAGGCCTCCGCAATCGCCACCTGCATGGCGTCCTTCGCGGTGCGGTCGCCCCAGACCACCAGCTGCATCGCCGGGTAGAAGCGCTCCGCCGCGTTCACCGCCGCGCCGATCAGCTTGTCGATCTGCTCGGGGTGGGCCATCTGCCCGCCGCCCATCACCAGGCCGTAGCGGTAGACCATCAGCTTCTGTTCGGCCCAGTAGGTGAAGGCCCCGGCCCAGCACATGTCGTTCACGCTGTTAAGCACTTCGTAAAGGGCGCCGTGCTTATCTTCCGGCGGCTCCATCTCGAAGGTGCAGATCAGGCGGAGGGTTTCATCGTAGGACGACCAGGCAAGGGTGATCGAGTAGGTGCGCCACTGGCCTTCCACCGCCATGGCGATCTGGTCATCGCCGATCCGGTCGAAATCCCAGGCGTGATGCTCCGCCAGCGTCTCGACGATGTCGATCGGGTGAAGATCCTCGGAGTCATAGTAAGATTCTGAGAGTGACATGCCCGGCCCCTTCTATGTTCGTTCCGCTGGCTCTCCGGCCGCCAGAACTTGTTGCCTGCTCTAGGATCGGTGGCACAGCCCGCCGTCCTTACTAGATATCGTGCGCGCGATCACTTGCCTGTGTAAAGCCAAATCTTGCGGCAAACGGCAATAAGTTGTGGAGAAGCCTTGAGCAGCCACGAAATACGGAGGGTGCCTCCGCGGCACAGACCCGGGCAAACAAAAACGGCGCCCGCCGGGGCGCCGCTCGATCCCATCGCTGCGGACGGGCCTACTTCTTCGCCGCCGCCTCCAGCGCCTCGATCCGGGCCTTCAGCGTGTCGTTCTCCTCGCGCGCCTTCTGTGCCATGGCGCGCACTGCGTCGAACTCCTCGCGGGTCACGAAATCGCGGTCCACAAGCCATCGGTCCATCCAGCCGCGCAGTGCCGTCTCCGCCTCGTCCTTCGCGCCCTGGGCCACGCCCATCGCGTTGGTCATCAGTTGCGAAAGGTCGTCGAAAAGCTTGTTGCGGGTCTGCATGGGGCCTCCTCTGTGGGCTGGGTCGCAGGTGCCTTTCATATGGGGGGTCGCGGTTCGATTAGCAAGGTTGACACCGCCCCCCCGGCGCGGCCAATTGCGCCCATGCAGGCGCTCATCCCCTTCCCCGAGATCGACCCGGCGATCTTCCGGCTCACCCTCTTCGGCACCGAATTTGCCCTGCGCTGGTATGCGCTGGCCTATATCGCGGGCATCCTCATCGGCTGGCGCATGGGCCTCGCCCTGGTCAGTCGCGCCACGCTCTGGCCCGGCAACACCGCGCCAATGAGCCGCGACAAGGCCGACGACATGCTCACCTGGATCGTGCTCGGCATCATCCTCGGCGGGCGGCTGGGCTACGTGCTGTTCTACAAGCCCCTGTATTACTTCGAGAACCCCGGCGAGATCATCCGCCTCTGGGATGGCGGCATGGCCTTCCACGGCGGCATGCTGGGCGTCATCCTCGCGGTCTGGGTCTTCTGCGTCCGCAACGCCGTGGCCAAGATCCACGTGGCCGATCTGCTCGCCGTCTGCGTGCCCCCCGGCCTCCTCTTCGGCCGCATCGCCAACTTCATCAACGCCGAGCTCTACGGCCGCCCGACCGACGTGCCCTGGGGCGTGAAGTTCCCCTCGATGTGCTTCGACCCCTCCCGCCAGCCCTGCGAGGCGGCAGGCCAGTGGTTCTACTACGGCACCGAAGTTGCCCGGCACCCCTCGCAGCTCTACGAGGCCGGGCTCGAGGGCCTGCTCCTCGGGACGATCCTGCTCGTCATGGCGCTGCGCGGCGCCTTCAAGACCCCGGGCCTCACGGTGGGCGTGTTCTTCGCCGGCTACGGCATCTCGCGCTTCATCGTCGAGTTCTACCGCCTCGCCGACGAGCAGTTCATGACGCCCGACAACCCCGCAGGCTACGTCATGCGCATCGGCGATTGGGGCATCACCAAGGGGCAGCAGTTGAGCCTGCCGATGATCGTTCTCGGCCTCGGCCTGATCCTCTGGGCGCTGCTCCGCAAGAGGCGCGCCGCCCCGGCATGACGCCCCTCGCCGCAAAGCTCATCGCCCGGATCGAGGCCGAGGGCCCGATCGGGGTCGACGCCTACATGGCCGCCTGCCTGACCGACCCCGAGCACGGCTATTACACCACCCGCGATCCCCTCGGTGTGGCCGGAGACTTCATCACCGCCCCGGAAATTTCCCAGATGTTCGGCGAGCTTGTCGGCCTCTGGCTCGCCCAGGTCTGGATGGACCACGGCGCGCCCGGCGCCTTCGTGCTGGCCGAGCTCGGGCCCGGCCGCGGCACGCTCATGGCCGACGCCCTCCGCGCCGCATCCCGCGTGCCGGGCATCACCGAGGCCGCCCGACTGGTGCTGGTCGAGACCTCCCCCGAGCTCCGCCGTGCCCAGGCCGCCACCCTCGTCGACCATTCCCCGAGCTGGGTGGACAGCATCGAAGCCCTCCCCGACGCCCCCCTCTTCCTCGTCGCCAACGAGTTCTTCGACGCTCTGCCGATCCGCCAGTTCATCCGCACCGAAACCGGCTGGATCGAGCGCTGCATAGGCATAGAGAACGGCGCCCTCACCTTCACCACCCGTCCCGCCGAAGCCCCAGAACTCGCCTTCCGCGAGGCCGACACCGCCCCCGGCGACATCGTCGAAACCTGCGCCCCCGCCGCCGCCATTGTCACGGAGATCGGCCAGCGCCTCGCCAAACACCGCGCAGGCGCCGCCCTCATCATCGACTACGGCGACGCGCTCTCGAAGGGCGACACGCTCCAGGCCCTGAAGGCCCACCAACTCGTCGACCCCCTCGCCACCCCCGGCGAGGCAGACCTGACCGCCCATGTCGATTTCGGCGCCCTCGCCGCCGCGCGCGGCCCCGCCGAGGCCGCACCGCTCACGCCCCAGGGCGTCTTTCTCGAGCGGCTCGGCATCACCGCCCGGGCGCAGGCCCTCGCCGCCCATCTCACCGGAGAGGCCCTCACCTCCCACATCGCCGCCCATCGCCGCTTGACCCACCCCGATGAAATGGGGAGGCTCTTCAAGTGTCTCGCCCTTCACCCCACCTCCACGGCCACGCCGCCCGGGTTCTGAGAAAATGACCCTCGAAATCATCACCTCCCCGGCCCTTTCGCCCCTTACCCACGGGTTCTTCACCCGCAGGGGCGGGGCCTCTTCGGGCGTGTTCGAGGGGCTGAACTGCGGCGGCGGCTCCTCCGACCTCTCCGACGCGGTCGACCTCAACCGCGCCCGCGTCGCCACCGCGATGGACGTCACCCCCGACACGCTGCTCACCGTTCACCAGGTCCACTCCCCCGATGTGATCACCGTCACGGGCCCCCTCGGAGGAGCAAAGCCCAAGGCCGATGCGCTGGTCACCGCCACGCCCGGTCTCGCCATCGCCGTACTCACCGCCGATTGCCAGCCCGTGCTCTTCGCCGACGCCGAAGCTGGCGTCATCGGCGCCGCCCACGCCGGCTGGCGCGGCGCACTCGCGGGCGTCCTCTCCGCCACGGTCGAGGCAATGGAGGCCCTCGGCGCCCGCCGCGAGAACATCGCCGCCGTCATCGGCCCCTCAATCAGCCAGCGCGCCTATGAGGTCGGCCCCGAGTTCTTCGAGGACTTCATGGCCGAAGACCCCGGGTTCAGCCGCTTCTTCGCCGGCGGCGACGGCGACCGGATGCAGTTCGACCTGCCCGGTTTCGGGCTGCACATGCTGCGCGAGGCCGGGGTCGGCACAGCCGAATGGACCGGCCACTGCACCTACTCCGACCCCGTCCGATTCTATTCCTACCGCCGCACCACCCACCGCGGCGAGGCGGATTACGGGCGTCTCATCTCGGCCATCCGCCTCTGAATCGGGCTGCTTTGCGGCAGCCCCCGCCGCCTCACCGCCGCATTGATCTCCCGAAACAATGCAACCTGACCAGCCCCACTGTTTCCGCGTATCCAGACGGGCCTTGTTTTGCAGGGATCAGCGCCTCGACCGCCCCCCTGCCAGAATTCGCCCCTTACCGCGCGAAAGTTTTTCGAAAATTCTAGGCAACTGCCCAAACGGCGCCCCAGTCTGGGAGGAGATTGTTCTCGAACGGGCAACAAGCCCGAGGCACAGACCGACCGAGCAGGAGTAGACGAGAGATGAACACGCGCTGGATCAAGCACACCACCGAGGCCGCCGAGGCGCTGAAGGTGCAGATGCCCTGGGAACGCGGCAGCCGCCGCGCCGCGATGATCGCCCGCCGCGCCGAGCGCCTCAGCCGGCTCAACCTCCTTTCGGCCTGACCGCCGCACCCGAGTTTCCCTCGCCGGGATGTTTCCCCCCGGCAAAGTCACAGCCCGCCGGCACCCCCGGCGGGCTGCCTGATTCAGGGTGGCCGGCGTCGTCCGGGGAATCAGAATGTGGCGGAGACGGCCACGCGGCCGAAACAGTTTCCCGCCGTCGGCCCCGATTGGCGCTGCCAGGATGCGAAATCGCACCCTCTTTTTGACAGCGCAGCCGTTTCGCCGCCATTTTCTACCTCAAGACAAATCCTTCTGCGCTCTTTGGTGGGGGCCAGGCAGATGTGATCGAACCGAAAGGTGGTATCGCATGGTGTACCCTCGCCACTCCGTCGCTGGCCTCGCGACGGACCAAATTCGCCCTGACGGGCAAACCTCCTGGGCGTCCCCCGCGGACGTTCGCTCGAAGACAAGGCGGGTGATGCCTCTCACCCGCCGCTTCGAGATTTCCTGTCTCGGCTCCAACGGTGACATCGACGACTTCCAGCGCGTCGCGCCCGCCACGCCGCTTTTCGAAGATGCGTTCTCGTCCCTCGGCCGCGGCGCTCTCATCTCCACCGTCGACGGCCCCATCGCCGTGGAAGACCTCCTCCCCGGCACATGGGTTGAAACCCCGAACGGCCCCCAGCGGCTGCTCTGGATCGGCTCCATGACGGTGTTTCCGGAGAGCGGCGAACTCGTCTCGCGAGCGCCTGGACGGGAGCCACAGAAGATGTTGCGCGTCGCCACCGACGCCTTCGGCTTCGGCCGCCCCTCGCCCGACCTCATGCTCGGGCCGCGCGCCCGTCTGCTCTACCGCAGCGCCGCCTGCATGCACGCCGTAGGCAGCGACGAGGCCTTCGCCCCTGCGCGGGCCTTCATCGACGGCGTGAACATCGTCGAGATCTCGCCGATGTCGCCGCAGAAGGTCTGGCAGCTCTGCTTCGACGGCCAGCAGACATTCTACGCCAACGGCGTCGAGATCGAGAGCTTCCACCCCGGGCTGAAGTCCGAGGCGATGCACGACCGCGAGATGGCCTCGCTCTTCCTCGCGCTCTTCCCCCACGTCGAGCGTTTCGAGGATTTCGGCCCGATGCGGGTGCCGCGCCTCACCGCGTTCGAGCTGGAAAACCTGCGCGCCGCCTGACCGGTTCGAGGCAACGAGCAGCAAAAAGGCCCCGCTCCCTCGGCGGGGCCGCCTTCATTTCAGCCGATGGCTAAGGGCGCTCAGGCGGTGCGGGCCAGCCGCTCCTCGAGCACGTCGAAGGGCACGCCCGGTTCGTCCTTGGCGCAGCGGATCACCAGCGACGTCTTCACGCTGGCCACGTTGCGGGCGGTCAGCAACTGCCCGGTCAGAAAGCTCTGGAAGCTGGAAAGATCGGGCGCCACGCACTTCAGGATGAAGTCGATCTCGCCGTTCAGCATGTGGCACTCGCGCACGAGCGGCCAGTCGCGGCAGCGCTGCTCGAAGGTGGCGAGGTCACCCTCCGCCTGGCTGTTGAGGCCGACCATCGCAAAGACCTGCACCTCGAAGCCCAATTCACGGCTGTCGACGTCGGCGTGGTAGCCCTTGATGTAGCCCGCTTCCTCCAGCGCCCGAACTCGGCGCAGGCAGGGCGGGGCCGAGATGCCCACCTTCTCGGCCAGCGCGACGTTCGTCATCCGCCCGTCGGCCTGAAGCTCCGAGAGGATGTTGCGGTCGATTTCATCCAGTTTCGATGTGGCCATCTTCTCCCCCGGCTTTGCCGTTTTGTACGCCTGAGCCAATCCCGGCGCAAGAATATTTCGCATTTGCGCAAGAAATAGAACACCCGATCTTGTCACTCGCCCCCACCCTTTCTCTCCGCGCTGCGCGGGCCTATATGGCCTGAGGCATACGATTCCACTTCAGCGAGGGGGCCGCGATGAGCGAGACGCGCCACACCAAGACCTTGATCATCGGTTCCGGCCCGGCGGGCTACACCGCCGGCGTCTACGCCAGCCGGGCCATGCTGAACCCGATCCTCGTGCAGGGCATCGAGCCCGGCGGCCAGCTCACCACCACCACCGAGGTCGAGAACTGGCCCGGCGACACCGAGGTGCAGGGCCCCG
>CAYVQK010000130.1:0-10341 GCA_964454145.1 uncultured Oceanicola sp. | reverse complement strand
CCTACCCCGGCAACACCCCATCCAGCACGTAGCGCAGCATCTGAACCACCTGCTCGGGCGTCTCCGCCACCGCCAGGGCCGCGGCGTCGACCTCCTTCAGCGCATGCTGGTGCTCCGGCCCGTGCAGCACGATCAGCGACTTGCCCAGCGCCGAGGCGACGCCGGCATCGAAGGCCGCGTTCCACTGCCTGTATTTCTCGCCGAAGCGCACCACCACCACATCGGCCTGCTCGATCCCGCGCCGGGTGCGGATCGCGTTCAGCTTGGCGCCCTTGTGGTCATGCCAGAACTTGTCGGGCTCCGCGCCGAGGATCGCCACGCCGCAATCGTCGCTCGCCGCGTGGTCCGTCACGGGCGCCGAAAACGCCACGTCGAGACCCTCGCAGCCGGCCATGATCTCCTCCCGCCAGTCGGTGTGGATCTCTCCCGAGAGATAAACCTTCAACGTCATTGCCCCCTCCTCAGCCCGCCAGCGTGACCATGCCCCAGAACAGCACTGCCGAGAGCAGCGCCGCGGCGGGCACGGTGATGATCCAGGCGGCCACGATGGTCATGAAATGGCTCCGCCGCACCAGCTTCCGCCGCCGCCGCTCCTCGGGTCCGTAGAGCGGCCGGTCGGGCACCGCGACGCGCGCCTTCTTCAGCCGCCGCTCGTAATCCCACTCCCGGAAGAACCCCACGCCGAAGACCCCGCCCACGGCGATGTGGGTGGAAGACACCGGCAGGCCAAGCCAGCTGGCGACGATGACGGTGATCGCCGCCGAGAGCGCCACGCAATAGGCCCGCATCGGGTTCAGCTTGGTGATCTGGCTGCCCACCATCCGGATCAGCTTGGGCCCGAAGAGGAACAGGCCGAAGGAGATGCCCGCCGCCCCGATCACCATCACCCAGTAGGGAATGGCCACCTCATGGGTGAAATCCCCGGTGCCGAGCGCCTGCACGATGGCGGCGAGCGGGCCCACGGCGTTGGCCACGTCATTGGCGCCATGGGCAAAGCTGAGGAGCGCGGCCGAGACGATCAACGGAATGCCGAAGAGCACCTTCAGCGAGCGGTTCCGGTTCTCCAGTCCCTCCGACTGGCGGCGGATCACCGGGATCATCAGAACCCAGATGACAACCCCCATGACGAGCCCGATCAGGAGCGCCGTCGCCAGGTCGATCCTGATCAGCTGGCGGATGCCCTTCAACGCGATGTAGGTGGCGAAGGCGCCGGCCATGATCCCCACCAGCACCGGCACCCAGCGCCGCGCGGCGGCGATCTTGTCGTCGACGTAGATGATGTTCGACTTGATGAACCACAGGAAACCCGCGGCGATCACCCCGCCCAGCACCGGCGAGATCACCCAGCTCGCGGCAATCGCGCCCATGGTGCCCCAGCTCACGGCGGCAAAGCCCGCCGCGGCGATGCCCGCGCCCATCACACCGCCCACCACCGAATGCGTGGTCGACACCGGCGCTCCGACCCAGGTGGCCAGGTTCACCCAGAGCGCAGAGGAGAGCAGCGCCGCCATCATCGCCCAGATGAAGGTGAAGGCCGAGCCCATGCTCTCCGGCGCGATGATGCCCTTGGCGATGGTGCCCACCACGTCGCCGCCGGCGATCAGCGCGCCCGCGCTCTCGAAGACGGCGGCAATCGCGATCGCCCCGCCCATGGTCAGCGCATTGGCCCCCACCGCCGGGCCCATGTTGTTGGCCACGTCGTTGGCGCCGATGTTCAGCGCCATGTAGGCCCCGAAGACGGCGGCGATGATGACGATGAAGCTGCTGGTGGTCTGCCCGAACAGCAGCGCGGCAATCAGGCCCGCGGCCACCACGAAGACGAAGGCGATGCCGTAGCCCACCATCGGACGCGCGACATAGCTGGTGGCGAGCTCCAGGTTGGAGATGCGCCCCAGGTCGCGGTCCAGCGTTTCCATGTGGCTGGCGTCATAGTCTGTCTCGGACACGGGTGGCCTCCCTCTCCTTCACGTTGAGGGCTGACCTGCCCCGAGGGCGAATGTCATGTCAACAGGATAGGCGCGTCAAAGCCCGCGCAGGATGGCCTGCAACTCGGGCTCCCGCACCATGTTGGCCGCCTCGTCGGGGCTCACCCACTTGCGCCGGCGCTCGCTGGCCTCGGGGAAATCCTCCGCCAGCTCGTCCACCGCCACCGGAAACACCAGCGTTTCCACCGGAATCCCCCAGCCCTCGTCGCGGATCTTCTCGTAGGTGTAGCTGCCGATCGCCTCGCGCGGGGTCTCCTCGCTGCGCACGCCGGCCTCTTCCCAGGCCTCCTGCAGCGCCGCCCCGGCCGAATCCGTGCCCGGCATCGGCCAGCCCTTGGGGATGATCCAGCGCCCGGTGCCACGGCTGGTCACCAGCAGCACCTCCTTCTCGCCGCCGGTCCGGCGATAGCACAGCGCCGCCACCTGCAGGCGCGGAGGGCGCTGCAGCATCGGGCGCAAGAACCCGTCCCAGGCGAGCCGGAAATGTCTGATCATCTTGAACCTGCCGATTTTCTTTTTTGGCTTTGGCTACTTACATATAGGATCGGTTGACATTTTGCAAAGATTTGCACTCCGGCGCGTCATGGCCCATCTTGACTCAGCCGGCCCTGCATCCTCTCGTGGCACACATGTTAACGATTTACGCAGCCCGAAGATGACGCCGCTCCGCAACCGCGCCTGGCTGCTCGTGCTCCCGGCCGTCGCGGTGATGAGCGTGGTGGCGGTGCTGCCGCTGGTCACTGTGCTCAACTACTCCTTCCACGACATCTTCACCCTCGAGAGCCGCTACTGGATCGGGCTGGAGTGGTACGAGGAAATCATCACCTCGCAGCGCTTCTGGGCCAGCCTGGGCCGCTCCGCGCTGTTCTCGGCCATCGTGCTCGCCATCCAGGTGCCCCTGGGCATCGCCGTGGCCCTCCTGCTGCGCGGCACCCGGCAGCCCACCCTCTGGCTCATGGCGCTCGCCCTGCCGCTGGTGGTGCCGTGGAACATGATCCCCGGCATGTGGCTCTCGCTCGTCGGGCCGCAGGGGCTGATCGGCCCCTCACTCATCGCACTCGGCTTCGATTACAAGTTCACCGCGGTCCACACCTGGGCGCTGATCGTGACGATGGATACCTGGCACTGGCTCGGCCTCGTGGTGATCCTGTCCTACGCCGGCCTGTCCGCGATCCCGCGCCCCTACTACCAGGCCGCCGAGATCGACGGCGCCTCCCGCGCCGCCATCTTCCGCCACATCGAGCTGCCCAAGATCGCCGGCGCCCTCTCCATCGTGCTGCTCCTGCGCTTCGTCGACAGCTTCATGATCTACACAGAGGCGTTCCGGATCAACGCGGGCGGCCCGCAGGGGGCCACCACCTTCCTTTCGCTCGACCTCGGAGAGGAGATCAACGGCTTCTCCTACGGCTCCGCGGCGGCCCGGGCGATGACCTACTTCCTCATCGTCATCACCGTGGTCTGGGCCTTCGTCCAGCTCACCCGGCGGCGCGATCCGGCATGAGTCCCGCGCTCCGCCTCCTCGCGCTCCTGGCGCTGCTGGGCTTCATCGCCCTGCCGCTGGTGCAATCGGTGGTGCTCTCCTTCACCGCCACGCTGCCGCATGAGGGCGTGGAAACCGGCAGCTTCACCCTGTTGAACTACGCCCACATATTCCAGAGCCCGGCGCTGGTGGCCTCCATCGGCAACAGCTTCCTCTACGTCTCGCTCAACGTCGCCCTCTGCCTCGCCGCCGGCCTGCCCGCGGCCTACGCCTTCTCCCGCTACCGCTTCACCGGCGACCGGCACCTGCTGTTTCTCATGCTGGCCTTCCGCGTCACCCCGCCCGTGGTGCTCTCGCTGCCGATCTTCATCCTCTTCTCCCGCTTCGGCCTCGTCGACACACCGGTCGGCATCGCGCTGGTCCATTGCGTCTTCAACCTGCCCGTGGCGATCTGGATTCTCGAGAGCTTCATCTCCGCCGTGCCCCGGGAGTACGACGAGACCGCCTTTCTCGACGGCCACTCGCTGCCCGGCTTCTTCGTGAAGAAGCTCATCCCCGCCATCGCCCCCGGTATCGGCGTCGCGGCCTTCTTCTGCTTCATCTTCTCCTGGGTCGAAGTCGTCTTCGCGCGTATCCTCACCGGCACCGGCGGCAAGCCGATCACCATGGCCATCAACGCGCTCTTCTCCTTCCGTACCGATGTCGGCCTGGTCATGGCGATGACGGTCTTCTCGCTCCTGCCCGGCGTGCTGATGATCTTCCTCGTGCGCCGCCACATCGCCCGCGGTTTCGTCATCCGCACCTGAACGGGCCGTTAACCATCAGGTCATTTTCCTGCCCGCCGTTAACGTCTTGCCCATGTCTCTGAAGATATCGTGTGAGCCATGGGGTCCGTTAACTTCAGGAGCTTGAAACGATGAGTATGGTGAGGCTCGACACGCAGGGTCAGTCGTCCCAGGCCCTCGCGCTTCCCGCGCAGGTTCTGGCCGCGCGGCACCGCCAGAATTCCGTTGTCCCGCAATCGACCGACATTCGCCCGCCCGAGAAGGCCGAGGCTTCGGTGAAGCCGGGGCTCGACACCGCCCGAGACGCGGTCCTTGGCCGCGACGGCGAGCGCCGCCCGCCCCCGCCGCTAAAGGAATATGCCCGCATCCCCACCGCGATGACGGCCGAGATCCTGCGGCTTCAGGAGGAGGCGCTGGAAAAGGCCCGCGAGGCCACCGAGGCAGAGGGCCAGGCCGAAACCGCACGCGCCGCCGCAGCCCAGGCCGAGAAGGCCGAGGATGCCGCCCGCGCCGCAGAGGCCAGCGCCGCACAGGCGCAACGCGACACGCCTGTCGTGGAGACGCCCGCACCCGCTCCGGTTCCGCAGGCTGCAATCCCCAGCCTCGCCACGGGCCTCGGCGCCGTCAACGCCCCGGCCCCCGCCCCGAGCCAGCTCGACCTCCAAGCCTGAGCCCTTGCAACGAGCGCGGGCGGCGCTTTTCTTTTGCCGCTGCGTGGCTGTCTGTTACTCTGTCCTCGTATTTGATCACCTAGACTTCGATTCAATCACGAGGATACCCCGATGTCCGCACCCGACTGGCTCAGCCATATCAAGTGGGAGCCCCCTGTCCGGCTTTCCGACCTCATCGCCGACATGAAGCTCATCCCCGAGTTCCAGGGCTTCTACGCCTTCAACGAAGATCCCGGCCCGCTCCAGGTGGGCCGCGTGCTCTACATCGGCGAAACCGGCCAGGCCGGCGGCCTGCGCGCCCGCCTCCGCACCTATCTCCACCCCGACCCGGTGAACGGCCCGAAGGTCAAGCACTCCGGCGCGATCTGGATCTACCACCACCGGATCAACGTCTCCTCCGACGACAAGATCTGGCTGCGCTGGTCCGGCTGGGTCAGCGATACCAACACCCGCCAGGGCGTGGAAACCGGCCTGATGCAGTATTACCAGGCCTGGTACAACAAGCGTCAGATGCAGAAGCAGAGCGACCTCGAAACCATCTGACCGGCCCGCCAGCCCGCACAAGCAAACGGGGCGCCCAAGGGGCGCCCCGCTCGTTTTCCGATCCGCCCCGGATCACTTCAGCGCTTCATCCGTGATCTCGTGGGTCCAGGCCATGCCCTCGGGCTCCTTGGTGATCGCCGGGTTCTCCGGGCTCACCGCCGAAAGCAGCGTGGCCACGGTCTGCTCGTAATCCGCCGGATCGAGCGCCCCCTCGGTGCCCGCCGTCAGCTTGGCCACCTCGCCCATCATGTAGGTCTGATGCTCCAGCGTCTGGGCGCCCGTCTCGTCGTTGTCCACCACGATCTGCGCCGCTTCCTCGGGGTTCTCCTCGGCATACTTCCAGCCCTTCATCGAGGCCCGCACGAAGCGCACCATCTTGTCCTTGAAGGCCGGGTCGGCAAGGTTCTCCTCCATCACGTAGAGACCATCCTCCATCATGCCCACGCCCTCTTCGAGGTAGTTGAAGGTCACCAGCTGATCCTCGGTGATCCCGGCATCCAGCACCTGGCCATACTCGTTGTAGGTCATCACCGAGATGCAGTCGGCCTGCTTCTGCAGCAGCGCATCCACGTTGAAGGCCTGCTTCAGCACTTCCACGCCCTCTTCGCCGCCCTCGGTCGGCACGCCGAGCTTCGCCATCCAGGCATAGAAGGGATACTCGTTGCCGAAGAACCAGACCCCGAGCGTCTTGCCGGGAAAGTCCGCCGGGCTCTCCACGCCGGTTTCCTTCAGGCAGGTCAGCTGCAGCGCCCCGCTCTTGAACGGCTGCGCGATGTTCACCAGCGGCACCCCACGCTCGCGCGCCGCCAGCCCGGCGGCCATCCAGGTCACGATCACGTCGGCCCCGCCGCCGGCGATCACCTGCTCGGGGGCGATGTCGGGGCCGCCCGGCTTGATCGTCACGTCGAGGTCTTCCTCGTCGTAAAAGCCCTTGTCCTTGGCCACGTAGTAGCCCGCAAACTGCGCCTGCGTGACCCATTTCAGCTGCAGCGTCACCTCGTCGGCGGCCTGCGCCGCGCCTGCGGTCAGCGCCAGCGCGGCGCCCAGTAGCATCTTTTTCATCGTCACTCTCCTTGTTGGCTTTGTCATGCGCCCCCCGGCGCGTTTGTCCCCCCGATCACCCCACCCTCTGGCTGGGGTGCCAGAAGGTCACGAGTTTCTCGATCATGGCCACGATGCCATAAAAAACAGTGCCCACAAGGGCCGCCACGGCGATCTCGGCCCAGACGAGGTCGATCGCCAGCCGCCCCACCCCGGTCGAAATCCGGAAGCCCATGCCGCGCACCGGCGAGCCGAAATACTCGGCCACGATGGCCCCGATCAGCGCCAGCGTGGTGGCGATCTTCAGCCCGTTGAAGACGAAGGGCATCGCCGCCGGCAGCCGCAGCTTGAAGAGGGTCTGCCAGTAGCTCGCCGCATAGGTGCGCATCAGATCCTTCTGCATCGCATCCGCCTCGCGCAGGCCCTGCACCACGTTCACCAGAACCGGGAAGAACACCATCGCCACCACCACCGCCGCCTTCGACTGCCAGTCGAAGCCGAACCAGCTCACGAGGATCGGCGCGATACCCACGATGGGCAACGCCGCCACGAAGTTGCCGATGGGCAGGAGCCCGGCCGTGAGGAACGCGCTCCGGTCGATCGCCAGCGCGGTCACAAAGGCCGCGCCGCAGCCGATGAGGTAGCCCGAGAGCGCGCCCTTCAGCGCCGTCTGCACGAAGTCTTCCCACAGCGTGTCGGTCGAGCTGACGAAGGTCGCCGCAATGTCCGTGGGCGCCGGCAGGATCACCGGGCTCACGTTCAGCCCCCGCACCAGCCCCTGCCACAGCACCAGCACCGCGAGGCCGAAGATCACCGGTACCGCGATCCGCACCACCCGCGCCTTCCGCCAGGGCGAGTTCGCCAGCCAGGCGTTCAGCGCCCAGGCCGCCAGCCAGAAGGCAAGAGCTGCGAGTACCGCGGTCATCGCGCCATCCCCATGCGCTTCAGCACCAGCCCCTGCACCCCGCCGATCACCGTCACCAGCACGCCCGCGAGGATCGCGGCGGCAAAGAGCGCCGCCCAGATCGCCAGCGGCGTGCCGAACTGGTCGCCGATCAGAATACGGGCGCCGAGCCCGTTGATCGCCCCGGTGGGAAGCTCGCCCACGATCGTGCCCACCAGCGCCGCCGCGATCGCCACCTTCAGCGAGGTGAACAGATAGGGCATCGAGGCCGGCAGCCGCAGCTTGAAGAAGCTCTCACGGCCGCTCGCATTGTAGGTCTTCAGCAGGTCGAGCTGCTGGTGACTGGGCGAGTTCAGCCCCTTCACCATGCCCACCATGACCGGGAAATAGCACAGGTAGGCCGAGATGATCGCCTTCGGCACGCCCCGCCCCTCGATGCCCACCGCGTTCGACAGCACGATGATCATCGGCGCCAGCGCGACGATGGGAATGGTCTGGCTCACGATGGCCCAAGGCATCAGACTCATCTCCGACACGCGGGAATAGGTGATGGCCACCGCCCCCAGGATGCCCAGCGTCACCCCCAGCGCAAAGCCGGTGAGCGTGGCGCCCAGGGTCACCGCAGCATGATAGATCAGCGACCGCTTGCTGAAAGCCTGCCCCCGCAGCGCCATGTCGCCGGTCGTCTTCCACAGCTCCGTCGCCACCTGGTGCGGCGCCGGCAACCGCGGCCTGTCCTGGTTCATGGTGGCGGTGAAGAGCTCGCCCGCGCTCAGCTCCTGCCCGGCCCGCTCGGCCTGCGCCAGGGCCCAGGGCGCGTTCATCCGCCAGGCCCCGAGGTACCAGACGCCGATGATGACGGCGAGAACGGTGAGAACAGGCAGCGCGCGGCGCATTAATTTACCAAGCTATGCGCGCACCGCATATGCATGGGATGTGCATCGGCTGTGCATCTGTTGTGCATGGGGTGTGCCCCCTTCGCAATTTGGGGTTAATCGTCATAGGAATGCCCCGCCCTGAGCCCCTCGCGGACCCTGTGCGCCACTTCAATGAACTCTCGTGAGTCCCTGATTTCCAAAGGCCTTTCCCGCGGGAGCGGGCTCTCGATCACGTCGGTTATCCGGCCAGGGCGCGGTGACATAACGATTATCTTGGTTGAGAGATAGACCGCTTCGGGTATGGAATGGGTAACAAATCCGATGGTCTTGCCGGTCCGCGCCCAGAGCGCCAGAAGCTGCTCGTTCAGGTGGTCGCGCACGATCTCGTCGAGGGCACCAAAGGGTTCATCCATAAGGAGAATTTCGGCATCGAAGGCAAGCGCCCGGGCGATGGAGGCCCGCTGCTGCATGCCCCCCGAGAGCTGCCAGGGGTATTTGCCCCCAAAGCCTTCCAGATCAACGAGTTGCAGCACGTTGCTCACCCGCTGCTCCTGTTCGGCCCGGCTGAACCCCATGATCTCGAGCGGCAGCTTGATATTCCCGGCGATCGTCCGCCAGGGATAAAGCCCGGCCGCCTGGAAGACATATCCGTAAGCCCTTGATTTGCGGGCCTCTTCCGGGGTCATCCCGTTCACGCTGAGGCGCCCGCCGGTGGGCTGCTCGAGCGCGGCAATACAACGTAAGAATGTCGTTTTGCCACAGCCCGATGGTCCGATGAAGCTGACGAAATCGCCCTTCTCGATATCCAGCGAAACGCCCTTCAGCGCATGCACCGGCCCGTCCTTCGTCTGGAAGGTCAGGTCGAGGTTCTCGGCGCTTATCACGGTGTTGCTCACCGGACTTCCTTCAGTCTTTCCAGAGGCTTCGGCGGCCATCAAACCCCCGTCGCCGGAATGCCCTTGCGCTCGACCGGGCGGGGCGAGGTGAGCTCCTTCCAGGTCGACAACGCCTTGTTAACCGTTGCGTTAGGCTCCCGTGCTACAAACTCCCCATGCCCCTCCTGCGTGCGGATCTCCCCATCATGCACCGCCACATGGCCGCGCGTCAGCGTGAACCGGGGCAGGCCTTTCACGTGTTGGCCTTCGAACACGTTGTAGTCGATGGAGGATTGCTGTGAGCCCGCAGAGATCGTCTTTTCCTTCTTCGGATCCCAGACGACGATGTCGGCATCCGCACCCACGAGGATCGCGCCCTTTTTCGGATAGCAATTCAATATCTTGGCGATATTTGTTGAAGTGACTGCGACAAACTCGTTCGGCGTCAGCCGCCCGGTCGCCACGCCATGCGTCCAGAGCATCGGCATCCGGTCCTCGAGCCCGCCGGTGCCGTTCGGGATCTTCGAGAAATCGCCCACCCCGTAGCGTTTCTGCTCGGTGGTGAAGGCGCAATGATCGGTCGCCACGACCGAGAGCGTGCCGCTCTGAAGCCCCGCCCAGAGGCTGTCCTGGTGCTTCTTGTTGCGGAACGGAGGCGACATGACCCGCCGCGCCGCGTGGTCCCAGTCGGGGTTGAAATACTCGCTCTCGTCCAGTGTCAGGTGCTGGATCAGCGGCTCGCCCCACACCCGCTTGCCGTTCTGCTTTGCTCGGCGGATCGCCTCATGTGCCTCCTCGCAGGAGGTGTGCACCACGTAGAGCGGCACGCCCGCCATGTCGGCGATCATGATCGCCCGGTTGGTCGCCTCGCCCTCCACCTGGGAGGGCCGCGAATAGGCGTGGGCCTCCGGCCCGTTGTTGCCCGCCGCGAGCAGCTTCGCCGTCAGCTCCGCCACCACGTCGCCGTTCTCGGCATGCACCATCGCCGTGGCACCCAGTTCGGCCAGCCGCTGGAACGAGGCATACATCTCGTCATCGTTCACCATCAACGCGCCCTTGTAGGCCATGAAATGCTTGAACGTGTTGATTCCGCGGTCTTTTACGACCGTCTCCATTTCGCGGAACACCTGCTCGCTCCACCAGGTGACCGCCATGTGGAAGGAGTAATCGCAGTTGGCG
>CAYVQK010000129.1:0-10386 GCA_964454145.1 uncultured Oceanicola sp. | reverse complement strand
CGGTGGTGGCGTAATCGGTCATCACGATGTGCCCGGACTGCTCGCCGCCGAGGTTGTAGCCCTTGGCGCGCATGGTCTCGACCACGTAGCGGTCGCCGACCTTGGTGCGGGCGAGGGTGAGGCCACGATCGCCGAGAAAACGCTCGAGCCCGAGGTTCGACATCACCGTGGCGACCAGCGTGCCGCCGTTGAGCCGGTCTTCCTCGGCCCAGCGGCCGGCCATCAGCGCCATGATCTGGTCGCCGTCGGCGATGGTGCCGGTCTCGTCGATCAGCAGGATGCGGTCGGCGTCGCCGTCGAGGCAGATGCCCACGTCCGCGCCATGGGCCACCACCGCCTCGGCGGCGGCCTGTGGCGAGGTCGAGCCGCATTTGTCATTGATGTTGAACCCGTTGGGATGCACCCCCAGCGGCACCACCTCGGCGCCCAGCTCCCAGAGCACCTCTGGCGCGGTGCGATAGGCCGCGCCGTTCGCGCAATCCACCACAACCTTCAGCCCGGCCAGCGAGGCCCCCACCGGAAAGCTCGCCTTTGCCCGCTCCACGTAGCGGAAGCGCCCGTCGTCGATCCGCTTGGCCCGGCCGATGTTCTCGGCCGAAGCGGGCTCCACCCCGGAGGCCACCAGCGCCTCGATCTCCTCCTCGGCCTCATCCGACAGCTTGAACCCGTCCGGCCCGAAAAACTTGATCCCGTTGTCATGCGCCGGGTTATGCGATGCCGAGATCATGATGCCCACGTCGGCCCGCATCGAGCTGGTGAGGTAGCCCACCGCCGGCGTCGGCACCGGCCCCAGCAGCAGCACGTTCATCCCCGTGCTCGTCAGCCCCGCCGTCAGCGCGTTCTCGAACATGTAGCCCGAAAGCCGCGTGTCCTTGCCGATCACCACCCGGTGCCCGCCCGATCCGTCGCGGCGGAAGTAGCGGCCCGCAGCGGCGCCCAGCTTCAGCGCCATCTCGGCGGTCATCGGGGCCGCGTTGGCCCGCCCGCGCACCCCGTCGGTTCCGAACAACGTCCTGCCCATGCCGGCCTCCTCACATGCCCCATTGCGCGGCGGCGAGCCTCAGGCCCTGCCGGGTCTCCCGCGCATCATGCACCCGTAATAGCTGCACCCCCTGTGCGGCGGCAAGCACGGCCAGCGCAAGGCTGCCGGGCATCCGCTCGGCGGCCACCTCCACCTCGCCGATGGTGCCGATGAACTTCTTGCGGCTGACGCCCAGCAGCACCGGGCAGCCGAGGCCATGAAACAGCGACAGCCGCGCCAGCAGCGCCAGGTTGTGCTCCATGGTCTTGCCGAAGCCGATCCCAGGGTCCACCACGATCCGCGCCCGCGCGATCCCCGCCGCCTCGGCAGCCGCGACACGGGCGGCCAGATGGTCGTAGACGTCGAGCACCACATCGGTGTAGCGCGGATCCTTCTGCATCGTCTCGGGCGATCCCTGCGCGTGCATCAGGCAGATCGGAGCCCCCGTCTCCGCCGTCACCTGCGCGATCTCCGGGTCGAAGAGCATGGCCGACACGTCGTTCACCATGTCCGCCCCCGCCGCCAGACCGGCCCGGGCCACTGCGGCCTTGCGGGTGTCGAGCGAGATCGGCGTGGCGCAGCCCGCCGCCCGCAGCCCTTCCACCACCGGCACCACGCGCCCGATCTCCTCCGCCACGGCCACCTCCGCCGCGCCCGGCCGGGTGCTCTCGCCGCCGACGTCGAGGATGTCCGCCACACCGGCAAGCGCCAGCGCATCCTCCAGCTCGCGGCCCGTATGCACGCCCCCGTCCGAAAAGCTGTCGGGCGTCACGTTCAGGATCGCCATGATCCGCGGCGCGTCCATCGCGATGCCGGCCACCGGCGCCCGGGGCGCAGTGAGCGGCGCCAGCTCTTCCGGAGTCAGCGCTTCCACCGGCACCACCGCAGGCGGCGCGTCGCGTGACAGCAGCTCCACCCGGTCGAACCAGCACCACCCGCCCGCAAGCGTCAGCGCGCCCTCGGGCCGGGCCGGGTCCACCTGCACGAGCGGGCGGATGTATCTCATGCCGACAGCTCCCGCGCGAGCCACTCCGCTAGCGCCGCCACCCGCATCTCGGGCGGCTCGACCGCCGCCAGCACCAGCCGCGACGGCGCCCAGAAGGCCGGGATGCCCTGCGCCGCGCAGAAGCCGATCTCGGTGCGCGAGCTTACAACCCGCGCGCCCTCCACGCCCTCCGCCGCGATCCAGGCCGCCTGCTCCATCGCGAGCAGCAGCACCCGCCCCTTCGCTTCCTCGCCCTGCGCCTTGGGCACGTAGCCCGGCGCGACGACATAGAGCACCGGCCCCTGCGCCGGCGGCACGGTGGAGCCCAGCACCATCAGGCAGACCTCGGGCACCGCGGCGGGCAGTTCCACCGGCGCCACCTCGCCCCGCACCCGCAGCGCCTCCACGCCCAGCACGAACTCGCCCCGCTCCAGCTTGTCGATCCGCACCGCCATGCGCGCCACCCGCGGCTCCGAGAAGACCCGGCCCGCGATCCTGTCGACCAGCGTTTCCAGGAGATCCACCCGGCCCTCGGCCAGCGCCCCGTCGACCGCGCCGATGAGCGTGTCGTAGCTCACCACCTTGTCCACGTCGTCACCCGCGGGCTCGCCCGTGACCTCGGCATGCACCTCGAAGCACAGCCTCTGGCGAATCCCGCGCTCGTCGGCAAAGGCGCCGATCTCCACGTCGCGGTAGAGCTCCCGAAGGGCGATCACGTCACGCGGGGCGTGAACGGAAAAGGCGAGGCCGGTTTCATCCATGCCTCGCCTCATTCCACGACCAGCGGTCGAGATCAATCAGATGACGCGCACCTGGGTGCCGATCGGCGTCAGCTCGAAGAGCTGCGCGATCAGCTCGTTGTAGGTGCCGATGCAGCCCGACGACGAGCGGCGCCCGATCTTGCGGGTGTCATGGGTGCCGTGGATCAGGTAGGCGGGCCAGCCGAGGTACATCGCATGGGTGCCAAGCGGGTTGTCGGGGCCCGGCGGCATGTAGTGCAGGCTCGGGTCGCGGGCGACCATCGAGGGGGTCGGCGTCCAGTCCGGGCCGACCTTCTTGCGCACCACCTCGGTGTAGCCGGTACGCTTCAGCTCGTCGGTCATCGGCACGGAGGTCGGATAGACCCTGTAGATCGAGCCGTCGCCCGACCAGAAGTGCAGCGCGCGGCTGATGGTGTCGCACACGATCGAGGCCTTGCCCAGGGTGCTGAAATGGTCGCGCCAATCCTGGGCCGAGAAGCTCGAGGTATTGCGGCGAACCTGCGCCTGGCTGTGCATGGAGTTGGGGTCGATTTCTTCGGCCCAGCTCATGGCGGGCGCGGCAGCCAGCGCAGCGGTGCCGGCAAGAAGGCGTCGTCTTGAGATCATCGGATACATGCCTCGGTCATCGTTCGGGGTTCGGGTTTCACCTGCCATGTCGCGGCGCAGGGAGCTACTCACATATTAGTGAAACCGAATGCGACATGGCAACATTGCACCGATGGCATGCCAGCCGGTCAGGACCGCGGATGCCGATAGAAACTGTGCACGCCGATCTGCGCGGTGCGCTTGAAGCTGCGCGACCAGCTCGGGCGCACGGCGTTGGTGTGATAGTGGGTCGCGCCCGAGGTGAGCTGGCGCGGCGCGCCGTTCAGCATCAGCCAGGCAATCTTGCCCACCCGCTCGTAGGCGGCCGGCTCGCGGATGGCATCGGAGTAGCCGTCGCAGGTGTAGGTGAACTGGCACTGGTAGCGCCGGCCGGTGCCCTGGTGGATCACGCCGCAGACCGAGCCGGGGTAGAGTCCCGAGCTGACCCGGTTCAGGATCACCTCGGCCACGGCGAACTGGCCCTTCACCGTCTCGCCGCGCGCTTCGAAGTAGAGCGCCTCGGCCAGGCAGGCCCATTCCGCGCCGCCGTTGGAAACGCGGGGCTGGCTGTCGATCCATCCGCCGCTGTAGCTCACCTCGATCGAGCCGGGGGTGCCGTAGGTGCCGCGCGGGGTCGTCGCCAGCCGCTTGATCCGCTTGCCGCCGACCGCCTGGAAGGCCTTGCGCTCCTGTCCGAGCAGCGCATCGAGACGCTGGTCGAGCTCGGGGTCGGTGGGGGCACTTGCGAGGATCACGGCCGAAGGCGCGGTCGAGGTCGACATCACGGTTTCGGCGTGGGCGGGGGCAATGGCGGTGGTCAGGCCCAAAAGGGCGAAGGCCAGCGCGGGCAGGTTCCGGCGCAGGTTTTGCATCGTATTCTCGTATTCGCAGCACGTCCCAGGCTCGTGCCAAGCCGAGGGGGCGATTAGCGGATGGCGCAAGGGGCTGTCTACCCCCGGGGGTCAGGCCTGCGCGCAATCGGCGCAGTTCAGCCCATATTGTTTCCAAAACGTGGCCAATACGCCCGAAAACCTATTGATAATCCTAACGAAGCTCTTGTTGAGCGTCGCCAACCCTGTCGCGAATCGCCAGGTGGGCGGCGGCAAGCCGCGCCACCGGCACACGGAAGGGTGAACAGGAGACGTAGTCGAACCCCGCCTCACGGCAGAAGGCGATGGTGTCGGGGTCGCCCCCGTGCTCACCGCAGACCGAGAGCGTCACCCCCGGCCGCGCCGCCCGCGCCCGCTCGGCGCCCAGCATCAGCAGCTCGCCCACACCCTCCTGGTCGAGCGTGTGGAACGGGTCTTCCGGGAAGACCTGCTGCTTCACGTAGGCGCCCATGAACTTGCCGGCATCGTCGCGGCTGAGGCCATAGGTCATCTGCGTCAGGTCGTTGGTGCCGAAGCTGAGAAAGGTCGCGTGGCCGGCGATGTCACCTGCCCGCAGCGCCGCCCGCGGCGTCTCCACCATCACACCCAGCCGGTAGTCGAAATCCACGCCGGTCTCGTTGCGCACCGCCGCCGCCACCCCGTCGATCCGGGTCTTCAGCAGCTCCACCTCGCGCCGGGCACTCACCAGCGGCAGCATGATCTCTGGCACCACCGGCGCGCCCTTCCGGGCCACAGCCACCGTCGCCTCGAAGATCGCGCGCGCCTGCATGTCGTAGATCTCGGGCACCGTCACGCCCAGCCGCACGCCCCTCAGGCCCAGCATCGGGTTGAACTCGGCCATCGCCTCCACCCGGTGCGCCACGTCGCTCAAGGGCAGGCTCAGGGCCTCGGCCAGCGCCCGCATCCCCTCGCGGTCGGAGGGCAGAAACTCGTGCAGCGGCGGGTCGAACAGGCGAATGCACACCGGCTGGCCCACCATGATCCCGAAGAGCGCCGTGAAATCCTCGCGCTGCATCGGCAGAAGCTGGTCCAGCGCCGCGCGCCGGTCGCCCTCGGAGTTGGCGAAGATCATCTCGCGCATGACCATCATGCGCCCTTCCTCGAAGAACATGTGCTCGGTCCGGCACAACCCGATGCCCTCGGCCTTGAACATCCGCGCCGTCTGCGCATCCGCCGGCGTGTCGGCGTTGGCCCGGATGCCGATGTCGCGCGCCTCGTCGGCCCAGTCGAGCAGCGACTGGAAGCTCTCGTCCAGCGCCGGCTCCAGCATGTCGACCTCGCCCAGCAAGACCTCGCCCGTGGTGCCGTCGATCGTCACCACGTCGCCTTCCTTGAAACTGCGTCCGTCCACCGTCTTCAGCGTCTTTTTCGAGGTCGAGAGGCGGATGCCGTTGGCCCCCACGATGCAGGGCAGACCGAGGCCCCGGGCGATCACCGCCGCGTGGCTGGTCATCCCGCCCCGCTCGGTCAGAATGCCGTTGGCCACGTGCATCCCGCGAATGTCCTCCGGCGTCGTCTCCCGGCGCGCGAGGATGCAGGGCTCGCCCTGCGCCGCGCTGGCCTGCGCCGCCTGGGCCGAGAACACCAGCTTGCCGATCGCCCCGCCGGGGCTGGCGGCGATGCCGCGCACGATGCTGTCACGTTTCGCCTTCGGGTCCACTTGCGGGTGCAGCAACTCGGGCAGGGCGCGCGGTTGCACCCGCATCACCGCCTCCTCCCGGCTGATGATCCCGTCCTCCGCCAGCGCCACCGCGATTTTCAGCGCAGCCCGCGGGCTGCGGCTGACCCGCACCGCATCGAGCACCCTCAGCTTGCCACGCTCGAGGGTGAACTCGATCTCCATCTCCTCGCGCAGCCGGGCGCGGCAGAGATCGGCCATCTCGGTCAGCCGCTCGATGATTTCCGGCTGCTCGCCCTCCAGCGAGGGCCCGCGCGCGTCGTCCAGCAGGTAGAGCGCCTCGCCGTTGGCCTCCAGCGCATCGCGCAGGAAGCTCTGGCGCAGGTAGCGGCCCGAGACCCGGCGCACGCCCGTCACCTGGTCGACGCAGCGGATCACGCCCGAGCCGCTCTCGCCCGGGCCCACACCCAGCGCCATCTCCTGCACCACCAGCCCCAGCCCGGCATCGGGCGGCGCACCGCGGGCCTGCCTCAGCAGCCGCGCCGTGGTGCCCTCCCAGGCCCGCGCCATCGAGCGCAGAACCTCCAGCAGTTGCACCTCCGCCTCCTGCGGGAAGGGCTCGTCGGCCTCTTCCTCGTAGATCTTCAGCGCCAGCTTCAAACGCTCGGTCGGATCGTCGTCATCGAGATCGAAGGCATCCGCATCGAGCCGGGCGACATGCACCGCGTAGCTCTGGATGAAGCGCAGGTAGAGCACCGAGGCCGCCTCGTCGCCATGGGTCTGGCTCAGTTCGAGGTGGCGGCGGTCGTTCATCCCGATGTTCAGGATCGCGCCGGGCCCGCCCCAGTCGGGATCCTGGCTGGAGGGGCGCACGCAGAGGAGCGGCGCCTTGCCGAAGAGCGCCAGAAGCTGCGCCACGTCAAACCCCTGCCCCGCCGCCAACCCGTGGACCGCCTGGAATGGCAAAGCCGCGGTGTGCGGCACCGGCAGGCCGAGCCGGATCAGCCGCTGCAGGCACTTCGCGCGCCCGCCGTGGGTCGAGGCCGCCATCGCGGCCTCGGCGGTGATTTCGGTAAATCCTGCGATCAAGGTCGATTTCTGCAACGCAGCAATCCTTTCTGTGGTGCAGAATAACCCGGAAAACGAGTCGGGCAAGGGCGACGTTAAGAGCGGGTTAACGCTAACACCAACCCGGTCAGGGCCTTAGCCTTCCAGCCGCGACAAATCCGCCACCTTGGAGCAGGTCTCGCGGATGCGATGCAGCAGGTTCAGCCGGTTCCGCCGCAGGATATCACTCTCCGCGTTCACCTGCACCCCGTCGAAGAACCCGTCGATCGGCGCGCGCAGCGCCGCCATCCGCGCCATTGCGGCGGCGAAGTCCTCGGCCTCCACCGCGCTTGCAATGGCCGGCTCCGCGGCATCCAGCGCCGCGAACAGCGCCTTCTCCTCCGGCGCCTCCGCCAGCTTCGCATCGGGCCCGAAGGAGTATTCCACTCCATCCGCGGCCTCCGCCTGGGTCAGGATGTTGTTCGCCCGCTTGAACCCCTGCACGAGGTTCTCGCCATCCTCGGTGCCGAGGAACGCCTGCACCGCCTCCGCCCGCTTCACCAGCAGGGTCAGGTCATCCTTGTTCGGCATCGCCAGGCAGGCATCGATCACGTCATGCCGGATGCCCTGGTCGCGCAGGTGAACCTTCAGGCGGTCGTGGACGAAGGCGAGGAGGTCGTCGGAGGTGTCCGGGTTGTGTGCCGTCACCTTCTCGATCCAGGCCGGGGCCTCCCCTTCGATACCGTCGAGCACGGCGCGGGCGGCTCCGCCGAACACGCCATGCTGAGCGATCTCGGCGAGCAGCGCGTCACGCAGCGCTTCGGCCTTTCTGTCGTCGGGTTCGATCTGGTGCCGCAGCAGTTGCGCGTCGATCAGCCGGTCGAGATGAAGCCGCAACCCGTTCGCCAGCACCAGCCGGATCACCCCCAGCGCCGCCCGCCGCAGCGCGAACGGATCCTTCGAGCCGGTCGGCTTCTCGTCGATCGCCCAGAATCCCGTCAGCGTGTCCAGCTTGTCGGCCAGCGCCACCGCCACCGAAACCGGCGCCGTCGGCACATCGTCCGACGGCCCCAGCGGCGAATAATGCTCCTCGCAGGCCGCCGCCACCTCGGCGGGCAGGCCTGAAGCATCACTGTAATACCGCCCCATAAGCCCCTGAAGTTCCGGGAATTCAAAGACCATCTCCGAGCTCAGATCGGCCTTCGCCACCCGCGCCGCCTGCCCTGCCAGCGCGGCATCGGCACCCACCATCGGCGCGAGGCTCTCCGCCAGCGCCGCGATCCGCGCGATCCGCTCCGCCTGGCTCCCGAGCTTGTTGTGGAAGGTCACGTTCTCCAGTCGCTTCGTCCAGGCCTCCATGCCTTCGGACTTCGCCACCCGCAGGTCGTTCTCCCAGAAGAACTTCGCGTCCGACAGCCGCGCCGCCAGCACCTTCTGGTTGCCCGCAAGGATCGTCGCGCCGTTGTCCCTCGTCTCCATGTTCGCCACGGTGACGAAGCTCACGATCTGCCCCTGCGCGTTCTTCACCGAGAAGAACTTCTGATGCTCCTTCATCGAGGTCTGCAGCACCTCCGGCGGCAACCCGCGAAACTGCTCCTCGATCTCGCCCATCAGCACCACCGGCCACTCCACGAGGCCCGAGACCTCCGCCAGCAGCCCCTTGTCCTCGACCAGCTCCAGCCCCTTGGCAAAGGCCAGCTGGGCGGCGTCATGGGCGATGGTCTCGGCCCGCGCCTCGGCATCCAGCACCACCTTCGAGCGCTTGAGCTTCGCCGTGTAATCCTCGAAACTCGTGACGGAAAATGCGTCCGGCGCAAGGAAGCGATGGCCCCGCGTCCGGTCGCCCGCCACGATCCCGTCCACCTCCAGCGGCACCACCTCGGCGCCGCTCTCGTCACTCAGAATGCAGAGGATCGAATGCAACGGCCGCACCCAACGCAAGCTGCCAGCCCCCCATCTCATCGACTTGGGCCAGGGGAAGCCGCGCACCACGCCCTCCAGCACCTCGGCCACGATCTCCGGCGCCGCCCGCCCCGGCTTCTCGATCACGGCAAAGAAGACCTTGCCCTTCTTGTCGTCCCGCTCCTCGAGCTGGCTCTTCTCCAGCCCGGTCGAGCGCAAAAACCCCTCCAGCGCCTTCTCCGGCGCATCCGTCCGCGGCCCCTTGCGCTCTTCCCGCGTGGCCGGGCTCTTGCCCGGCAACCCGTCCACCGCCAGCGCCAGCCGGCGCGGCGTCGAGAACGCCCGGGCGCCCGAATAGGTCAGCCCCGCCTCCACCAGCCCGTTCGTCACCAGCGTCTTCAGGTCTTCCGCCGCCTTGCGCTGCATCCGCGCGGGGATTTCCTCGGAGAAGAGTTCGATCAGAAGATCAGCCATTGCTCTCGCCTTCCTGCGGCGTGTCCGCCTTGTATCCTTCGGGGTCCGGGCAGCCGGGCGGCGGCGGGTTGCCGTCGAACACCTCCTCGCCGCAGGCGTTGATCTGGTGCCAGACAAAGCCGCGCCCGTCGTCGAGGATCGCCACCACCCGGTCGATCCCGTAGTAAACATTCTTGATGCCGGTGAAGGCCATCGCCCGGCCCTCCTCCAGCGCCAGCCCGATCTCCTCTGCGTCGTAGCAGTCGAACGAGCCCGGCCCGGTCAGAGGCACCGCCTCGGCATAGGGCACATAGGTCTCGCTCAGCATCGCCTGGCTCATCGGGGTGGTGAAGCAGGCGCGATAGCGGATCGGGCTCGAGTCCGCGTCGATCGCCCGGAACTCGTCGGCGATGATCGCCTCGGGCACCCCGCTGGCGAGCGAGGTCAGTTCCACGGCCACGTCACCCTCGGCCAGCTGAACCGGCGTGTAGTAGTAATATTCCTGGAGGTAATAGATCGCCGCGCCGACGACGAGAGCCGATACCACGATGAACCCTCCGACCAGCTTCCCGTTCATGCGTCTGCCGGGGCCGCCGCGTCCGGCACCCAGCCCCCGGCCTCGGTCTGCACGAAGGCATCGGCGCATTGCTTGGCGAGCGCTCTCACCCGCCCGATGTAAGCCTGCCGCTCGGTGACAGAGATCACCCCCCGCGCGTCGAGCAGGTTGAAGAGGTGGCTGGCCTTGATGCACTGGTCATAGGCCGGGTGCGCCATCACGATCCGCCGGCCCGTCTTCGGGTCCACCGCCGGCGCCGCAAGGATGCGCTGGCACTCGGCCTCGGCATCCTCGAAGTGCTTCAGCAGCGTCTCCGTGTCGGCCACGTCGAAGTTCCAGCGCGAGTACTCGGCCTCGGTCTGGCGGAACACGTCGCCATAGGTCAGCGCGATCTCGGTCTGCGGGTCGTTGTAGGGCATGTCCATCACGTGACCCGCGCCCAGCACATACATCGCCAGCCGCTCGAGGCCATAGGTCAGCTCGCCGCTCACCGGCGTGCAGTCATGGCCGCCAACCTGCTGGAAATAGGTGAACTGGCTCACCTCCATGCCGTCGCACCAGACCTCCC
>CAYVQK010000128.1:0-10401 GCA_964454145.1 uncultured Oceanicola sp. | reverse complement strand
ACCGCGGCGCCGCACCAGAAGATCGGGTGCAGGGCGAGCGAGAAACCGTGGGTCACTTCCTGCTGCGCCTCAAGCGGCATCCGGGCCAACGTGGCCGCGCTGATGGAGCTGAGGCTGGCCTCGCCCGGCAAGGCCCCGGCGAGGTTGTTGGCCAGGCCGCTGCCAAAGATCGCTCCGAACGCCGCGGTCCCGATGGAGCCGCCGATCAGCCGGAACATGTTGGCCGAGGCCGTGCCGACGCCCAGCATGTGCCGTGGCACGGCGTTCTGGATGGCCGCGACACCGATCGAGAACACCGGCCCGAGCCCGAGGCCCACGCAGATCATCGAGACGGCGACCAACCAGAGGGGCGAGCCTTCGGAGAGTGTCGACAGGGAGAGCATGGCAAGGGCCAGGAGTCCCGTCGACAGGGTGGGCATGATCTTGTAGCGCCCGGTGCGCCCCATGATCTGGCCCGCTGCTGTAGAAGAGGCGATGAGGCCTGCCATCATCGGAGTCAGGAACAGGCCGGACACGGCGGGCGAAACGCCCTGCACGACCTGAAGATAGAGCGGGATGAAGGTGATGGTACCGAACATCGCCACCCCAACCATGAACCCGACCGAATTGACGACCAGGAAGGTGTTGTTGCGGAAGAGCCCCAGAGGGAGGATGGGCTCTTCCGCACGCTGCTCGGCGATGACGAACCCGGCAACAGCCGCCAGTCCAAGGACTACGAGGCCGAGGAAAGCCGGGCTGTCCCAGGGGAGGACCGTCCCGCCGAGATTGGAGCCGAGCACTGCCACCGAGAGAACGGTGGCCAACAGTCCGGCGCCTGCGAAGTCGAGCTTTGCCCGTTTCTCGCGCACGGGCGTTTCGAGCGCGAGGCCCAATACGATGAAGGCCAGCAAGCCGACAGGGAAATTGACGAAGAATATCCAGTGCCAGCTGAGTGCCTCGACAAGAAAGCCACCTATGAGCGGCCCGATCACTGTGGACACACCGAACACGGCGCCAAGCAGGCCCTGCGCCTTTCCTCGCTCCCGAGGCGGGAGAACGTCGGCAACCACGGCCATGGACACCACGATGAGACCCCCGCCGCCCAGCCCCTGCACCGCCCGACCCGCAATGAGCATTTCCATCGACTGCGCGAACCCGCAAATCGCGGCGCCGAGCACGAAAACGAGAATGCCCGCCTGGATCACGACCTTCCGGCCGAAGAGATCTCCCAGCTTTCCGCTGATCGGAGCGCCGATGGTGGAAGCCAGCAGAAAGGCCGTGATGATCCAGGTGATGTGATCCACACCACCGAGTTCCGCAACCATGGTCGGCATCGCAGTCGTGACGATGGTCTGGCCCAGCGAGGCGAAGAGCAACGTCGCCCCCACCGCAACCAGAACTAGGCCGACGCGGCCCTTCGTCTCGCCCTCTACAAAGCTCTTTTCGTCTGCTACGCTCACCGGTATGTCCTCGGCATCCAAGGCAGCACCGCCTTGGCTTTGTCCGTTATGGGGTATATGTGCTATAAACATATATATGTCAACAACACGAAAATTAGGGGAATGCCATTGAGCGAAAGAGACCTGGAAATGGTGCGCAAGCTCGGGCAAGTCGGGGTCAGTGAATACCTGGCGCAAAGCTCCCTCGAACTGGACGCCGTGATGCAGCGTTGGCGCCGTCGGGTTACCAAGCGCGAACTCGGGATCCGAGCCGTTCGCGAACTGGGACTTCGGGTTGAAATGGCCGAACTTGATGCGCTGATCGCCATTTGGAGACCTGCGAACGAGTTCGGTGACGAGGATCTGGGTGAAACCACCGTCGGTAGCGTCGCCACACGTCTCGGCATCGACCCCTCGCGTGCTTCACGTCTGACAACGGAACTGATCCGCAAGGGGCTCGTTCGGCGCGGGGTAAGCCAGGAAGACGCGCGGCGTGCCATTCTTGAGGTCACCTCGGAGGGTGACCGGATCGTTCAGGCCGTACGCGAGTACAAGTTTCTGACACTTGGGCATTTTCTGACAAGCTGGACAGAGGAGGAGGTTCGCACTTTCCTCCCGCTGATCGAGCGGTTCTCGAACTGGTCGGAAGAGCCGGATGACCCGAGCGGCCGCATTGCCGCAGAGATCTCCGCCCTGCGCGACAGCCTCGCCGACCTTTCAGCCGAGCCGGAGAACGGCTGAGGCCACATGGCTTCTTTGACACCGCGGTTCGCCGATTGGTTTGCCCGCAATGGGTGGGAGCCTCATCCCCACCAGATTGCGATGCTCGAGCGCGCGGACGAGCCGGCAACCCTGCTCATTGCACCCACCGGTGGCGGCAAGACCCTCGCCGGTTTCCTCCCATCCTTGGTGGAACTGGCCGACGGAGGGCATGAGGGCCTCCATACGCTCTACATCTCGCCTCTCAAGGCCCTGGCTGCGGATATCGGGCGCAACCTCCGACGGCCGGTCAAGGACATGGCCCTGCCCATCCGCATCGAAGACCGGACGGGCGATACATCATCCACTCAGCGCAGGCGCCAGCGGGCCGACCCTCCGCACATTCTTCTGACCACCCCCGAAAGCCTCGCCCTTCTGATCTCCTACGAAGATGCACCAAGGATCTTCGCAGGGCTTTCTCGCGTCGTTGTTGATGAAATTCACGCCTTGGCCGAGAGCAAGCGGGGCGACCAGCTGATGCTCGCCTTGTCGAGGCTGCAGGCCATGTGCCCCGGCCTGCGCCGCGTCGGACTGTCCGCAACGGTGGAAGACCCCCCTGCCCTTGCGCGGCAGCTTGCGTGCCATCCTTCTCCCTGCTCTGTCATCATGGCAGACCCGGGCCCATTGCCCGATATCGCAATGCTGAACACCGCCACCCCGCCACCCTGGGCTGGAGGCGGCGCGGTGCACGCCATTCCCGAAGTGCTGCAGGAGGTTCGCAAGCATCGGACAACGCTGATCTTTCACAACACGCGGGCGCAGGCCGAGATCTTCTTTCACAACCTCTGGCTGGCAAACGACGAGGGCCTTCCCATCGCCATCCACCATGGCTCCCTCGCCCGCGAGCAACGGCAGAAGGTGGAGGCCGCGATGGTGGCGGGCGAATTGCGGGCCATCGTCTGCACCGGAACGCTCGATCTCGGCATCGATTGGGGTGATGTCGACCTGATCATACAGATCGGCGGCCCGAAGAACGTGAAGCGACTGGTGCAGCGGATCGGACGCGCCAATCACCGATACAACGCGCCGTCCAAGGCCCGTCTCGTTCCGGCAAACCGCTTTGAAGTGCTTGAGTGCCGCGCGGCGCTTGAGGCTGCGGCAGAACACGACCTCGACGGCGAGCCGCGCGGCCCAGGGCCGGGAGATGTTCTCTGTCAGCACATACTGATCCGCGCCTGCGCAGGCCCGTTCGACGAGAGTGAGCTGTTCCATGAGGTGAAGACGGCAGGAGCATACAGCGGGTTGAGCCGGGCCGCCTTCGACGACTGCCTCGATTTCTGCGCCACGGGTGGCTACGCGCTGAGGGCTTACGATCGCTGGCAGAAACTGATGCAGAGAGACGGCCTCTGGGGCCTTCGCGACCCGCGGGCCGCACAGCGGATCCGGATGAACATCGGGACCATTCAGGACACCGAACTATTGAAGGTTCGGATGCGCGGGCGCGGAGGGCAACCCCTGGGCGAAGTCGAAGAAGGCTTTGCCGCCTCGCTCACCGAAGGAGACACCTTTCTGATTGGCGGCGAGATCGTGCGATACGAGGGCCTGAAGGAGATGACCGTGCAGGTCTCTCGCTCGGCGCACAAGACTCCCAAGATCGCGGTTTTCGGGGGCACCAAGTTTTCTGCCTCCACCCGGCTGACAGAGCGCATCCTCGAACTCATCCACGGTGACTGGCATGCCCTGCCTGAGAACATTCGAGACTGGCTTGCCCTTCAACGTGACGTCTCCATGCTTCCGCGCGGAGACCGACTGCTGGTCGAGAGCTTTCCGCACGATAGTCGGGCCCATACCTGCCTCTACGGCTTCGCCGGCCGAAACGCCCAGCAGACACTCGGCCTTCTGGTGACCCGGCGCATGGAAGAAACCGGGTTGGATCCATTGGGGTTTGTCGCCACCGATTACGCGACGCTGATCTGGGGGCTGGAGCGGGTGGAGGATCCTGCCCCTCTGCTGGCCCCGCAGGTGCTCCGCGATGTGCTTGAAGGCTGGTTGGCAAGGAACGCCGTGATGAAGCGAACATTCCGTGCATCCGCAACGATCGCCGGGCTGATCGAGCGCAACCTGCCGCAAACCCGCAAATCCGGGCGCCAGGCCACCTTCTCGTCGGATATCCTCTACGACACGCTCCTAAAGTATGATCCCGATCACCTGCTGATGCGGATCACCCGCGAAGAGGCCATGAAGGGGTTGGTGGACTTCGGCCGCGTCGAAGAGATGCTCGCGCGGGTCTCGGGACGGATCGACCACGTGGTGCTCGACCGTGTGACGCCCATGGCAGCGCCCCTGCTGCTTGAAGTAGGCAAGGTGCCCGTCGCCGGAAAAGGGCGTGAGCGGCTTGCCGAGGAAGAGGCCGCAGCCCTCATGGCGAAGGCTGGCCTTGCTCCCTAGGGCTTGCACTGGCCCGGACCTGCGGAATAAGAACGTAGCATGAACGCCCACAGCTTCGAACTCGCCGGATGCACATTGCAGGCCCGCCCCTCCGGTGCACTCTGGATGCCGGAAGCACGGCTCCTGTGTGTTTCCGACCTGCACCTTGGCAAGTCCGAACGCATGGCCCGTCGCGGAGGCACGCTGCTGCCGCCTTACGAGACGGAGGAGACGCTTGCGCGCCTCGAGACGGAACTGGCTTCTCTCTCGCCACGGACGGTGATCTGCCTGGGTGACAGCTTTGACGATCTCGGGGCGGCACTCGCACTGCCCGAAGCGATGCGCCTGCGCCTGTCAGCCATGCAGGCCGGGCGCAAGTGGATCTGGATCGAGGGCAACCACGACCCGGGGCCGCTGGAACTTGGCGGAGAGCACCGGTCGGAGTTCTCCGAGGACGGCCTGATCTTTCGGCACATCGCATCCGGTCACGCCGTTGGCGGCGAGGTGTCGGGGCATTACCACCCAAAGCACCGCCTGCCGCGGTCGGGAACATCGAGGCCGGCCTTCGTGTACGATGCCAATCGGCTGGTTCTGCCGGCCTTTGGTGCCTACACCGGCGGCCTTCGCTGCGACGCACCTGTGCTGCGCGGCCTTTTCCAGGCGCGCGCCATCGCCGTTCTCACCGGCGCTCGAGCCCTTGCCGTGCCTCTCGGCTGAAACGCGCTATCATCCTTCATGGCAACAATCCGAAGGAGGAGCCCATGGACCCCACCACCGAGGGCAGACTGATCGCACAGCGGCAGGTCATTGCGATGCTGGTCGCCGGACGAGGGCAGGAGCAGATCCTGCACTGGCTGGAGGAGGCGATGCGTGACGGCCAGGAAGACCCGGGCGCAGTGACCGAGGAAGCCTTCGCGATCGAGGGAGCATTGGCGGACGAACGCCTCGCGCTCGCGCGTGAAATACGGCTGCGATCAGGCGGTTAGCCCCTCGGGTTCCTGCAGGCCATTTGCGCGGCAACAGGCCGTCACGGTGTTGGCCAGCAGGCAGGCAATCGTCATCGGTCCCACCCCACCCGGAACGGGTGTGATGGCAGCCGCGGTCTCGGAGGCTCCGGCGAAGTCGACATCCCCGATCAGCCGCGTCTTTCCGGGCTTGTCAGGGTGATCGACCCGGGTGATGCCCACGTCAATCACGGTTGCACCGGGCTTCACCCAATCGCCTTTCACCATTTCCGCCCGTCCCACGGCGGCAATGAGGATATCGGCCCGCCGGCAAACTTCGGGCAGGTCGCGGGTGCGCGAATGGGCGATGGTCACAGTGCAGTTCTCCCTGAGCAGCAGCTGGCCCATCGGCTTGCCGAACAGGTTCGACCGGCCGATCACCACAGCCTCCATGCCGGTGAGATCGCCGAGGCAATCGCGAAGCAGCATCAAGCACCCCAGCGGCGTGCAGCTCACCAGAGCCTCGCCGCCGGTGGCCAGCAGGCCGGCATTGGTCACGCTCAGGCCGTCCACATCCTTGGCCGGATCAATCCGCGCGACGGTGCGGCGCTCATCCAGATGCGCGGGCACCGGAAACTGGCACAGGATGCCATGCACATCCGGGTCGGCATTGAGCTTGTCGATCAGGGCGAACAACTCGTCCTCCGGCGTGTCTGCGGGCAGCTTGTGCTCGAAGGAGGCCATTCCCACTTCCACCGCCTGCCTGTGCTTGGCCGCCACATAGACCTCGCTTGCCGGGTCTTCGCCGACGAGAACGACCGCGAGCCCGGGCGTCACACCGTGGTCGGCCTTGAGACGCGCGACATGGCCCGCAATCTTCTCACGAACCGATGCCGCGAAGGCCTTTCCGTCGATGATCTGTGCACTCATTTTGGTCTCCATGGGGTGGTCTTCTGGGCGGGCCACTACAGGTAGGCGCAGCCGGTGCCAAGGTGGCGTTGTGCGCAGTGGACATAGGATTTGATCATCAGGCGCAGCACCCGCTGGGCGCAATCGGGCCGAGACACGCGTCCCTGCGCCCATGCCTTCGCGAGCATCCAAAGAACGCTTGCCGTCCATCGACCAACGGGGTCAGAGGGGGCGCCGGTCCGGGCACGCGTTTCGCCCATGGCCTCGATCTCGGCAGGCGGCTTGCGCATCAGAAGAGCCCTTCCACGTCTCCGGCCCCGTTGAGCCCGATCGTTTCCGCGGCCGGATGGCGCGGCAAACCGGGCATTGTCATGATTTCACCGCATATCGCCACGACGAAACCGGCGCCAGCCGAAAGCCGGACCTCGCGCACCGGCACCGAATGGCCGGTCGGGGCGCCCCGCAGGTTGGGGTCGGTCGAGAAGCTGTATTGCGTCTTGGCCATGCAGACAGGCAGATGCCCAAAGCCCGCCGCCTCCCAAGCACGCAACTGATCGCGGATCTTCTTGTCGGCCAGCACCTCGTCGGCGTGGTAGATGCGCGTGGCGATGGTTTCGATCTTTTCGAACAGGCCCATGTCATCGGGATAGAGCGGTGCGAACTGCGACGAGCCACTATCGGCAATTGCGGCGACCCGTGTCGCGAGATCTGTGATGCCGGCCGAGCCTTCAGCCCAGTGCTTGCACAGGATCGCTTCCGAGCCCATTTCGGCGACGTAGTCCTTCACCGCCTGCACCTCTGCCTCGGTATCGGAGACGAAGTGGTTGATCGCTACCACCACGGGCACGCCGAAGCTCTTCACATTCTGGATGTGGCGCCCGAGGTTGGGGCAACCGGCCTTTACGGCCTTCACGTTCTCCGATCCGAGGTCCGCCTTGGCAACTCCGCCGTTCATCTTCATCGCGCGGACAGTGGCCACGAGAACCACGCAGTCGGGCGCGAGATGGGCCTTGCGACACTTGATGTTCATGAACTTTTCGGCCCCAAGGTCCGCCCCGAACCCGGCCTCCGTCACGACGTAGTCGGCGAGCTTCAGCGCGGTGGTCGTGGCAATGACCGAGTTGCATCCGTGGGCGATGTTGGCAAAGGGACCGCCGTGGACGAAGGCCGGGTTGTTCTCGAGTGTCTGTACGAGATTGGGTTGCATGGCGTCCTTGAGCAGCACGGTCATCGCGCCATCGGCCTTGAGGTCGGCACAGGTGATCGGCGTGCGCTCGCGGGTGTAGGCCACGATGATCCGGCCGAGCCGGGCCTGGAGATCGGCCAGATCCTTCGACAGGCAGAGGATTGCCATGACTTCCGAAGCGACAGTGATGTCGAAACCGGTCTGCCGCGAGAAGCCGTTGGCAATGCCGCCGAGCCCCACGACCGTATCGCGCAGGGCCCGGTCATTCATGTCCATCACCCGGCGCCAAGTGATGCGCCGTTCGTCGATGCCAAGCTCGTTGCCCCAATAGATGTGATTGTCGATCATGGCCGACAGAAGATTGTGCGCCGAGGTGATGGCGTGGAAATCGCCGGTGAAATGGAGGTTCATCTCCTCCATTGGCACGACCTGCGCATAACCACCGCCAGCCGCGCCGCCCTTCATCCCGAAGCAGGGTCCGAGCGAGGCCTCCCTGATGCAGATCGCGGCCTTCTTTCCGATGGCGTTGAGCCCGTCGCCGAGACCCACGGTGGTGGTGGTCTTGCCTTCGCCGGCCGGGGTGGGATTGATGGCCGTGACGAGGATGAGCTTTCCGTTGGGCTTGTCTTGAAGGGACTCGATGAAGGCCTGGCCGACCTTTGCCTTGTCATGGCCGTAGGGCAGCAGATGTTCGGCCGGAATGCCGAGTTTCGCTCCGATCTCCTGGATCGGGCGCTTCTTCGCCTCGCGGGCAATCTCGATATCGGACTTCACGCTCATGGGGCCTCCCTCCTCCGGTCGCGGTGGTACAAATGTGGTAGCGCCCGGACCAGCCTGTTTGGGGGCCTATTGCGACATATTCAGGCGCGGAAACGCCGGGACGCGGAAACCGGATGTGCCGATTGGAAACTTCGCGCCGGTCCCGCAGCCCGCGGCTTGCTCAAACCTGTGCCCAAGCCGGCTGATCGGGAATGAAGACAGAGAGCCTGTCTCCCAGCGAAATGCGACCCTCGCGCTCGATCCATGCGGTGACACCACGTTTGCCCATGGCAGCAGCCTTGAAGCCCTTGCCGTGGCCGGGATGTGTGTCTTCGATTTCCTTGGCCGGAAAGTTGCAGGGGCCGTTCTCGAGATCCACGGTGATGGTGGCTCCGGAGGGAGCCTGAAGCCGGGTGCCGGGTGGAATATGCGAAAAATCCGGCAGGCCTGAAACGACGAGCGACGCGCCGAGGAGGTCGGGGGAAAGGGCCTCGAGGTTCAATGTCCGAGCGATTTCATCCAGTTCTTCCGCCGAGAGGATGGAGAGTTGCCGGGTGTTCCGGATCTCCGTGCCGCGTTTCGGGTACAGCGCGAGGACGCGAGAGCACGAAGGGCGGGTGGCGCCGCCATGATCTTCTCCCGGGAAGCCGTCCAGCGTCGCATCAACGGTCTCCAGAGGCTCTGACCGGAGAGTTGCCTCCCGGCTCTCGACCCAGCCAAGCCAGGTCACGGTGGCGGTTGCGTCGATCTTCTTGAGTCCGGCCATGATATGCTCCATCCGCTTCTGCGCCGGACCGTACGAGAGAGCCGTGGGGAGGGAAAGAGCGCACGGGCGTCCCCTGAAACGAAGCGGGCGCCGCGCATTGCGCGACGCCCGTGATCCTTGGCCTGCCCCGATCAGGGCGACCACCGCTCCGTCATGCGGAGGGCTCGGGCTCCATCCCGCCGCCACCTTTGCGCGGCTTGGTCTTGGGGATGGCGGTGAGGGAAGGCTTGTCATCCTTCCCGCCCGGTGCGGCACCGGTGTCGTCATCGTCGCCACGGTTGAGCGGCTCGCCAGCGATCACGCGGGTGATCTCGTTGCCCGTGAGCGTCTCGTACTCCAGCAGCCCTTGGGCCAAGCGCTCCAGATCGTCGGCCTTCTCGGTCAAGATACGCTTGGCGGTCTGGTAACCCTCCTCGACGAGGTCACGCACCTTGTCGTCGATCAGCTTCTGGGTGATGCCGGAGTGGTTGGTCTGCCCCTGGTAGCCGCCGAGGTAGCTCTGCTGCTCGTTGGCATAATCGACGTAGCCAAGCTCCGAGTCGAAGCCGAACTGCGTCACCATCGCACGTGCGATCCGCGTCACCTGCTGGATGTCGGAGGCCGCACCGGAGGTCACGTTCTCCGGACCGAAGATCAGCTCTTCGGCCACGCGCCCGCCCATCGCCATCGCGATCTTGGACTTGTACTTGGTGTAGCTCACCGAAAGCTGGTCACGTTCGGGGAGCGACAGAACCAAGCCGAGCGCGCGCCCACGCGGGATGATCGTCGCCTTATGGATCGGATCATGTTGCGGAACGTTCAGGCCGACAACGGCATGACCGGCCTCGTGGTACGCAGTCAGCTTCTTCTCGTCCTCGGTCATGACCATGGAGCGGCGTTCGGCGCCCATCATCACCTTGTCCTTGGCGTTCTCGAAGTCTTCCATCGTCACGAAACGACGGCCCACGCGGGCGGCCATCAGCGCACTTTCGTTCACCAGGTTAGCAAGGTCGGCACCCGAGAAGCCGGGGGTGCCGCGGGCGATGATCCGAAGGTCCACGTCAGGGCCGAGCGGCACCTTGCGGGCGTGCACACCGAGGATCTTCTCGCGGCCCTTGATGTCGGGGTTGGGCACTTGCACCTGCCGGTCGAAGCGGCCGGGGCGCAGCAGCGCAGGGTCGAGCACGTCGGGGCGGTTGGTGGCTGCGACAATGATGATGCCTTCGTTGGCCTCGAAGCCGTCCATCTCGACGAGGAGCTGGTTCAGCGTCTGCTCGCGTTCGTCGTTGCCGCCGCCGTAGCCCACGCCACGGG
>CAYVQK010000127.1:0-10456 GCA_964454145.1 uncultured Oceanicola sp. | reverse complement strand
GCCGGACCGGCTTCAGCTCAGGCGCTGCGCGCGAAGGGCACGGGCACGGCAATGGCCTCTCCCATCTCTGCCCCCTCCGGGGCCTCGGGCTCTCCAATCTCCGCTCGCTCCGGAGCCTCGGCCACCGCGAGCGGCGCCTCCGGCACCGCCTCAACCGCCGCGGCCGCGGAACCCGCCCCTTCGGGGTGGGCCGACAGCCCCGCGCCCTGCGGCGCGGTGGTGCCGCGGGTGCGGAAGCGCGCGGAGAGGTCGAAGAGCACTCGCGCCTCCTCGGTGAGCAGCTGGCTCGAGGCGGCCGACTGCTCGAACATGGCGGCATTGTCCTGGGTTGCACGATCGAGCTGGGCAACGGCGAGGCTGATCTCGCGCACCCCGGCGGACTGCTCGTTGGCGGCCCCCGAGATGCCGGAAATCTGCTCGGAGACCTCGCTAACGAGGTCGAGGATGCCGTTCAGCGCGTCGCCGGCCTCGCCCACCTGCGCCACCCCGCGACCGATCCTGTCGCGGGTTGCGGTGATGAGATCGTTGATTTCCCGCGCCGCATCCGAGGAGCGATGCGCCAGCGACCGCACTTCCATCGCGACCACGGCAAAGCCGCGGCCCTGCTCGCCGGCGCGGGCGGCCTCGACGCCCGCGTTCAGCGCCAGCAGGTTGGTCTGGAAGGCGATGTCGTCGATCAGGTCGACGATCTTCGAGATCGCGGCGGAGGAGGCCTCGACCTCGGTCATGGTGTCCACCGCGCCGCGCACGGTGCCCTGGCTCGTGCGCGCGTTGTCCCGGGTGATCCGCATGATCCGATCGGCCTCGCGGGCGCGCTCCGCAGCGGTCCCCGCGCTCTTGCTCAGCTCGGTGACGGCGGCGCTGGTCTGCTCCAGCGTGGCGGCGCTGCTTTCGGTCCGGCGGGCCAGGTCGCGCGCCGCGGACGAGATATCCTGCGAGGTGGTGTTGACCGTCCCGGCACTGGCCATGAGCGCGGTGATCAGCTCTTCCAGCGTCTCCACCGCGGCATTGAAGTTGCGCCGCAGGCTTTCGTAGGTTCCCGAGAACGCGGTGTCGATCGAGACAGTGAGATCGCCGGCCGCGAGTTGGTCCAGCGCGGCGGCGAGCCGGTCCACGACCAGTTGCTGCTCCTCGGCCCGGGCCTGCCGTTCCGCCTCGGCGGTCCGGCGGATCCGCTCCCGTTCCTCGGCCTCGGCGGCGGCGCGGTCGCGCTCCGCCTCCTCGCGCTTGCGCTCGGCGTCCCGCGCGGCCTCTTCGCGCGCGCGCTCGCGGGCTTCGGCCTCCTGCTGGCGGCTCCGCGCGCGGGCTTCCTGCTCCTGCTGGGCCAGCTGCATCTGCTCGCGCTCGATCATGCCGTCGCGGAAGACCTTCAGCGCCCGGGCCATGCGACCGATCTCGCCCCCGGTGCGGTCGAACCCTTCGACCGGTGCGAGATCCCCGCGCGAGAGCCGTTCCGTCGCGCCGGTGACACGGGCCATCGGGCGCAGGATCAGCGCCCAGGTCAGCACCGGGGCGGCGAGCAGCAGGGCCAGGCTCGCCAGGGCGATCGTGCCGAACTGCCCCCGGGCCGTGTCGGCGCGGAGAAGGATCGCCTCGCTGCCCGAGACCACCGCGGCCACGGCCTCGGTGGCATTGGCGCGGGCTTCGGTGACGATGCGCGCGATCGCGACGCCGGAGGCATTGGAGCGGGCGGAGGCATCGGCCTGCGCTTCGAGCATCCGGCGGCGCGCCTGGACCAGCCCGTTCTCTGCCGAGGCGATCGCGTGGACTTCGTCGATCAGCAGCGTGAGCTGCGCGGGCAGTTCACGCCCTGTGCGAAGGGCATCGAGCTGGGTCAGCGCCGCATCCACCGCGCTCTGGGCCCCCGCGGCGCTGTTGGCGTCCTGGGCGGCCACGCCCAGCAGCGCGCGGGCCAGCACCGCCTTGATCGCGCTGTCGATCTCGGCGGCGAGCCGCAGCCGGCTCACCTGCGCATCGAGCAACTCGCGGATCACCGCCGCATTGCCGTCCGAGGCCTCCTCGGCCTTCAGCGCGAGGGCGAAGCTCATGTCGTCGATCGCGCTGTTCACCGCCACGGCACTGGCCTGGCGCAGCGCCAGAACCTCCTGGCGCAGGTCGGAACGCTGGTAGTCCCCAAGCTCCTGGCGCTCCCGGAAGAACAGCGCCGTCGCCCGGATCTGTGCCATCTGCCGCTCCGCGATGGCCCCCTCGGGCAGGTCGGCCGCGGCAGCGTCCAGCTCGGCGAGACTGGAGGCGGCGAGATCGCCGAGGATCGCCTCGATGAACATGTCCGGCTCGTCCGCCAGCACCAGCGTCAGCCCGCTCTGCAGGTTGATCTCGGCCCGCACCCGCATGAGCGCGGTCATCCGCGCGAACTCCTCGTTCACCAGCCCCCGGAGGGTCGCGGTGACGGTCTCCACCGTTTCCTCGCCGCCGATCTGCAGCTCGAAATAGGCGTCGTCGGCCAGGGTGACGAGCTCGCCATTGGCCTCCTCGGAGGTCTGCACGAAGGCCTCGACCATGCTGCGCACCCGCGCCTGCTCGGCCATGCTGCGCTCGAGCGCGCGGATCATGGCCGCATTGGCGATGTCGAGCTCCGCCAGCATCGGGTCGATCTCCGCCTGCGCCGGCGCGGAGAGCTCGCGCACCGCGGCCTTCAGCGCGCTCACCCCGTCCTGCAGCTCCGTGCCCGCCGCCTTCAGCCTCTCCGGATCCTCCGCCAGCAGCACATTCGTCATCGCCCCCTGCACCGCACCGGTGCTGGCGGTCACATGCACGCTGGCCTCGATGCCCGGCAGGTTCTCGTCGATGAAGACATGCAGGCTGTCGGAGAGCGCCCCGAAGACCATGAGGCCGATGACGATGGCCGCCGTCGTCATCGCGCCCAGCGCAAGGAGGATGACGGCGAACTTGGCCGCGATGCTGCCGGTGAGGGATCGAATTCGGGTCACGCTCTGCCTCCGAAGCGAATTCTGACTGCTGCTGCGGGCGGATCACCGCCCGCGTTCCGGCCGTGGATCAGGAGCCGCCGCCGCTCACCACGGTCTCGAAGCTGCGGTCGGCGGTGATCCGGGTGAGAAACACGCTGTCCAGCCCCTGGTTGTCGCCCGCGCCATAGGCAAATCCGAGGCCGCCCATCTCGAAGGCGCCAAGCGCGTTCAGCGCGGTCAGAAAGCGCTCGCGGGTCAGCTCGGGGCCCGCCGCCTCGAGCGCGCGCAGGGCCACGCGCCCGGCCAGGTAGCCCTCCAGCGTGACGAAGCCGGGCTGCGCGTCGGCGTTCACCGCCACGATCGCGGCCTGGTACTCGGCCACCACCGGCAGCGCGACATCCCAGGGAAAGGGCACAACCTGGCTGATGATCACGCCCTCGCCGGCCTCGCCAAGCTCCGCCGCCAGCGCCTCGGAGCCGACGAAGGAGATGTTCACGAAGGTCGGTTCGAACTTCAGCTGCCGCGACAGCTTGATGAACTCGGCAATCGGCTTGTACGCCCCCACCATCACCACCGCCTCCGGCTCTGCCTTGCGGATTTCGAGCAGCGCCGACTTCACCGCCACCGTGTTGCGGGTGTAGGTGCCCGAGGCCGCCAGCGTCATGCCGCGCTTCTCCAGCGCCGCCGTCACCCCGTCGAGCCCGACGCGGCCGAAGCCATCGTCCTGGTACAGGATCGCGATGGTCTTCATCCCGAGCTCGTCCACCAGATGGGCGATCCAAGCTTCCGTCTCGGCGCCGTAGCTGGCCCGCACGTTCACCACGTTGGTCAGTTCTGGCGCCCGCAGGAAACCCGCGCCGGTGAACGCCCCGACAAAGGGCATCCCCGCCGCCGTGGCCTCCGGCTGGGTGGCCTGGGTCGTGGGCGTGCCGACAGGCCCGATCAGGCCGATGTGGCTGCCGCCCTCGATCACGTCCAGCACCTGGGTCACCGAGCGATCGGGCTCGTAGCCATCATCGAAACTCTCCAGCAACACCCTGCGGCCATGCACCCCGCCCTTCCGGTTGACCTCCTCGAAGGCCGCGAGGATGCCGTCGCGCATGCCTTGCCCGAGGGCCGCCGCCGGCCCGTCGAGCGCCGCGACCTGGGCGAAGCGCACCGCATCGGTCTCCACCCCGTCCTTGGCAAAGAGAGAGCTGGCCATCAGCAGGGCCGCGAGCGGGGCTGTGAGGGTGAGCAAGGCGCGCATGTCGGTCTCCGGTCGGGGGATGAAACTTCGATGCCCCTACCATCCGGAGCCTTAAGAAAGGGTTCATCGCGACCCAGATCGAGCGCCTCATCGCCCGGGCACCACCGGGCGCGCAGAAGGCTCCCTCGCACCGGCCCGGCGGACCGCCGCCAGCCACGGGGATGTGACCGATCCCCCATGGCCGCACCGCCCCGCCTTGCCCTATAACCGGCGCCAACCCTACCCCCGGAGCCGCCATGCCCCTGCGCCGCCTCACCCCCTGCCTCGCCCTCGCCGCAGCCCTGCTGGTGCTCGCGGGCTGCGATGCCACAGGCAACCAGGGCATCTCGCAGGAAACCGAGGAAAGCGTGCAGACCAAGCTCACCGAAGGGGTCACCACCCAGGCCGAGGTCCGCGAGATGTTCGGCGCACCGAACGATGTCTCCTTCACCTCGGGCGGGCATGACATCTGGTCCTACGATTACGCCGAGATGAAGCAGAGCGCGCTCAACTACATCCCCTACGTCAACCAGCTCGGCAGCTCCGCCAAGGGCACCCGCAAGCAGCTGGTGATCCTGTTCAACGCCCGCAAGGTCGTGCGTCGCTACACGCTGATGGAATCCGAGGTGGTCGAACGCACCGGCCTCTTCCCCTGATCCGCGCCGCGCCGCGCGCTTGATCCGCCCCGCTCAGGTGCTAAAAGCTCCCGACCCCGGGAGGAGACAGAGCACATGACCCAGCCCCACGTCCTCATCGCTGGCGGCGGCATCGGCGGCCTCGCCACGGCGCTGACGCTGCACCAGATCGGCGTACCCTGCACCGTCTACGAGAGCGCCCGCGAGCTGAAGCCGCTTGGCGTGGGCATCAATCTCCAGCCCAACGCCGTGCGCGAACTCTACGATCTCGGCATCGGCGCCAGCCAACTGAACACCGTGGGCCTTCCCGCCCGCGAATGGGCGCTGGTCGGGCTCAACGGCAACGACATCTACGCCGAGCCGCGCGGCCTCGACGCGGGATACGACTGGCCGCAATACGCGGTTCACCGCGGCGGCTTCCACATGCTGCTGGCCAACACCTTCATGGCCCGCGCCGGCGTGGACGCGCTGAAAACCGGCACCCGGGTGACCGGCTACACGAAAACCGCGGATGGCGTCACCGCCCACCTCGAGCACGCCGACAACACCACCTCCGAGGCCGAGGGCACCCTGCTGATCGGCGCCGACGGCATCCACTCCGCGATCCGCGCCCAGATGCACCCCGATCAACCGCCGATCCACTGGGGCGGCGCGCTGATGTGGCGCGGCACCACGCTGGCCAAACCCATCCGCACCGGCTCCTCCTTCATCGGCCTCGGCACCCACCGCCAGCGGATGGTGATCTACCCCATCTCCCACCCTGATCCCGAGACCGGCCTCGCGCTGATCAACTGGATCGCCGAGGTCACCTTCGACGAGGCCGAGGCCCGCAAGTCCGGCTGGTTCCGCCCCGCGCCGATCTCCGACTTCCTCCACCACTTCGAGGGCTGGCGCTACGACTGGCTCGACGTGCCCGCCCTCATCTCCGGCGCCGACACCGCCTTCGAGAACCCGATGATCGACCGCGACCCGGTCGAGACTTGGGTCGATGGCCCGGTGGCGCTGATGGGCGATGCCGCCCATGCGATGTATCCCACCGGCTCCAACGGCGCCTCCCAGGCCGTGGTCGACGCCCGCGAGATCGGCGCCGCGATGGTGGCCCACGGCGTCACCCGCGACGCGCTCGCGGCCTACAACGCCAAGCTCTGCGGCCCGATCTCCGAGGTCATCCTGCGCAACCGCGGCGCCGGCCCCTTCGGCCTTCTCAACATGGTGAACGACCGCTGCGGCGGCGAATTCGACGATATCGACGCGGTGATCCCGCCCGCCGAGCGCGCCGAGTTCATGGCCCGCTACCAGCAGGCCGCCGGCTTCGCGCGCGATGCGCTCAACGCCGCACCGCCCACCATCGCACCCGGGGCCTGCGTCCCCAGCCACGCCCCGGCCTGAGCGGTGCACCGCCGGTCCGCCGCACCCGCCGCGTTGATCGGCCCCGGTGGCGCTGCTAGGCTCGTGCCCATACAGGCACGCGCATGAACATCGCCCAACAAACCCTCTCGGACCGCGCCCACGCGATGCTGCGCGGCGACATCGTCTCGGGCCGCCTCGCGCCCGCGACCCGGCTGCGCATCTCCCAGCTTTCCGAGAGCTACGGCATCGGCGCCAGCCCGCTCCGCGAGGCGCTCTCCAAGCTCTCCTCCGAGTTCCTCGTGATCTTCGAACCGCAACGCGGCTTCTCCGTCGCCCCCCTCTGCCCCGAGGAGCTGCGCGACATCTCCCGCGTCCGCTGCGAGCTTGAGGGCGAGGCCCTGCACCGCGCCATCATGGCCGGAGACGACGCCTGGGAGGCCGGCATCGTCGCCGCCTTCTACGCCCTCGGCAAGGCCGACGGCCGCCGCCGCTCCCTGCCCGACGTCGCCGCCAGCGACTGGGAAGACCGCAACCGCGATTTCCACGAAGCCCTCGTCGCCGCCTGCGACAGCCCCTGGCTCAAGCGCCTGCGCGGGCTGATCTACTACCAGCACGAACGCTACCGCCGGATCTCGCTCACTCACCCCGACCCGGCCCGCGACCTTCAGGGCGAGCACGCCGCCATCATGGAGGCCGCCCTCGCACGCCACGCCGCCGAGGCGATCCGCCTGTCGAAAGAGCACATCGACCGCACCACCCGCGCCGTCCTGAAGGTCATCGCCACGTAGGTCGGGACTTGTCCCGACGGCCTGACCGATGCGCGCGGCAAACAGGTCCTCGCCACGAGCCTCAACTCAAAGGTATTTCTTGAACCCCGTGTGGCTCGGCACAAACCCGAGCCCCTCGTAGAACCGCCGGCTGTCCACCCGCTGCGCATTCATCGTGAGCTGCACAAGGCTGCACCCCGCAGCCCGGGCCCGCGCCTCGACATCGGCAAACATCTGTCGCCCCACGCCCTGCCCGCGCAGCGCGCTCGAAACCCGAACGCTCTCCACCTGCGCCCGCCGCGCCGCGGCCAGTGAAAGCCCCGAAATGAACGTCAGCTGATAGGTCGCCACCACCGCGCCGTCCTGCTCGCCCACGATCACCCGGTTGTTGCCCTCCTCCGCCATCGCGTCGAAGGCGGCATGATAGGCCCCGAGGTCATCGCGCTCCCGCCCCTGCCCCAGCATGTCATCCGCCAGCATCGCCACTACTGCCGGCACATCCTCGCGCCGCGCCTCTCGGAAGACCACGCTCATGCCTCCACGCCGTTCACGGCCTCCATGAAGGCGCGGATCAGCCCGGCATCCTTCACCCCCTTCTCGCGCTCCACGCCCGACGAAAGATCCACCTGCCGCGCGCCCGTGCGCCGCACCGCCTCCACCACGTTGCCTGCATGAAGCCCCCCGGCCAGCAGCCAGGGCACCGGCCAGCGGCGGCCAGCGATGAGCCGCCAGTCGAAGGGCAGCCCGTTGCCGCCCGGCAGTTCCGCCCCCGGCGCGGGCTTGGCATCCACCAGGAGCATGTCCGCCACGCGGCCATACTCATCGAGCGCCGCCAGATCGGCCTCGCCCGCCACGCCCACCGCCTTCATCACCGGCAAGCCGTAGCGCGCGCGGACCTCTTCCACCCGCTCCGGGCTCTCCTTGCCGTGCAACTGGATGATGTCGAGCGGCACGGCCTCCACGATCTGGTCGAGCAGCGCGTCACCGGCATCCACCACCAGCGCGACCTTCGCCAGCCCCTCGGGCGCCAGCAACGCCAACTCCCGCGCCTGCGCGGGGGTGACGTAGCGCGGCGACGGTTCGAAGAAATTCAGCCCGGCATAGGCCGCGCCGGCCTCGGCCACGGCGCGCATGTCCTCCGGGCGCTTCAGCCCGCAGATCTTCACCCGGATGTCAGCCATGTCAGCCCGCCCTGCGGTCATCCAGCAGCGCCAGAACCTCGTCCTGCTCCTGCCCGGTCTCCCGCTTCACCTGGTCGAGCTCCTTCTTCGCCCGACGTGCCTCCTTGGCCTGGCGCGCAGCCTCGGCCCGGTGCTTGTGCTCGCGGAACCACTCCCAGACGAACCCCACAAGGATGCCCAGTGCGATCATCGCGAAGAGCGAGATGAACAGCGGCAGGGTGATCTGGTAGGGCAGGCCCAGCAGGTCGGCCAGTTCGCCCGGCAGCAGCTTCAGCGTGACCGGCTCGCGGTTGGCCAAGGCCAGGGTGACGAGAACGAGGGCGAGAAGGGCCAGAAAGCCCCAGCGAAGATAACGGATCATGTGCTCAGGTTACTTGCCGTTCAGCCGGTCGCGCAAGAGCTTGCCGGTCTTGAAGAAGGGCACGTGCTTCTCCTCCACGTCCACCGCATCGCCGGTGCGCGGATTGCGGCCCACGCGGGCATCGCGTTTCTTCACCGAGAAGGCGCCGAACCCCCGAAGCTCCACCCGGTCGCCGCTGGCCATGGCACCGATGATCTCTTCGAAGATGGTGTTCACGATCCGCTCGACGTCCCGCTGGTAAAGATGCGGATTCTCGTCAGCGACTTTCTGAATCAGTTCCGATCGGATCATGCTTCCCCCCTGAAGGTCGCTTATTTGGCCACGGTTTCGGCTCTGTAGTCTGTCATGACTATAGGCACAAATTTCGGCATCCGAAACGGGGCGATTGCGTCAATTCATGGCTTTTCCGCGCCCTTGCTCCATTTTCCGCCTGAGAAACCAAGGCTTTGGCGGTGCAGAATGGCCTCGGCCACGATGCTGCAGCGCAGCGCAATGCGAATCGGCGGGCCGCTCAGAACCGGAGTTTCGCCACGCCGTAGCCCGCCAGCGCGAGCATCCCCGCACCGCCCGCAAGGTAGGGCAGACGCAGCGCCATCTCCCGCCCCAATCCGGGCTCGGCCAGTGCCACCACGGCCCCGCCGGCCAGCGCGCCGAGCGGCATCATGCCCCAGCCGAAGAACCGGTAGAGTGCGTTCACCCGGCCCAGCAGCGCATCGGGAATCATCCGCTGCCGCCAGCTCACCGTGACGATGTTCCACAGCATCCCGGCCACCGCCTCCATGAACAGCGCCGCCCCCGCCAGCAGGGGCGAGGCCCCGAGCCCGATCAGGAAGAACGGCAGAGGCATCAGCCACAGCGCCAGCCGCACCGTGCCGGTCGCTCCGTAGCGACGGGCCACCTGCGGCCCAAGCATGCCGCCCAGCACCGCGCCGCCCGCGCCCACCGCCAGCAACACCCCGTGCCCCGCCGCGCCGAGGCCGAGGATCTCCTGGCTGAAGAGCACCAGCACCGTGAGCCAGGCCATGTGGAGAAAGTTGATCAGCCCCAGCATCACCGCCAGCCGCAATAGCAGCGCCTGCCCCCTGAGCCACCGCCAGCCCTCCGCCAGCTCCTCCACCATCCGCCGCCGCGCCGGCCGCACGCGCCGCGGCACCGCAATCGCCCAGACGAGCCACGCCGCCAGCGCGAAGGTCACCGCATCGAGCAGGAAGGGCGCCGGCACCGCCCAGGCAATCAGCAAGCCCGCCAGCGGCGGCCCGATGAAATGCCCCGCCACCTGCTCCGCGCTCCACAGCTGCCCGTTCGCGGCCTCCAGGTCGCCCGGCTCCACCACCGCCGGCAGAAAGGTCTGCGCCGCATTGTCCCGCACCACCTCCGCGGTGCCGAGCAGAAAGGCGAGCGCCGCCAGCGCCACCACCGGCCCCGCCCCGCCCGCCTCCGGCATCCTGAACGCCAGCGCCACGATCCCCATCGTCAGGAGCATCCGCAACACATCCGCCCGCACCATCAGCGCCCGCCGATCCGAACGGTCCACCACCGCGCCCGCCGGGATCGCGAAGAGCATCCAGGGCAGCGAGCCCGCAAAGGGCACCAGCGCAATGAGCAGCGGATCGCGTGTCAGCAGCGTCGCCAGCCACGGCACCGCCAGCGCCGACACCCCGTCTCCGAGGTTCGAAACCGAGGTTGCCGAGAACAGCAGGCGGAAATTTCGGTTGCGGGCCAGAAGCATGGCGCCAGATAGCCACGCCCCGCAGCCGCGCGCCACCCCGTTCCTGTCCCTGTTCAATCAGGCGCGGGCCACCCCCGCCCAACGAAAAAGGGCCCCCGTCGAAACGGAGGCCCCATAATCTCGATCCGATGTCGCGAAGGACGATCAGTCGTCCTTGTTCAGCGCGGCGCCCAGGATGTCGCCCAGCGAGGCACCGGAGTCCGACGAGCCATACTGCTCCACGGCTTCCTTCTCCTCGGCGATCTCGCGCGCCTTGATCGACAGGCCCAGACGGC
>CAYVQK010000126.1:0-10759 GCA_964454145.1 uncultured Oceanicola sp. | reverse complement strand
CCGCGCATCCGGTGCCAGCGGATCAGGATGTCCTGCAGGGTGTTGTTGAAGGCGTGGCCCATGTGGAGCGAGCCGGTCACGTTGGGCGGGGGGATCATGATGGAATAGGTCTCGGGCCGGCGCGCGGCTACGCCGGCGGCGAAGGCTCCCGCCTTCTCCCAGGCGGCGTAGATGCGGCCTTCGGCTTCGCTTGCGTCGAACGTCTTTTCCATCGCCATGGTGGCTCTCCGGCTTTTCCTTGCTTGGGCCGAGGGGATACCCAACAACCGGGCCGAGGGAAAGCCCGTGCGGGCTCTGGACAGTCGCGCCATGAGGGCTAGTGTCTCACGGGCCAGCCAAGAGGGAGCACGCCGCATGAACGCGTTCGGAAAAAGCCAGTCGTTGAAACGTGTCGAGGATGTGCGGTTTCTGACCGGACACGGGCAGTACATCGATGACACGGCCCCGGAGGGCGCGCTGTTTGCCTATTTCCTGCGGAGCCCGGTGGGCCATGCAAAGCTCACCTCGCTGCACCTCGATGATGCGCGCGAGATGCCGGGCGTGAAGCTGGTGGCGGGCGCGAAGGAGCTGAAGGCCGACGGACTCGACATCGACCTGCCGGGCGGGCGGGTGCCGGGCGGCAAGAAGACCCGGCGACCGGTGCTGGTGGAAGAGCGGATGCGCTTTGTCGGCGACCCGATCGCGGTGGTGATCGCGGAGACGCTGGAGCAGGCGAAGGATGCCGCCGAGACCATCGAGATGGATTACGACGAGTTGCCCGCGCACATGGAGATGGCCCCGGGCGGCGAGCCGCTGCACGAGGATGCGCCCGACAACATGGCCTATGACTGGAGCCAGGGCGACCTCGAGGCGACCGACAAGGCGCTGGAAGGCTCGAAGCACCGGGTGAAGCTGGAGATCGTCGACAACCGGGTGATGATCGTGCCGATGGAGCCGCGCGGGGCCTGGGCCGAGTGGGGCGACGGGCGCATTCACCTGTGCTTCAGCGGCCAGGGCGTGTGGGAGCAGAAGGAGGCGCTGGCCCGCCAGATGGGGCTGCCCGAGGAGAACGTGCGGATCACCCACCCCGACGTGGGCGGGGGCTTCGGCCTGAAGGCGCAGCAGTTTCCCGAGCACCTGGTGATTTCCTGGGCGGCGAAGGTGCTCGACCATCCGGTGCGCTGGATGAGCGACCGGAACGAGGGGCTGATGACCGACCACGGCGGGCGCGACCTGGTGAGCGTGGCGGAACTGGGCTTCGACGAGAACCTGAAGATCACCGCCTACAAGTGCGAGAACCGCTCGAACATGGGCGCCTACAACTCGGGCTTCGGGCAGTACATCCAGTCGGCGCTGTTTGCGAAGGTGTTTCCGGGCACCTATGACATCCAGACGGCCTACCTGGGCTCGAAGGGCTTCTATACCAACACCGCGCAGATGGACGCCTATCGCGGTGCCGGGCGGCCCGAGGCGATCTTCGTGCTGGAGCGGATGATGGACGAGGCGGCGCGGCAGCTCGGGGTTTCGCCCTGGGAGTTGCGGCGGAAGAACTTCATCGCCAAGGACAAGTTTCCGTACAAGACGGTGGTGGGCGAGCTTTATGACGTGGGCGATTTTCACGCGGTGCTGGCCGACGTGGAAGAGGCCGCCGACCTGGAGGGCTACGAGGCCCGGAAGGCGGAGAGCGAGGCCAAGGGGCTGCTGCGCGGCTACGGGCTGGCCTATTACATCGAGTCGATCTTGGGTGACCCGACCGAGGGGGCGACCGTGGAATTTGCCGATGACGGCATGGTGGAGCTGATGGTGGGCACCCAGTCCAACGGGCAGGGGCATGAGACGGTCTATGCGGCGTTTCTGGAAGAGCGCAGCGGCATTCCGGTGGAGAAGATCCGGGTGGTGCAGGGCGACAGCGACAGGATCGCCTATGGCGGCGGCACGGGCGGCTCGCGCTCGGTGACCAACCAGACCAACGCGACGATCGCCGCCGTCAACGTGATGGTCGAGGCCTTCGCGCCCTTCGTGGCCGAGGAGCTGGGCGTGGACGAGGTGGAGTTCGAGGACGGCAGCTTCGGCGCGCCGGGCTCCAACCGCCGGCCGACGCTGATCGACGCCGCCGAGATGGCGCGCGAGAAGGGCCGGGACGAGTTGCTGCGCCATGAGGGCAAGGCCACGCTCGACGGCCGCAGCTACCCCAACGGCGGGCATTTCTGCGAGGTCGAGGTGGACCCGGAGACGGGGCATGTGCAGCTCGTGCGCTACCTCGTGGTCGACGACTTCGGCAACCTGGTGAACCCGACGCTGGCCAAGGGCCAGGTACACGGGGGCGTGGCGCAGGGGGCAGGGCAGATCCTGATGGAGAACGCGGTGTATGACGCCGACGGACAGCTGCTGACCGGCTCCTTCATGGATTACGCGATGCCGCGGGCGATCGACCTGCCGTTCTACGGCTTCGCGGCCCATCCGGTGCCCTCGATCCAGAACCCGCTCGGCATGAAGGGCTGCGGCGAGGCCGGCACGGTCGGCGCGATGGCGGCTGTAACCAACGCGGTGATCGACGCGCTCTGGGAGAAGGGGGTGCGCAACGCGCAGGTGCCCTTCACCCCGCAGCGCGTCTGGGCGCTGCTGAAAGAGGCGGAAGGTGACGCTTCGTGAACTCCTAGGCTCCTTCTGGCCGGGGCGGAGTGAAAAGAACACGCCCCGCCCGGCCACGCGGGAGCCTGTCACCCATGTGGTGGTGCTCGACGGGACGATGTCGAGCCTCCGGCGGCGCCATGAGACCAATGCCGGGCTGACCTTCAAGCTGCTGCGCCGTGCCGCGCCGAGGGCCAAGCTCTCGGTGCATTACGAGCCGGGCATCCAGTGGCGCGACTGGAAGAGCACGGGCGACGTGGTGGCGGGACGGGGGATCAACCGGCAGATCCTGCGGGCCTATGGCTTTCTGGCCAGCCGCTACCGGCCGGGGGACCGGATCTTTCTCATCGGCTATTCGCGGGGCGCCTACGCGGTGCGCAGCCTCGCGGGCTGCATCGACACGGTCGGGCTTCTGAAGCGCAATCATGCCACGGTGCGGGCGATCCGGCAGATGTGGCGGCATTACCGCGCGGGCGGCACGAGCCAGGCGGCGCTGCGCTTCCGGCTGGCCTATTGCCACAACGACGTGCGGATCGAGGCGGTCGGCTGCTGGGACACGGTGAAGAGCCTGGGCGTGCGGCTGCCGGTGGTCTGGAAGTACATGAACGACGCCCATGCCTTTCACAACCACATGCTGGGCGCTGCGGTGAAGAACGGCTTTCATGCGCTGGCGCTCGACGAGACGCGGCTGGCCTATGAGCCGGTGATGTGGGTGAGCCGGGAGGGCTGGCCCGGGGAGCGGCTGGAGCAGGTGTGGTTCAAGGGCTCGCACGGCGATGTGGGCGGGCACATCACGCCGTTCCTCAAGGCGCGGCCGCTGGCGAACATCCCGCTTGTGTGGATGCTCGGTCGGCTGGCAGATTGCGGGCTGCCGCTGCCAGAGGGCTGGGCCTCGGAGTTTCCGCAGGATGCGGAGGCGCCCTCGGTGGGCCGCTTCATGGGGTGGGGCAAGCTGTTTCTGTCGCGGCGGGCGCGGGTGGTGATGGAGGATCCGAGCGAATCCTATCACCCCACCGCCCGGCCCAAGGCCGCGCCGATGGCGGATGCCGAGAGCGGTGGACCGGGGCGTTTGGTGGAAAAGCACCATGAATCGCAGGATTCCGGGGCGGAAGCCCCCTGAGGAGGGCTTGACGCCTCCCGGCTTTGCCCCTAAACGCACGAAACGAAATTCGGGGCGCGCCGCCCGGCACCGGGCCGCGCCTCTCTCATTTGAGCACGAGGATGAAACCATGTCTCGCGTCTGCGAACTGACCGGCAAGGGCCCGATGACTGGCAACAACGTCAGCCACGCCCACAACAAAACCCGGCGCCGCTTCCTGCCCAACCTGCAGGACGTGACGCTGATCTCCGACGTTCTGGGCCGTCCCTTCAAGCTGAAGGTGTCGAACCACGCCCTGCGCACCGTGGATCACCGCGGCGGCCTCGACGCCTTCCTGGCGAAGGCCAAGGCCGACGATCTCTCGCCGAAGGCGCTGAAGATCAAGAAGGACATCGAGAAGGCCCAGGCTGCCGCCTGATCACTTCCCGGTCCGACAGGATTGCACCCCGCCGGTGGCAGCACCGCGCGGGGTTGCTTCATTTTGGCGGCTTGCGGCGTGGCCCCGCGGGGCTAGCTTCGGGCGGAACGGAACGACATGAGGAGTCAGGCGATGAAACTCGGGGTCTGGGCGCTTGCGGCATTTTGTGCGGCAACGCCGGTGCTGGCGGAGATCACGGTCGTCGATGCCTATGCGCGTGCGGCCAGCCCGGTGGCCAAGTCGGGCGCCGCTTTCATGCAGATCATGAACGACGGCGCGGAGGATGACCGGTTGATCGGTGTGGCGTCCGACGCCGCCGCGAAGGTGGAACTGCATACCCACCGCGACATGGGCAATGGGGTGATGCAGATGACGGAGGTGCAAGAGGGTTTAGAGGTGCCGGCGGGGGGGATGCATGCGCTGGCGCGCGGTGGCGACCACGTGATGCTGATGGGGCTGACCGGCCCGCTGGAGCAGGGCGCGACGATCAGCGTGACGCTGACCTTCGAGAAGGCGGGCGACATGGTGATCGAGGTGCCGGTGGACAACGAGCGGGTGCCCGAGGCGATGGATCACTCGCAGATGGGGAATTGAACGGGCGTTCAATCCTCGATCACTGACAGGATCTCCGAAAGCGGCTTCTTGATCTTTGCCGCTTTCGGCACCGTCGCAGCTTCGGCCGGGTGGCCGACAGCGAGGATCATCACCGGCTTCTCCGAGGCGGGTCTGCCGAGCAGATCATTCAGGAATTTCATCGGGTTGGGCGTGTGGGTCAGCGCCACCAGACCGGCGTGGTGGAGCGCGGCGATCAGGAAGCCGGTGGCGATGCCGACCGACTCGGGGACGTAGTAGTTCTTGTAGCGGGTGCCGTCGGAGAACTCGCCCCAGCGCTGGGCGAAAATGACGATGAGCCAGGGGGCGATTTCCAGATGCGGCTTGGCGGCGTCGGTGCCCATGGGCTCGAGCGCCTTCAGCCATTCATCGCCGCCGCCGCCGGCATAGAAGGCCTCTTCTTCCTTTTCGGCCGCCGCGCGGATCGCCGCCTTGGCCGAGGGGCCGGAGATGGCAGCGAAGTGCCAGGGCTGGTGGTTGGCGCCGGAGGGCGCGCGGCCTGCGGCGGCGACGGCGGCCTCGATCACCTCCCGGGCGACGGGACGGGGGGCGAAATCGCGCACGGTGTGGCGCTTTTCCATGGTGGCGAGAAATGCGCGTGCAGCGGCGAGGCTTTCGGCGTCGGTCAGCTCGGCGCGGTCGGGCAGGGGGATGGGCTCGAAATCGAGCTGGTCCTTCGAGAACATGTGTGGGGGCCTCCTTGTGGCGGAGTGTGCGGGGAGAAGGGTGTCGGGACAAGTCCCGCCCTACAGGAGTTCTTCGACCCAGGCTGGCACCAGTTCGGTCGCCGGGCCGTGGCGCGCCTCGTCGAAGAGCGGGGTGATCTCGGACGGTTCCAGGTTCAGCTCCAGCGTCTCGGCCCCGGCGGCGCGGGCGTGGCGCACGAAGCCTGCGGCGGGGTAGACCGCGCCGGATGTGCCGATGGAGACGAAGAGGGCCGTGCCGGAGAGGATCTCGCCGATGCGGTCCATGTGATAGGGCACCTCGCCGAACCAGACCACGTCGGGGCGGGTGGCGGCCGCGCGGCAGGCGGGGCAGGGATCGTGCAGGTCCATCGTGGGCGGGGCGGGCCAGCGGTGGCCGCAGGCGGCACAGAGCGCGGTGTGATGCGCGCCGTGCATGTGGATCACCTCGGCGCCACCCCGTTCATGCAGGTTGTCGACGTTCTGGGTGATGATGTGGACGGGGCCGGGATAGGACTTTTGCAACTTTCCGAGCGCGTGGTGGGCGGCGTTGGGCTTGGCACCGCGGACCTTTTCGCGGCGCATGTTGTAGAAATCGAGCACCAGGGCCGGGTTGCGGGCGAAGGCCTGGGGCGTGGCCACATCCTCGATGTCGTATTGCGCCCAGATGCCGCCCGGATCCCGGAAGGTGGCGATGCCGCTCTCGGCCGAGATGCCGGCGCCGGTGAGGATGGTGATGGGTCGCATGGGGCCTCGGAGTGGTCTACCGTGCCGACCATGACTCATCGCGTGATCTTTGTCTGCCTCGGCAACATCTGCCGGTCTCCCACCGCCCACGGCATCTACGAGGCCAAGGCGCGGGCGGCGGGGCTCGATGTGTACGTGGAGGGCGCGGGCACCGGGGCCTGGCACCTGGGCGAGCCGCCGGACCGGCGGATGCAGGCGGCGGCGAAGGCGGCGGGCTATGACCTGAGCGGGCTCAGGGCGCAGAGGTTCGAGCCGGCGGACTTCGGGCGGTTCGACGCGATCTACGCGATGGACCGGCAGAACCTGGCGGATATCGAGGCGCAGCGGCCGGCGGGGAATACCACGCCGGTGACGCTGTTTCTCAGCCACGGGCCGAGCGGGCGCGACGAGGTGCCCGACCCCTATTTCGAGGGCGGTTTCGACAGGGTCGTGGAGATGGTGGCGGAGACCTGCGATGCGCTGATCGAGGAGCTCCGCCTCAAGGCGCGCTGATCAGGAGCAGGAGGCGGCGGCGCTGGCGCCGAACTTCTTCCACTTCTTCCAGAATACCTCGTTGTCGGCCCGGTCGGACTGGCGGGTATCCTGGGCGAGCTGTGGCTCCTTGAAGAACTTCGCGCCCTTGCGCTGCTCGGAGCGCGTGAGCTCGAAGTCGGCCACCCGCTGGATGCAAGAGCAGAGCGCGGCGGAGGCGCCACGGTCGGACTGCTTGCAGGCGCGTTCGAGCACCTTGGCCTCGGCCGGCGTGGTGAAGGCGGTGGCGGCAGGCAGGGCCATGGCCGCACAAAGGAGGAGAGTGGAAAGGGATTTCATCTGCGTCGAGCCTCGTTCTCTCGTGGGTCCAATGTGCCGGATGTTCCTCCGGCTGCACGGGTCTGTGATGACGCAAGGATGGCCCGAACGCGGGCAAAAAATCAATTGGGCATGTCTTGTGGGGCGGCGGGCCGCCTATCCAACAGATTGTGCAGGGAGCGGAAACAGTGGCGTGAGGCGGGGTGAGCGGCGTCAGGGGCGGATCGTGAAGCCTGCGGGCGGTGACTCGGTGGCGGGTTCGGTGGTGACGGCGCTGACGCGGGCGAAAGGGGGGCCGCGGTGGAGGGCTTCGAGCATCTGGTCGACCTCGGGCGCCGGGCCGCAGAGCAGCGCGCTCACCGAGCCGTCGGGCATGTTGCGGACCCATCCGGTGAGGCCGAGGCGCGCGGCCTCGCGGGCCGTCCAGGCGCGGAAGGAGACGCCCTGCACGCGGCCGGTGATGCGGGCGCGGAGAGCGCGGGAGGCGGGTGCGTCGGCCGGCGGTTCCATGGGGAGAGACCTATGGCGCGGGGCGGTGCGGACAAGGGGCCTCGGGGCCGTTCGGGCCATCTTCCACGCCGCTGCAAGACCTGCTATTGGCCGTCGCCATGACCGACCTGAACCACATCCGCAATTTCTCCATCGTCGCCCATATCGACCACGGGAAATCCACCCTCGCCGACCGGCTGATCCAGCTCACCGGGACGGTGGCCGAACGTGACATGAAGGAGCAGTTGCTCGACGCGATGGACATCGAGCGGGAGCGGGGGATCACCATCAAGGCGAACTCGGTGCGCATCGAGTATCCGGCCAAGGATGGCGAGACCTATGTGCTGAACCTGATCGACACGCCGGGCCACGTGGACTTTGCCTACGAGGTGTCGCGGAGCATGCAGGCCGTGGAGGGCTCGCTGCTGGTGGTGGATGCCACCCAGGGGGTGGAGGCGCAGACGCTGGCCAACGTCTACCAGGCGATCGACGCGGATCACGAGATCGTGCCGGTGCTGAACAAGATCGACCTGCCCGCCGCCGAACCGGCGCGGGTGAAGGAGCAGATCGAGGATGTGATCGGGATCGACGCATCGGACGCCATCGAGATCTCGGCCAAGACCGGGCTCGGCATCCCCGATGTGCTGGAGGCGATCGTCAAGCGGCTGCCCGCGCCCAAGGGCGACCGGAACGCGCCGCTGAAGGCCATGCTGGTGGACAGCTGGTACGACAGCTACCTCGGCGTCGTGGTGCTGATCCGGGTGATGGACGGGGTCATCCGCAAGGGCGACCAGATCAAGATGATGAAGACCGGGGCGGCCTACAAGCTCGACCGGCTCTCGGTGCTGCGGCCCGCCATGGCGGATATCGCCGAACTGGGGCCGGGCGAGATCGGCGTGTTCACCGCCTCGATCAAGCAGGTGCGCGACACCAAGGTGGGCGACACGATCACCCATGAGAAGAAGCCCTGCGAAAAGGCGCTGCCGGGCTTCAAGCCCTCGGTGCCGGTGGTGTTCTGCGGGCTGTTTCCGGTGGATTCGGCGGAGTTCGAGGATCTGCGGGACGCGATCGAGAAGCTGGCGCTGAACGATGCGAGCTTTTCCTTCGAGATGGAGACCTCCGCCGCACTGGGCTTCGGTTTCCGCTGCGGGTTCCTCGGGCTCTTGCACCTCGAGGTGATCCGCGACCGGATCGAGCGCGAGTATGACATCGACCTGATCACCACCGCGCCCTCGGTGGTCTACAAGCTCTACATGAAGGACGGGGAGGTGCGCGAGCTGCACAACCCGGCCGACATGCCCGATCTGACTTACGTGGACCACGTCGAGGAGCCGCGGATCAAGGCGACGATCCTGGTGCCCGACGACTACCTGGGCGACGTGCTGAAGCTCTGCCAGGAGCGGCGGGGCATCCAGGAAGACCTGACCTACGTGGGCGGGCGGGCGATGGTGGTCTATGACCTGCCGCTGAACGAGGTGGTCTTCGACTTCTACGACCGGCTGAAGAGCATCACCAAGGGGTATGCGAGCTTCGACTACCAGATGACGGGATACCGGCAGGACCACCTGGTGAAGATGCAGGTGCTGGTGAACGACGAGCCGGTGGATGCGCTGTCGATGATGGTGCACCGCGACCGGGCCGAGATGCGGGGCCGTGCCATGTGCGAGAAGCTGAAGGAGCTGATCCCCCGGCACATGTTCAAGATCCCGATCCAGGCTGCGATTGGCGGCAAGGTGATTGCGCGGGAGACGTTGAGCGCGTTGCGGAAGGACGTGACGGCGAAATGCTACGGCGGCGACGCGACCCGGAAGAAGAAACTTCTGGAGAAGCAGAAGGCCGGCAAGAAGAAGATGCGCCAGTTCGGGAAGGTGGATATCCCGCAGGAGGCGTTTATCAGCGCTTTGAAGATGGATAGCTGAGGCTGGGTGTTTTCAGGGGTGGTGGGTGGAAGCGGTTGTTGTAGAAAATTGTGCAGCCGCGGCACAATGTTAACCTTATCCAACGCCCACTACGCTTAGCGCGTTCAAATACTATTTTGCGATTGCCGAGTCACGGAAACCTGCTTCCCGTTTCGTTTGAGGCGAACACTTAGACACTCGACAACGTAGGGGTGGCGCACTCAACCTTCTAGTTGTATTCTTCGCCAAAGCATGGCGCATGTGGTTCTGTCGGAACCTGCTCTACATGTAAGTGCATCAGGAAGTGATTGAGGCATCAACATACAAGCAGAGAACCTTCAACTATTGAGGGTTAGATGATTTATAGGCTGATTTTCATTCTCTTTGGGAGTCCTGCATTAGGGTTAGACTTGGACCCGCTGAAACTTGAAAGCTTCCAACTCGGGACGCCGGGAGACTTGATGCTTCAAGTCGTACAAGACATGCCGGAACCTAGCGAAGTCGACTTCAATCCCATAGCAATTGAAGACTACAGGCAAGAACTTGAGGAGCACAAGGACTTCATTGTGGAAGCGCTGAATCAAGATATGAAGCGGCGGTGTGACTTTCTTAATGAAGTGGATGGCAGGGTAAGAAGAAACTTGCGTTCGTTTGGGTATACTTGGAAAATATACGAAACCGAGATCGCCCCCTTAATAAAGGAAGAATTGAGTATCTGTGATATTGAAAGTGAAACTAGCCCGTACGCAAGAATATATCGGCGCGCCATGTCCCGCTATGATCGCTATATAATGAGTTACCGAAGACTTAGTAGAGCTTGCTCCAACAGCCCGAATTGCGTGATTGGCTGAGACCGTGGAGTATACCTCTCTCTTAGGTGCAAATCTTCACGTTTTCTTTTTAGCGGTGGCGGTTTTCATACCACCCCTTCTAGTGCTGGTCTTCGTTTCTCTGGTGGTTGGGCGGTTCCTGCCAAGCAGGCAAGCTGTCAGTTCGAACATTTTGCAGCTATTTTACACCGGGGTCGTGGGAGTTGGCGTCGCCTATATTGAGGTGATGCTTGCCAAGGATTTCCTTAAGGCTCTCTTGCCGACGTTTGTAACTCTTCTGATTGTTCTTTTCCAATTCATTGGGAAACTGAGGCCCGACTTCGAGCCGCCATTTGATACGCGAGTCGGCTACACATCAGCGGCAATTGGCATTGTTTTTTTTCTATTCTGTGCGCAGTATTTTCCAAAAATTACACACTCTGGCCTACCATCAGCGCTTTAGCTAGCCACGCGGCCTAGTGTAAGGGGAAAAAGGGTTGCCGCGGACATACATCTTCCGAGCGTATCCCATCAAAACGCGTTCTGCACAGCGTCCGCCGTGTTCGTCACGTCCCGCCCGACCCCCTTCACGGTTTCGCAGGCGG
>CAYVQK010000125.1:0-10784 GCA_964454145.1 uncultured Oceanicola sp. | reverse complement strand
GCAGATGGTGGGCGCGGACGAGCAGAAGCTGATGGAGGTGCGCGGCAACGACATCAGCTTCATCTTCCAGGAGCCGATGACCTCGCTCAACCCGCTGCACACGCTGGAAAAGCAGCTGGGCGAAAGCATCGCGCTGCACCAGGGCCTCGTCGGTGACGCGGCGCGGGCGCGGATCATCGACCTGCTCAACAAGGTGGGCATCCGCGACCCCGAGAGCCGGCTCTCGGCCTATCCGCACCAGCTTTCGGGCGGGCAGCGGCAGCGGGTGATGATCGCCATGGCGCTTGCCAACGGCCCCGAGCTGCTGATCGCCGACGAGCCGACCACCGCGCTCGACGTGACGATTCAGGCGCAGATCCTCGAGCTTCTTGCCGAGCTCAAGGAGGCCGAGGACATGAGCCTCCTCTTCATCACCCACGACCTCAACATCGTGCGCAAGTTCGCCGACCGGGTCTGCGTGATGAAGAACGGCGAGATCGTCGAGCACGGCCGCACCGCCGAGATCTTCGGCAACCCGCAGCACCCCTACACGAGGATGCTGATCTCGGCGGAAAGCACCGGCCGGCCGGATCCGGTCGAGCCCGGCGCCGAAGAGATCGCGCGGGCCGACAACCTCAAGATCTGGTTCCCGATCCAGAAGGGCTTTCTCAAGAAGACCGTCGGCTACGTGAAGGCGGTGAACGACGCGAGCTTCGCCGTCCGCGCCGGCGAGACCGTGGGCATCGTGGGCGAATCCGGCTCCGGCAAGACGACGCTGGCGCTTGCGGTCATGCGGCTGATCCACTCCGAGGGCGGCATCACCTATCGCGGGCAGGACGTGCGCGGCTGGTCGACGCGGCAGCTGCGTCGGCTGCGCTCGGAGATGCAGATCGTCTTCCAGGACCCGTTCGGGTCGCTCTCGCCCCGGATGACCTGCGAACAGATCATCGCCGAGGGGCTGGGGGTGCACGGCTCGCCCGACGGCAAGCCCGCCTCCGAGGCGGTGGAAGAGGTGATGCGCGAGGTCGGGCTCGACCCCGCCACCAAGCACCGCTACCCGCACGAGTTCTCGGGCGGCCAGCGCCAGCGCATCGCCATCGCGCGGGCCATGGTGCTGCGGCCCCGGCTGGTGGTGCTCGACGAGCCGACCTCGGCGCTCGACATGACGGTGCAGGTGCAGATCGTCGACCTGCTGCGCGACCTGCAGCAGAAATACGGGCTGGCCTACCTGTTCATCAGCCATGACCTGCGTGTTGTGCGTGCTCTGAGCCACAAGGTGATGGTGATGAAACAGGGCGACGTGGTGGAGGCCGGGCTGGCCTCGGAAGTCTTCGATGCGCCGCAGACCGAGTACACCCGGACCCTGATGAATGCCGCCTTCGACCTGCCGGGGACGGTCGAGGCGTGAGGTGCGGTGGGATTTGCCCACCGCCTTGGATTGCGCTCAGAACGCCGGGCTGTGACCTGCCTTCGAGAGGTCATAGGCATCCACGCCGCGGGCGATGACCCGGGTGAGCGGGCGGGACCGGGGCGGGATATCGAGGCCGGTGTCGGTGAGGCGCACCACGCCGTCGAAGGTGGCCGCGAGACCCGAGAGCACGCCTGAAACCCACTCGGGCCTGGCCCCCAGGGCGGTGATCTCGTGTGCGTCGCAGCGGAACTCGCACATGAGCTGTTCGATGATCCGGCCGCGCCAGAGGTCTTCCTGCGAGAAGCTGTGGCCGCGGGCGGTGGCGAAGCGACCCTCACGCACATCGCGGATGTAGGCCGAGGTCGCCGAGGCGTTCTGCGCGTAGCCCTGGGGGAAGCGCGAGATGGAGGAGGCGCCAAGCCCGACCAGAGCAGTGGCGCCGTCGTCTGTGTAGCCCTGGAAGTTGCGGCGCAACCGGCCTTCGGAGAGCGCGCGGGCGAGGCCGTCGCCGGGGCGGGCGAAGTGGTCGATGCCGATCTCGTCGTAGCCGTCCCAACGGAACAGCCTGCGTGCGGTCTCGAAGAGGGTCAGCCGCTGCTGGGGTGTGGGCAGTGCATCGGTGGGCAGGAGCGACTGGCGCTTGGCCATCCAGGGCACGTGGGCGTAGCCGTAGAGCGCGACCCTGTCGGGCGAGAGCGACAGCAGCTTCTGGACCGAACTCGCCATCCGCTCCTCGGACTGGTGCGGCAGGCCGAAAAGAATGTCGGCGTTGAGGCTTTCGATGCCACGGGCGCGGATCATCTCGACGGCGCGGGCGGTGATCTCGTAGCTCTGGTCGCGGCCGATGACCTTCTGGATCTCGGGGTCGAAGTCCTGCACGCCGATGGAGGCGCGGGTCATCCCGGCGGCGGCGAGCGCATCGAGGCGGGCTTCGTCGATCTCGTTCGGGTCGATCTCGACGGAAAATTCGGCGCCGGGGGCCATGGGCACCACGACTTCCACCGCCTCGGCAAGCTCGGCCATCATGCCGGCTTCCATCAGGGTGGGCGTGCCGCCGCCCCAGTGCATCCGGCTGAGGCGCACGCCGGGTGCGAGGTGGCGCCCGAGCAGGGCGATCTCGGTCTTCAGCACGTCGAGGTAGGCCCGCACCGGCTCGCCCGAGGAGGTGCCCTGGGTGCGGCAGGCGCAGAACCAGCAGAGCCGCCGGCAGAAGGGCACGTGGATGTAGAGCGATATTTGCCCGTTTTCTGGGATCGCCCGGAGCCAGGAGGCGAATCGGTCGCCATCCACACCACCGGCGAAATGCGGCGCGGTGGGATAGCTGGTGTAGCGGGGCACACGTGCGTCAAAGAGGCCGTGGCGGGCAAGTTGTGCAGTGGTTTCCATTGTCATAGATTAAGGGGCGTGGGCACGGGGGTGCCTTGACGCAGATCAACCGGAAACCAGCATGGCCGTTCTCGACATCCAGTTCACGTCGCACGACTGCGGTTCGTGCCAGATTCGCCATCGTGCGGTCTGCGCCCGTTGCGACGATGACGAGCTCGCGCGGCTGGAAGAGATCAAGTACTACCGCAGCTTCGAAGCCGGGCAGACGGTGATCTGGTCGGGTGACCACATGGATTTTCTGGGCTCGATCGTCACCGGCGTCGCCACGTTGAGCCACACGCTGGAAGACGGGCGGACGCAGATGGTGGGCCTGTTGCTGCCCTCCGATTTCGTCGGGCGGCCGGGGCGCACACAGGCGGCCTACGACGTGACGGCGGTGACCGACATCACCATGTGCTGCTTCCGCCGCAAGCCCTTCGAGAAGATGATGGAGACCACGCCGCACATCGCCCAGCGGCTGCTGCAGATGACGCTGGACGAGTTGGACGCGGCGCGGGAGTGGATGCTGATTCTCGGGCGCAAGACCGCGCGGGAGAAGATTGCCAGCCTGCTGGCGATCATCGGGCGCCGCGATGCCTCGCTGGGGCTTGGCGGGCCGATCGGAGACGAGATGGTGTTCGACCTGCCGCTGACCCGCGAGGCGATGGCCGACTACCTGGGCCTGACGCTGGAGACGGTGAGCCGGCAGGTTTCGGCCCTCAAGAAGGACGGCATCATCGAACTGGAAGGCAAGCGCCGGATCCGGGTGCCGAGCTATGATGCCCTGCTCGCGGAAACCGGCGACGACTCCGACGGCGGCATGATGGTGTAGCCTCGGGGGCACCGGCCCTGCAGCCTTGCCGCAGGGCGAGCGCCTGTTTTCAAACGCTCAACGCGCCATGAAGACCGGCACCGGCGGGTGCTCCAGCACGTCGCGGGTTGCCCCGCCGAGGATCGCCTCGCGGAAGCGAGAGTGGCCGTAGGCGCCCATCACCAGCAGATCGGCCCCCACGTCGCCCACGTGACGGGTGATCACGTCGGACACCTTGGGCATGGTCCGGGACAGCACCGAGATTTCGCAGCGCAGGCCGTGGCGGGTGAGCATCTGGCTCAGCGCGCCGCCCGGGTCGGATCGTTCGGGGCCGTGGCGCGGCGGGTCGATGATGGCGATGTTCACCAGATCGGCGCCGACCAGCAGGGGCAGCGCGCGGCGAATGGCGGCCAGCGCCTCGGGGCTCTGGTTCCAGGCGATCACGGCGCGGCCCGGCCGCACCGGCGCCTCGGCGCCCTCGGGCACAACCATGACAGGCGCGTGGCTGTCGAACAGCGCGGCCTCCAGCGCCACCTCGAACTCGGTGCCGCGCCCCTCGCCGTAGGGAGAGGGCATGACCACCATGTCGGCGAAACGGGCGCGCGAGGTCACCAACGCAGCGAGGCCGGCGATCTGGCCCACCGCGGTTTCGACCGACCAGCGCAGCGGGCTGGACTTCAGGTGATCGCGCACGGTGGCCTCGATCTCCTGCGCGGCGCGGCGGGCTTCCTCGTAGGTTTCCTGCTGCACCAGTGCCGTCGCCCCGGCGTAGTAGTAGCCGATCTGGGTGCGGTCGCAGCCGATGCCGATCACCTCGAGATGTGCATCGAAGCTGTCGGCCAGGGCCTCGGCGTGAGCCAGGGCCATCGCCTGGGGCGTACCGGCGGCCAGCGGCTCGAGCAGAGGCACGAGAATCGTCTTCGGGTCCATCATCATCAAATCCTCGCAATTCACAGGACGGAAACGCCGCCCCTGTCCCGCGCAGGATGCCGCATTCGGGTTCATCAAGACTTGACCTGAATCAAGGACGCTGGCCGCAAAACCGAAGAATTTGCCGGCAATTCGGAGGCCTCTGGGCAGGGATTCTGCCTGCCGCCTCCGTAGGGACAAAGAAGGAAACCGTTATGTGGGACTACGTGAAGATCGTGCTATTCGGCCTGATCGCCGTGCTCGCGGCCATTGCCGCGAACTACGCACGCGACCTGGCCTATCTGGTGCACGCCCTGATCATCTGCGCCGTGGCGGCGGGGATGTTCATCTGGTCGGTGCGCACCACCTGGGAGGAGAAACCGGCGCTCGCGCTCAGTGACGAGGGCTACATGGACGGGGTCGTGCGCTACGGCGTCGTGGCCACGGCCTTCTGGGGCGTCGTGGGCTTTCTGGTGGGCACCTTCATCGCCTTCCAGCTGGCCTTCCCGCAGCTCAACTTCCAGCTCTTCGGAGACGGCATCGGCAACTTCGGCCGGCTGCGCCCGCTGCACACCAGCGCGGTGATCTTCGCCTTCGGCGGCAATGCCCTGATCGCCACCTCGTTCTACATCGTCCAGCGCACCAGCGCCGTGCGTCTCTGGGGCGGCAGCCTCGCGTGGTTCGTGTTCTGGGGCTACAACCTTTTCATCATCCTCGCCGCCACCGGCTACCTGCTGGGCGCGACCCAGTCGAAGGAATACGCCGAGCCGGAATGGTACGTGGACTGGTGGCTGACCCTCGTCTGGGTGGCCTACCTGCTCGTCTTCCTGGGCACGATCATGACCCGGAAGGAAAAGCACATCTACGTGGCCAACTGGTTCTTCCTCAGCTTCATCGTGACCATCGCGATGCTGCACGTGGTGAACAACCTGTCGATCCCGGTGAGCATCTTCGGTGCCAAGTCGGTGCAGGTGTTCTCGGGCGTGCAGGATGCGATGACGCAATGGTGGTACGGCCACAACGCGGTGGGCTTCTTCCTCACCGCCGGCTTCCTGGGGATGATGTACTACTTCGTCCCGAAGCAGGCCGAGCGGCCCGTCTACTCCTACAAGCTGTCGATCATCCACTTCTGGGCGCTGATCTTCCTCTACATCTGGGCCGGTCCGCACCACCTGCACTACACCGCCCTGCCCGACTGGGCGCAGACGCTGGGCATGGTGTTCTCGGTGATGCTGTGGATGCCCTCCTGGGGCGGCATGATCAACGGCCTGATGACGCTCTCGGGCGCCTGGGACAAGCTGCGCACCGACCCGATCATCCGGATGATGATCGTCTCCATCGGCTTCTACGGCATGTCGACCTTCGAAGGCCCGATGATGTCGATCCGCGCGGTGAACTCGCTCAGCCACTACACCGACTGGACCATCGGCCACGTGCACTCCGGTGCGCTCGGCTGGAACGGGATGATCACCTTCGGCGCGCTCTACTTCCTCACGCCGCGCCTGTGGAACCGGGCCAAGCTCTACAGCCTGCCCGCGGTCAACTGGCACTTCTGGCTCGCCACCATCGGGATCGTTCTCTACGCCTCCGCGATGTGGGTGACCGGGATCATGGAAGGCCTGATGTGGCGTGAAGTCGACGCCAACGGCTTCCTCGTCAACGCCTTCGCCGACACGGTGAGCGCGAAATTCCCGATGTACGTGGTCCGGGCCCTGGGCGGGGTGCTCTACCTTGCCGGTGCGCTGATCATGGCCTGGAACCTGTGGATGACGGTGCGGAAGGGGGAGGCACGCGTGCCTGCCGCCGCCGCTGCTGTCGCCGCTGAATAAGGGGGGCCGGAACAATGGCACTTCTCGACAAGCACAAGATCCTCGAAACCAACGCCACGCTCCTGCTGGTGGGCTCGTTCCTCGTCGTCACCATCGGCGGCATCGTGGAGATCGCGCCGCTCTTCTACCTCGACAACACGATCGAGGACGTGGAGGGGGTGCGGCCCTACACCCCGTTGGAGCTGACCGGGCGCGACATCTACATCCGCGAGGGCTGCTACGTCTGCCACAGCCAGATGATCCGCCCGATGCGCGACGAGGTGGAGCGCTACGGGCACTACTCGCTGGCTGCGGAGAGCAAGTACGACCACCCGTTCCAGTGGGGCTCCAAGCGCACCGGGCCGGACCTCGCCCGCGTGGGCGGCCGCTACTCCGACGAGTGGCACGTCGATCACCTGACCGATCCGCAGTCAGTGGTGCCGGAGAGCGTGATGCCGAAGTACGGCTACCTGCTCGACAAGCCCATCGAGGCCACCTACGTGGGCGAGCTGATGGCCACGCACCGGATCGTGGGCGTGCCCTACACCGACGAGATGCTCGAGGCCGCGGCCGCGGACTTCGCCGCTCAGGCGGACCCGAACAGCGACTATGACGGGCTGATCGAGCGCTACGGCGACTCGGCTCAGGTGCGCAACTTCGACGGCCAGGCCGCGCTGACCGAGATGGATGCGCTGGTGGCCTATCTCCAGGTGCTGGGCACGATGGTGGATTTCTCCACCTTCCAGCCCGACGAGAGCCGGTAAGGGAGGGCACGCAAGATGGACACCTATTCCTGGATGCGCGAACTGGCCGACAGCTGGGTGCTGCTCGCCATGTTCCTCTTCTTCGCGGGCGTCGTCTTCTGGGCCTTCCGGCCTGGCAGCCGCAAGGACCACGAGGAGAGCGCCAACCTGATCTTCCGCAATGAAAAGACGCCTGCGGGCGAGGGCCTCGAGGAGGCGAAGCAATGAGCAAGAAACCTGTTAAGAAGGAAGAGGTCGGCACCACCGGCCACAGCTGGGACGGGATCGAGGAGCTGAACACCCCACTGCCCCGCTGGTGGCTCTGGACCTTCTACGCCACCATCGTCTGGGGCATCGGCTATACGATCGCCTACCCGGCCTGGCCGCTCGTAAAGGGGGCCACGGAGGGCTTTCTCGGCTATTCGACCCGGGGTGAGGTGGCTGCCGAGATCGCCAGCTTCGACGCGGCCAATGAAGACATCCGAGCGCAGCTCGTCGCCGCCGATCTCGACGGGATCAGCAGCGATCCGGAGCTCGCCAGCTTTGCCCAGAATGCCGGCGGCGCCGTCTTCCGGACCTGGTGCGCACAGTGCCACGGGTCGGGCGCGGCCGGGGCCAAGGGCTATCCGAACCTGCTGGACGACGACTGGCTCTGGGGCGGCGACATGGAGGCGATCCATTTCACCGTCACCCATGGCATCCGCAACGAGGACGATCCCGAGGGCGAGGCCCGCTACTCGGAAATGCCGCGCTTCGGCGCCGACGAGCTCCTCGAGCCCGCGCAGATCGACCAGGTGGTGAACTACGTGATGTCGCTTTCCGGCACGCCGCAGGATGCCGGCAAGGTCGAGGAAGGCGCGGTTATCTACGCCGACAACTGCGCTGCCTGCCATGGCGACGACGCCACCGGCGACCGGGAGCAGGGTGCGCCGAACCTGGCTGATGCGATCTGGCTCTATGGCGGCGAGTACGCCGACCTGGTGGAGACGGTGACCAACGCCCGTTTCGGCGTGATGCCGAACTGGAACACGCGCCTCAGCGAGGCCGAGATCCGCGCCGTGGCGGCCTATGTGCACAGCCTCGGCGGCGGCGAGGCCCCGGCGGCCGAGTAACAGCCGGCCAGATCAGGGATCGGGCCGCTCCGGGAGACCGGGGCGGCCCTCTCCATGTCGGGCGGTCAGTGCGCCGTCATCTCCTGAACGATCTCGTTCGGTGTCAGCGAAGACGGGTAGTAGGTGGGCCAGTTCGTCAGTTCCTCGAGCAGCGCCGCGCGATCATCGCCCCAGTAGAGGTGGTAGTGATCGGCCTTGCCCGGCGCGATCTTGTGATCGGAGAACTGGAAGAACGCCGGGGCGACGTCATCGCCCTCGGTCTTGGCGAAGACGAAGCGGACGCCACGGTTGCCCTTCTCGTAGGTCAGGATCTCGTAGCCATCGTATGTATAGCGGCCCTGCGCAGGGCCGTCTGCGCCGTGGAAAGTCACGGTGTCGCCGTCGATCACGATGCGGTCGACATCGGTCGCGTAGCCGGTTTCGTAATAGGCGCGATACTCCTCCGCCGTCTTGTCGCCCTGTTCGGCCTTGTGGGCCATCACCTCGTCGAGCTGGCCGGAGACGAGGAGCGGATAGACCGACTGCCAATCGCCCTCCCAGTCGGAGAGCGTGCGGTCGGCGATCTGGCTGTCTTCGAAGTAGCCCTTGTAGACCTGCTCGGCCTCCGCATCGTGGCTGTGGTCATGGCTGGTTTGCGCGGGCGCGGGCGTGACGAGGCATAGGGCGGCGAAGGCCGCGCCAAGGAGGTTGAGTTGCATGTCGGTCCTCTTGGATTGATTCGCTATGTTATAACATAACTTCTCGTATCTACCCGGACCGGGCGACCGCTTCAAGCAGGGAGCCAGCATGCAAGAGGGCCGCCCCGGGTTTTCCGGAGCGGCCCTTCGAAGATGCGACTCAGCCTTCAGGCGTCGGGGAACGCGGTGAGCCGCGGCAGCACGAGCCGCCAGGGAGCATTGGGACGGCCTGCAGGCGAATTGCCCTCTGCCGTCCGGGTGGCCGTGAAAAGGGCCCTTGAAAGTATCGTCAACATCTCGCGCCTCCTTTCGCGCACCGTTTGCCTCATGAATATTGACGTTCTGCGCCGCGAAGGCGAGTTTAATAGAAAACCTCACGTAAGCATGGCTAACGAATGCCTCTTCGAGACCTCCCTCCGCCCGCGATGCTGCGGGCCTTTGCCGCGCTTGCCCAAGCGGGCACGGTCACAGGCGCCGGCGACGCGCTCGGCGTGACACATGCGGCGATCAGCCAGCAGGTGCGCGCGCTCGAGGATCACCTCGGCGTGGCCCTGGTCGAACGGCGGGGTCGCAGCGTGCAACTGACTGAAGCCGGCGAGGAACTCGGCGCCGCGGTGACGGGCGGCTTTGCGTTGATCGGGGATGCGGTGGCGCGGATCACCGGGCGCGGCCAGGGGCGGCCGGTGCAGATCACCACCACGCCGATGTTCGCAGCCCATTGGCTGATGCCGCGCCTCGCGCAGTTCCGGCAGCGCCACCCCGACGTGGAGCTGATGCTGAACCCCTCGCCGCAACTCGTGACGCTCTCGCCCGGTGGCGTCGACATCGCGATCCGCCATGGAAAGGGCGATTGGCCCGGCGTGGAGGTCGAACTGCTGATCCCTTCGGAATATGTCATCGTCGCGGCTCCGGAATTGGTGGAGGGCCGGGTTATCAGCGAACCGCAAGACCTGCTTGAGCTGCCCTGGCTGCAGGAGCTGGGCACCAACGAGGTGGACGAATGGCTGGCGAGCCAAGGCGTGACGGAGGCGCGCGCGAAGCTGCACGCCCACCTGCCCGGCAACTTCGTGCTGGAGGCGGCGCGGCGCGGCGAAGGGCTTGCAGCCACGACCCGCGCGTTGATCGAGGAAGATCTGGAGGCCGGAACGCTGAAGGTGCTGTTCAACCGGGGGCTTGCCGCGGAGGGGTATCACATCGTCACCCGCCCGGGCCCGCTGCGCCCGGCGGCGGCGAAGTTCAGAACATGGCTGAGGGCGCAAAAAACTCCGGCCGATTGACGCAGATCAAGGCCGGTGAGTCGGCGCGGGGGTAGAAGGGTGACATAGCAAGCCAAGGCACCCTCCCTTCCGCCGAGGCTTCGCACTTCCGGCTCGACCGGATAGGCCCCGGCCCTCCTTCCTGTTCGCGCGTTTCCTTGGAAGGGTCGGGGCCGAAGTGCGTCTGCCCCTCCCCGCAACCCAGCGCGAAAACTCGCAACGAGGAATCAGCTTTTGATTCAGGTCAAGGTTGCCGGGTCGGCGGCATGACATTCACGATGCGAGATATCTGCGCGAAAGGCCGCGAGTCGTGAGTACCGTCGAACCCGAAGAACCGAAGAGCCTCTATGCCGCGCGGGAGCCGATCTTCCCGCGTCGGGTGAAGGGCAACTTCCGCAACCTGAAGTGGGTCATCATGATCGTGACCCTCGGCATCTACTACCTCACCCCCTGGATCCGCTGGGACCGCGGGCCGAACCTGCCCGACCAGGCGGTGCTGGTGGACCTCGCCAACCGCCGGTTCTTCTTCTTCTGGATCGAGATCTGGCCGCACGAGTTCTACTTCGTCGCGGGGCTGCTGATCATGGCGGGCCTCGGGCTCTTCCTCTTCACCTCGGCGTTGGGGCGGGTCTGGTGCGGTTACGCCTGCCCGCAGACCGTCTGGACCGACCTCTTCATCCTCGTCGAGCGCTGGATCGAGGGCGACCGCAACG
>CAYVQK010000124.1:0-10984 GCA_964454145.1 uncultured Oceanicola sp. | reverse complement strand
GACGGTGGCTCGGGCGACGGCGGTTCCGGCTCTGGTGGCCATGGCAACCCCGGAAATCACAAGGACGTCGGCAAGGCCGGCGAAAAGCCCAATGGCGGCGGTGGCTGGGGCGGCGGGGATCGCGGCCGGTCCGATGGCGACAAGGGAAAGGACAAAGGGAAAAGCGGCGGGCGCGGGCGCGACTGACGCCCCCGTTCGCAAGCGATGTGCGTCAGGGCCGCCCGTCGGTCCTGACGAAAGTGAGCGTGCTCCGATCGCGGCGAGGGTCTCCGCGACCTAAGGGTGCGAGCTTGTGTGGCCGGCAGGGTGATCCATCCGTGAAACGCCAGGACGAAAGCGTGAATTGCGGACCTCCCCCGATGTCAAGCCGGCCACGATGGCCGATGATGGTCCGGCATGAAGTCCATTTCCAAAGACCTGCCACAGGAGTATTTTCAATGTCCCGTTACACCAACCGCACTCTCCTCTCCCTGGCCTCCGGCCTCGGGCTCGTTCTGGCCACGGCCGGCGTCGCGCCCGCGGCGCAGCGCTGCACGGGGTTCACCGCCATCTCGACCAGTTCCGCCGACGTTCTCTGCGGCTGCACCACGGTGACCACTGGCTTCATCCGCGCGGTCCAGGCCAAGAACAGCTTCCCGTCGATCCTGGCGGCAACCTCGACCCAATGCCCGGGCCTCGCCAACGTGCTGAGCGACCAGCCCACCGCGGCGCCCGGGTCTCCCTTCCCCGGCCCGCAAGGCGATGACGAGCCCACCCCGGCCTCCTACGAGGAACCCGAGGATGATGAGCCCGCACAGGAGGAGGAGCCGGGCGGGGAGCAGGAAGGCTCCAATGGCGACGAATGCGGCTACGGCGAAAAGGAATACAGCCGCGACTCCTGACAGGAGAAGCCGGCGCGGCGACTGCGCTGAGCCGGCCTACCTGCCGCTGAAGCCCGAAACCCAGCGGCGCGGGTCACTCGGATCCTGCATCCGCAGGAAGATGTAGCCGGTCTCCCGCCAGCCCCGGATCCGGTCGGTCTGGTTGTCGAGGACGAGGTCGCCCGCGGCGCTGCGGTAGATCAGCACCGCGTGCGAACGTCGCTTGCGGTCCAGCGCGGTTGCGAGGAGCAGCCGCGCCGGGGCGACCCCGCTGCGGATCAGCTCGCGCTTCTTGATCAGGGCGAAATCCTCGCAGTCGCCGCCGCGGCGCGTGGGCAGAGCCCAGCGTTCCGGTTGACGGTACTGGCTTTGGTCCGAGACCTGGCGGAACTGCCGGTTGATCCTGCGATTGATCTCCGTCACCGCCCGCATATCGGAGGCGCTGCTCTGCCCCGGCCGGCTGTCACAGGCCCAGGCATAGGTGGAGCACAGCGTTGCGGCCCCGCTCGGCGCCGGCGCCAGGCCTGCCGCCACGAGGTACTTGCCCTTGGCCTCGGCCTGCCCGGTCGAGAGCACCAGCGTTGCGGCGCAAACCAATCCCGTGATCACGGACATGCCTGTCGTCATCTGTCACCTCGCTCGGCCCGTGCACCCTTCTCGGTGTCTCGGTGCTGCTCTATGGGGCGCCTGCGTCACGCATGACACGGCGCAGCCACCCCTCCATGGTCTTGACTGACTAGAAACGCCCGACCGGGCAATAATGAGGAGGTTTTCCGGCAGAAATGGGCGCGTTCACGCCAATTGCCCTCAGATCGAGCGGCGGATTTTCACAAGCCCTCGGGGACGCGAAGCTCGGCGACCTCCGCCTCGACATGCAGACGCGCCCCGGTGACCGCCTGCAGGGCCTCCATCGACACCGCCGCCAGCTTCTCCCGCAGCACGAAGCGCCCACCCACCACGTCGACCACCGCCAGGGAAGTATAAACCCGGGCCACGCAGCCCAGACCGGTCAGCGGATTGGTGCAGCGTTCCACCAGTTTCGGTGCGCCCTGCTTGGTCACATGCTCGGTGACCACCGCCACGCGCTTGGCGCCGCTCACCATGTCCATCGCGCCGCCCACGGCCGGGGTGCCGGCATGGCCGATCCGCCAGTTGGCGAGGTCGCCATTCTCGGCCACCTCGTAGGCGCCCAGCACCGCCAGGTCGATATGCCCGCCGCGCACCATGGCGAAACTGTCGGCGTGGTGAAAGATCGCGGCGCCCGGGTTAAGCGTCACCGCCTTCTTGCCAGCGTTGATCACGTCCCAATCCTCCGCGCCCGGCTCAGGTGCGGGGCCCATGCCGAGGACGCCGTTCTCGCTGTGATAGGTCACGTGGCGGCCCTCGGGCTGGAACTGCGCCACCATCTCCGGAAAGCCGATTCCGAGGTTCACATAGGCGCCATCGGGAATATCCTGCGCCGCCCGCCAGGCGATCCCCGCGCTCGAGAGCTTATCCATCAGAACGCCTCCCCCGCCCGCACCAGGGCCTCTTCCTGTGCCGGCTCCGGCACCTGTACCAGCCGCTGCACGAAGATCCCCGGCGTCACCACCTGCTCGGGGTCGATCTCGCCGGGCTCCACCAAGCGGCGCACCTGGGCGATCGTTTTCGCAGCCGCCATCGCCATGATCGGGGCGAAGTTCCGGGCCGCCAGGCGGTAGGTCAGGTTGCCGTGCCGGTCGCCCGTCTCGCCCTTCACCAAGGCGACATCCGCCTTCAGCCATCGCTCCCGCACATACATCCGGCCGTCGAACTCCTCGCAGGGCTTGCCCTCCGCCAGCTCGGTGCCGTAGCCCGTTGGGGTGAAGAAGGCCGGAATGCCCGCGCCCCCGGCCCGAATGCGCTCGGCCAGTGTGCCCTGCGGCACCAGCTCCAGCGCCACCTCGCCTGCCTCGTACCGGCGCTGGAAGGCCTGCGGCTGCGACGAGCGCGGAAAGGAGCAGATCACCTTCGCCACCATCCCCGCGTCCAGCATCGCGGCAATGCCAACCGCGCCGGTGCCCGCGTTGTTGTTTACCACGGTCAGTCCCTTGGGGTGCCCCGTCGCCCGGAAGCGTGCCACCAGCGCATGGATCAGCTCCACCGGAATCCCCGAGCCACCGAAGCCTGCGATCATCACCACCGCCCCGTCGGCGATGTCGCCCACCGCCGCCTCAAGGCTTTCCACGCTCTTGTCCATGCAGGCTCCTCCACAGGTGTCCTGCTCAGAAATACCCGGTTTTCGGCGGAGCGCCATGGGGCGGCGGCATCAAGAGCGGCCAGGGCGAGGCATCGCCGCCCCTCTCCTGCTTCACGCAGATCAGTGCCGGTTCGTCCCGCTCGATCGCCGCCTTAAGCGCCACTTCCAAAGCCTCGGGCGTGTCGGCCCGCTCGGCGTGCAGGCCGAAGCTCTGCGCCATCGCCACGAAATCCGGGTTGCCCAGCTCGGCCCCGAGCCTCCGCCCGTCGAACTGCGTATCCTGATCCCGCAGTACATTCCCGAAGGCGCCGTTGTCGAAGACCACCACCACCACGCCGATCCCATGCTGCGCCGCCGTCGCCATCTCCTGCGATCCGAACAGAAAGCCGCCATCACCCGTCACCGCAACCACCGCCTTGCCGGGGTTCGCAACCTTCACCCCCAGCGCGGTGTTGTAGCCGAAGCCCAGGTTCTCCTGGTAGGCGCTCGTCACGTAGGTGCGCGGTTCATAGACCGGAAAGGCGAAGCGCGCCGTGAAGCCCACCTGGCTGATCTCCTCGACGAAAAACCCGTCGCGCGGCAGGGCGGCCCGGATCGCCTTCAGAAAGCCCACCTGCGGCTGGATCTCCTCGATCTTCTCCTCCGCCGCCGCCCGCGCCGCCGCGATTGCCTCGCCCCGGTCCGCACCGGCACCGACGCGCCCCAGCAGCGCCGCACAGGCCTCCGCCGCGTCACCCAGCACGAACCCGTCCGGCTTCAGCCGCACCGCCTCGGTCGGGTCGATGTCGATGCGCAGGCACTTCACCCCCTCGGGGCGCCACTGCCAGCGCATGAAGGGCAGCTCCAGCCGTGAGCCGATCCCGACGATCAGGTCGCACTCCCGGTAGAGGTCGTAGGCCGCCACCATGTTCACCGACAGCGGATCATCCTCCGGGATCACCCCCTTGCCGCTGCGATGCGCCACCACCGGCGCCCCGAGTTTCCGCGCCAAGGCCAGCACCTCCGCGCCCGCTTCCATCGCACCGAACCCCACGAAGATCATCGGCCGCTCCGCCGCCGCGATCATCTCCGCCGCCTTGTCCAACTGCCCCTCGTCCAGCGGCGGCGGCAGTACCTCCTCCTGCACCACGCCTCCGCGCACCGTGCCCTTTGCCGCCATCACGTCCCAGGGTGCCTCGATCGCCGCCGGGCCGCCGCGCCCGCGCGCCATCTCGGCAAAGGCCTGGCCCAGCAGCCGCCCCGTCTCGCTCGCGTGCTCCACACGGCCCGTCCAACGGGTGAGGCTCCCCAGCGTCGCCAGCTGGTCGGGCAGCTCGTGCAACTGCCCCCTGCCTTGCCCGATGAGGTTGGAGAATATGTTGCCGGTCACGCAGAGCACCGGCGTGCCGCCGGCATAGGCCGTGCTCAGCGCCGCGCCCGCGTTCAGCACCCCGGGCCCGGGCACAACGGTGAACACCCCCGGCTTCCCGCTCGAGCGCGCATAGCCATAGGCCATGTACCCGGCGCCCTGCTCGTGCCGCGTGTGGATGAACCGGAGGCGCCCCGCCTCCCGCGCCAGGGCGTCGTTGAAGGCGTACATATGCGCGCCCGGAATGCCGAACACCACCTCGGTGCCCGCCTCCGCCAGCCCCGCCGCCAGGGCTTCGCCCGTCGTCCGCACCGCCTCGTTGCCCGCCATTCCTGCCTCCTCTGCCAAAGTATTTCACACGTTAAACATGTTATCGACCACACCTCAACACCCGCCGCGACCTTCGCGCCACACCTCCGCACATCGCGGCCAAGTGAAGGTTCATGCCCCAATTTGGTCACATTTCCGGCACCCAATATCCAGACAGAAGAGCGAAGCTCCCATTTGTGAGGCAGGAACCATTCCGGCGGAGCACCCGTTGGTGTGGTGACACAGCAAAGGAAAAGGGCAATGGCACCGAAGAAAACCGCCAAGCCGGAGATGAAAACCGAAGAGCGCAGCGCGACCCAGAGCCGGTCCCGCGAGACGCCGCGCGACATCTGGGATATCCAGCCCGATGCCGACACCGACCAGCGGTTCATCATCACCGACTGGGCCAGCATCTGACCAGCTGACACATCCTGTCAGCAGGGGCGCCCGCCGCCCCTGTCCCGCGGAACGGCCGGAGGCTAGGCTGGCGACACCATGGCCAAGCCCGTTTCCTCCATCCGCAACCTCGGCCCCGCCAGCGAAGCGGCCTTCGCCCGCGCCGGCATAAGGTCCGCCGAGGAGCTCGCCGCCCTCGGCACCGACGAGGCCTACCGCCGCCTCCTCCGCGCCGGCAGCCGCCCCCACTTCATCGCCTACTACGTGATAGAGATGGGCCTTCAGGGTCGCCCGTGGAACGATTGCAAGGGTGTAGAGAAAGAGCGCCTGCGGGCGCGTTTCGACGCCATCGTTTCCGAGGCCCACGACCCGGGCCTCTCGGAGCTGGAGAAGATGCTGGATCAGATCGGCGTGCGCCCGCGCGGCGCATGAGACGGATGTAAAGCCCCTTCACATCGCCTCCGCCCACTCCCATATGCTCATCATGACCAAGCCTCTTCCTCTCTCCGGCCCCGCCGTGGATGCCGAGATCGCCGCCCTCGACCGCCTCGCCCGGCGGATGGACGCCATCTTCCGCATCCCCGGCACCCAGATCGACGTCGGACTTGACAGCCTGCTCGGCCTCGTCCCCGTGGTCGGCGACACCCTCGCCGCCGCCCCCTCGGTCTATATCATCTGGAAGGCCCACCGCCTCGGCGCCACCCCGGGTGCCCTGGCCTACATGGCGCTGAACACCGCGCTCGACTGGTCCATCGGCTCCATCCCGATCCTCGGCGACATCTTCGACGCCGCCTACAACGCCAACATCCGCAACGTGGCCCTGCTGGAGCGCAACTTGGCGAAACAGGCCGCTCGGGCCCGAAATGTCACGCCTGCGGATCCCCCTGCCGCCTGACATCCCGCCAAAGAAAAAGGGCGCCTCGACGGACGCCCTTTCAATTCGCAGACAGGTTGAAACCCGCCCTCAGCCCACCAGTTCGAGGCCGGAGAAGAAATAGGCGATCTCCTGCGCGGCGGTCTCGGGGGCGTCCGAGCCGTGCACCGAGTTCTCACCGACCGACTCGGCAAACTCGGCGCGGATCGTGCCCGGAGCGGCGTCGGCCGGATTGGTCGCGCCCATCACTTCACGGTTCTTCAGGATGGCGCCCTCGCCTTCCAGCACCTGCACCACCACCGGCTCGGAGGCCATGAACTCGCAGAGCTCGCCGTAGAAGGGGCGCTCCTTGTGCACCTCGTAGAACTTGCCGGCCTGCTCCATGGAGAGCTTGATCCGCTTCTGGGCGACGATGCGCAGGCCCGCCTCCTCGAACTTGGCGTTGATCTTGCCGGTGAGGTTGCGGCGGGTGGCGTCGGGCTTGATGATGGAAAGCGTGCGTTCGATGGCCATGAGGCGTCTCCTTGCTGGCCGGGCGTCCCTGCCCGGTCGATAAATCGCGGCTGCGGTAACATGGGCCACAGGCTTTTGAAAGCCCCCGCATGCGCCCTATTTCCCCGCCATGAGCACCGCCCCCCTCCTGATTTTCGGCGCAGGCCACATCGGCACCGCGCTGGCCGAAGCCGCCCTCGCCGCGCCCGACGCGCCGCCTGTCCAACTCGTCACCCGCGGCACCCCGCCCGAGGGCGCCACCGCGCACCAGCTCGACCCCGGCGACGAGTCGGCGCTTGCCGCGCTTGCCGAGGGCCTGCCGGAGATCTCCGGCCTTCTCATCACCCTCGGTACCCTCCACACCGAGGCCTATGCCCCCGAAAAGACCCTGAAGGCGCTCGACCCCGCCGCCATGGCCGAGGTCTACCGCGTCAACTGCATCCTCCCCGCGACCATCCTCAAGCACTTCCTCCCCCGCCTGCCCCGCAAGGCCCCCGCCTTCGCAGCCGCCCTTTCCGCCCGCGTCGGCTCGATCTCCGACAACAGCCTCGGCGGCTGGGTCAGCTACCGCGCCTCCAAGGCCGCGCTGAACCAGGTGATCCGCACCTTCTCCATCGAACTCGCCCGCACCCACCCGCTGGCCCGCCTCATCGGCCTTCACCCCGGCACAGTCGCCACGCCCCTTTCCCAGCCATACCGCGGCCAGGCGCCCCGCGTGTTCACCCCCGCCGAATCCGCCGCTCACCTCTGGCGCGTCATCAACACCACCACCCCTGACGACACCGGCAAGCTCTTCGCCTGGGACGGCCAGGAGATCCGCCCGTAGGGTAGGCAATCTGCCCGCCGACCCGGCCGCATCGCCTATTCCCCCCGCGCCCCAACCCTGCTACGCCCCCGCCCATGCTGCGCATCTCCGACATATCCTTCGCCATGGAAGGCCGCCCGCTCTTCGAGCACGCCTCCGCGACCATCCCCGAGGGCCACAAGGTCGGCCTCGTCGGCCGCAACGGCACGGGCAAGACAACCCTCTTCCGCTTGATCCGCGGCGAACTCGCGCTGGAGGGCGGCGACATCTCCCTGCCCTCCCGCGCCCGCATCGGCGGCGTGGCGCAGGAAGCGCCGGCCACCGACGACAGCCTCCTGACCACCGTGCTGGCCGCCGACACCGAGCGCGCCTCCCTGATGGCCGAGGCCGAGACCGCCACCGACCCCCACCGCATCGCCGAGGTGCAGACGCGGCTGGCAGACATCGACGCATGGTCCGCCGAGGCCCGCGCCGCCTCGATCCTATCGGGCCTGGGCTTTTCGCATGAAGACCAGCAACGCCCCTGCGCCGATTTCTCCGGCGGCTGGCGGATGCGCGTGGCCCTCGCCGCCGTGCTCTTCTCCCAGCCCGACCTGCTGCTGCTCGACGAGCCGACCAACTACCTCGACCTCGAGGGCGCGCTCTGGCTCGAGGCCTACCTCGCCCGCTACCCCCACACCGTCATCGTGATTTCGCATGACCGCGGCCTTCTGAACCGCGCCGTCGGGGGAATCCTGCATCTCGAAGACCGCAAGCTGACCTTCTACCAGGGCAATTACGACACCTTTGCCGAAACCCGCGCCGCCCGCCTCGCGGTGGCCGAGGCCGAGAACCGCAAGCAGGAAGCCCGCCGGGCGCATTTGCAGAGTTTCGTGGACCGCTTCCGCGCCAAGGCCTCCAAGGCGGTACAGGCGCAAAGCCGCCTGAAGATGCTGGCCCGGCTGAAGCCGATCAGCACGCCGCAGGAGGCCGCGCTCAAGGTCTTCACCTTCCCCGAGCCCGAAGAGCTGTCGCCCCCCATCGTCAACATGGAAGGCGCGGCCGTGGGCTATGACGGTACCCCGGTGCTGCAACGCCTGAGCCTGCGCATCGACCAGGACGACCGTATCGCGCTGCTCGGCCGCAACGGCCAGGGAAAATCCACGCTTTCCAAACTCCTGGCGGGCAAACTTGAAGCTCTTTCCGGCCGGATGATCACCGCCCGCAAGCTCCGCATCGGCTACTTCGCCCAGCACCAGCTCGACGAACTGCGCCCCGATGAAACCCCGCTGGAGCACCTGCGCCGCCTCAAGCCCGACGAGCTGCCCGGCAAACACCGCGCCCGGCTCGCAGGCTTCGGGGTCATGGCAGCCCAGGCCGAAACGCCCGTGGGCAAGCTCTCCGGCGGCCAGAAGGCGCGGCTCTCGCTGCTCATCGCCACCCTCGAAGCCCCGCACATGCTCATCCTCGACGAGCCCACCAACCACCTCGACATGGAAAGCCGCGAGGCCCTCGTCGAGGCGCTGACCGCCTATACCGGCGCCGTGGTGCTGGTGTCGCACGACATGCACCTTCTCGCCCATGTGGCCGACCGGCTCTGGCTGGTCGATGGCGGCACCGTGAAGCCTTTCGAGGAAGATCTCGAAGCCTACCGCCGCCTCCTGCTGGCCTCCCCCGAGAAGGCCTCCAAGGAAAAGCCCAAGCCCGAGAAGCGCGTCAGCCAGGCCGACATCCAGGCCCTGAAGTCCGAGCTGAAGAAGGCCGAGGCCCGCGTCGCCAAGCTCGAGGAGATGCGCGAGAAACTGGCCAGGAAACTCGCCGACCCGGCGCTCTACGAGGACGCCCGCAAGGGCGAACTCGCCACCTGGAACGCAAAATACGCCGAGGTGATGGAGGGGCTGGAACGGGCCGAGACGATCTGGATGACGGTGGGCGAAAAGCTCGAATCCGCCCAGGCGCCGGCTTGACGCACCACGTCAACCTGACGCGCCAAGCTATTGAAAAGAAAAAGCCCGCACCATCCGGCGCGGGCTTTCGTTCACCGACCGATCAGGCAGATCGCAGGGTGGGTGAAACCCACCACCCTGCACCCTGCCGCCACATTCACTCCGCGATGCCGAGCGCTTCCCTCACGCTCTCCAGCGCGGTGGCGAGCGCCTCGGGGTTGTCCTGTGCGGCCTCGACGGCAGTCACCAGCGTGGTCTTCTGAACGTCGCCGAGATCGGAGCCCTCGATCATCTCCTTGACCTCGTCGAGGTCGAAGCCTTCCGGGGTCAGCACCGTCAGGTCCATCTCCTCGGTGGCGGCGGCATCGGCCGCAGGGGCCTCGGCGCTCGCGGTGGCGCTGCCCTCGGCACCCGTGCCCTCCACGGCCTCGGCGGCCTCTTCCATCGCGTCGGAGGCGGCTTCCATCGACCCGGAGGCAGCTTCCATCGCCTCGCCGGCGGCTTCGGTCGCGCCCTCTTCGGCGGCCTCCACGGCTTCCCCGGCCTGCTCCATCGCGGCGTCGGCAGCCTCGCCCGCAGCTTCCACCGCGGCGGCGGCATCTTCCACCACGTCCGCTGCCGCCTCCTCGGTGGCCTCGGTCACGGCCTCGGCGGCTTCGGTGGTCTCTTCGACAACGGTCTCGACCGCCTCTTCAACCGCGTTGCCGGCCTCTTCGGTGGCTTCCTCGGTCTCGGCGGCGGCCTCTTCGGTCGCCTCTTCCGCGGCCTCTTCGGCCTCGGCCGCCTCTTCGGTCACTTCCTCGGTCGCAGCCTCGGCCTCCACGGCCGCCGTCTCGGGCGCCATCTCTTCCTCGGCGCTGGTGAAGTAGATGTAGCCGCCAATCGCCAGGGCGACCACAACGACGCCGCCGATCATCTTGCTGTCCATGATAATTATCCTTGTCCCACAATTGCCTCCTCGGAGGCCCGCTCTACCATAAGTCATCCGACACGGGGTTGGAAAGCGCCTTCGCGGCAGCGCGGCGAAACCCGCGCTGCTCCGCCGCATCGGCCCAGGCGGGCCGCTCCGGCGCCGTCCGCTCGCAATCCGCTTGAACCGCGCCATCCCCGCGTCTATTTTGCCCGCCATTCGACCCAAGGCTGAAACAGGAGATATCCCATAGCCCGCAGACCCCATAACGCCCCGCCGGTGCGTGACACAGGCCCCCGCGTCAACGAACGCATCACGGCCCCCGAAATCCGGCTCATCGGACACGAAGGTCAGAACGTGGGCGTCGTGACGCCCCAGCGCGCGATGGAGCTCGCCGAGCAGGTCGGTCTCGACCTCGTCGAGATCTCGCCCAACGCCACCCCGCCGGTCTGCAAGATCATGGATTTCGGCAAGTACAAGTACGAGACCCAGAAGAAAGAGGCCGAGGCGCGGAAGAAGCAGAAGATCATCGAGATCAAGGAAATCAAGTTCCGCCCCAACACCGACACCCACGATTACGACGTGAAGATGCGCTCGGTGTTCAAGTTTCTCGAGAACGGCGACAAGGTGAAGATCACCCTGCGCTTCCGGGGCCGCGAGATGGCCCACCAGGATGTCGGCCGGTCGCTGCTGGAGCGCGTGGCCGAGGACATCAAGGAGATCGGCAAGATCGAGTCGATGCCCAAGATGGAAGGTCGCCAGATGGTGATGATGATCAACCCGCTCCCGAAGTGAGCGCGCGATCATCGTGAGACGACAGGGCGGCCCGGTGCCGCCCTTTTTCGTG
>CAYVQK010000123.1:0-11052 GCA_964454145.1 uncultured Oceanicola sp. | reverse complement strand
CGGGCACCTATGACGACTACATCCAGACCGACGCCGCCATCAACCGCGGCAACTCCGGCGGCCCGCTGTTCAACATGGACGGCCAGGTGATCGGGGTGAACACCGCAATCCTGTCGCCCAACGGCGGCTCCATCGGCATCGGCTTCTCCATGGCCTCCAACGTGGTGACCAAGGTGGTCGAACAGCTGAAGGAATACGGCGAGACCCGCCGCGGCTGGCTTGGCGTCCGCATCCAGGACGTGACCCCCGACGTCGCAGAGGCCATCGGCCTGACCCCGGCCAAGGGCGCGCTGGTCACCGATGTGCCCGAGGGCCCCGCGATGGACGCCGGCATGAAGTCGGGGGACGTGATCATCAGCTTCGACGGCCAGGACGTGGAAGACGTTCGCGGCCTCGTCCGCCGGGTCGGCAACACCGAGGTCGGCAAGACCGTCCGCATGGTGGTGTTCCGCGATGGCAAGACCGAGACGCTGAAGGTCACCCTTGGCCGCCGTGAAGAAGCCGAAGGCGCCGTGCCGGCCGTGGCCGAACAGGGCGAGGGCGAGCCCGAGGCCCCCGCGGAGCAGGAGCTCCTCGGCCTGACGGTGACGCTCCTGACCGACGAGCTGCGCGAGCAGATGAGCCTCGACGGCAACGAGGAGGGCCTGGTGATCAAGGAGGTCGACGAGATGTCGGAGGCCTACGAGAAGGGCCTGCGCGCCGGTGACATCATCACCGAGGCCGGCCAGCAGAAGGTCCGCGCGGTGAGCGAGCTGGAAGACCGGGTGGAAGAGGCCCGCGAGGCCGGCCGCAAGTCGCTCCTCCTGCTGATCCGCCGCGCCGGTGAGCCCCGCTTCGTGGCGCTCACGCTGGAATAGGATTTCTCTGGTGAGAAGAGACTGGCCCGCCCCCTGGCGGGCCTTTTTCATTGCAGGATTGGGGCGTCATCCTCGGGCCTGACCCGAGGATCCCAAGCGGCTACTCGGCCCGCTCCATGACGTGCCGGTCGAAGAACTCGATCGTCCGCGCGAAGAACTCCTCCCGCACCTCCGCGGTCTCCATCAGGATCTCGTGCTCCGCCCCCTCCGGCACCACAAGCTCCGCGCCGGACCAGGTGGCGATGCGCTGGCGCACCGCGACCGGGTCAACGATCCGCTCGTTGCCCCCGAGAAATGTCAGGCAGGGCAGGGCAGGGGCCGGGCGCCGCATGAGGTCGCGCATCTCCACCAAGGCCCGGTTCAGCCAATGCAGGCTCGGGCCCCCCAGCGCCAGCTCGGGATGCGCGGTGAGCTGGCGGCGCATGTAGAGCCACATCTCCTCATCGCGGGTGAGCATGTTGCCCGCGAACTCCGCGGTCAGCGCATAGGTCTCGGGCACCGTGCCCGGCGCATAGCGTGCGCCCATGCCGAGGGGCCGCGACAGGGCCGAGAGCACCCAGGCCGCGGGCCGCACGGCAGGGTGCATCCGGATGCCCCACATCGGCGCCGAAAAGGCCACCGCCGCCAGCGTCAGCCGGTGCGCCGCCCTCAGCCCGATGCAGCCGCCCATCGAATGTCCGATCAGCACCCGGGGCAGGGGGCCACCCTCGAGCGCGCCCACGGCCTCCACCATCGCATCCACGTCGCGCTGGTAGTCGTCGAACTCGTTCACATGGCCCGTCGCCGGGTCGGGCAGCGACCTGTCGGCCAGGCCCTGCCCGCGCCAGTCGATCGCCGCCATGTTCCAGCCCGCGGCCACGTATTCCGCCGCCGCGCGCCCGTATTTCTCGATGTACTCGGTGCGGCCGGGGAAGAAGAGCACCGTGCCCTTCGCGCCCTCGGCAGGCCACCAGCTCATGCGAAGCCGCACCCCGTCCGACGTGGTCAGCCAGTAGGCGCAGCCCCCCTCGGGGCCTTCTGCCTCGTCGTAGAGCGGCGCGGCCTCCACGTGCGTCAGCTCAGCGCACCGCCGAGCTTCATCGCCATGCCCATGTCGCCATCGACCTTGAGGCGCCCGCCCATGAAGGCGGCGGTGGGGTTGAGATCGCCCGCGAGAATCGCCTGGAAGGTGTCGGCATCGGCCGAGAGCGTCACATCCGCGTCCTCGTCCCCCGCACGCGCCCCGCTTTCGTCGAGCATGATCGAGCCCTCGTCCTCGATCACGAACTTCGCGGTGCCGTCAAAACCCCCGTCGATCTTCTCGTTCAGGGCGGCAACGGCGCTCTCGACGACTGAACTCATGGCATTCTCCTTCCAATGTGACTGTCCGGGGGCTTGGCTCCACCGGCGCTTGCGCTAAACTCATGCACAGATATGCGACCTCTGGCCAGACACCTCAACTTTCACGTCACGGCATTTGCCGTTCTGCTGGCTTTTGCCGCACCGCTGGCCGCGCAGGAAGAGGACGTGCCCGGCGCGCCGCCCGAGATGCCGGTGCCCTCGCCCGACGTCGATGCCGCCGCACCCGAGCCCGAAGGGGGGCGTCCCTCGCTCGACCAGCTCTTCGCCGAACTGGCCCAGCCCGAGCAGATGGGCTGGCAGCGGATCGAGGATGCCATCTGGATCGAGTGGTCCCGCTCCGGCTCGCCCTCCATGGACCTCCTGCTGAAGGAAGGCCGCGAGGCGCTGGAGGCCGAGGAGTACGACCTCGCCATCGAGCACCTCACCGCGCTGACCGACCATGCGCCGGAGTTCGCCGAGGGCTTCAACGCCCGGGCCACCGCCTTCTTCCAGCTCGAGATGTACGGCCTCGCGCTCGAGGACATCCGCCGCACGCTCGAGCTGAACCCGCGCCACTTCGCGGCGCTCACCGGGCTTGCCGTCATCCTCGAGGAGATGGGCGAGGAGGCCCGCGCCCTGACCGCCTACCAGAAGGTTCTGGAAATCCACCCGCACCGCCCGAACGTGAAGGAGGCCGTCGAGCGGCTCGAATTCACCGTGCTGGGCAAGCGCATCTGACGACCCCCAAAGCCTGATCGGAGAGGCCCTTATGGGCGGCGAGCCTGCGCGTATCACGGCCCTTCTGGGGCCCACCAACACCGGCAAGACCCATTTCGCCATCGAACGGATGCTGGCCTACCCCTCCGGCGTGATCGGCCTGCCGCTGCGGCTGCTGGCGCGCGAGGTCTACGACCGGATCGTCGGGCTGCGCGGGCCCAACGCGGTGGCGCTGGTGACCGGCGAGGAGCGCATCGTGCCGCCCCGCGCCCGCTACTGGGTCTGCACCGTCGAGGCGATGCCGCTCTCGGGCGAGCACGACTTTCTGGCCGTCGACGAGATCCAGCTCTGCGCCGATCCCGAGCGCGGCCACGTCTTCACCGACCGGCTGCTGCACGCCCGCGGACGGCACGAGACGATGTTCCTCGGTGCCGAAACCATGCGCCCGACCATCGCGCAACTGGTGCCCCGCGCCCAGTTCGTGCGCCGCGAGCGGTTCTCGCATCTCACCTACGCAGGTTCGAAAAAGATAAGCCGGATGCCCGCACGCTCGGCCATCGTCGGCTTCTCTGTCGAGAATGTCTATGCCATCGCCGAGCTGATCCGCCGCCAGAAGGGCGGTTGCGCGGTGGTGATGGGGGCGCTCTCCCCCCGCACCCGCAACGCCCAGGTCGCGCTCTACCAGAACGGCGACGTCGATTACCTTGTCGCCACCGACGCCATCGGGATGGGCCTCAACCTCGACCTGACGCATGTCGCCTTCTCGGCCACCTCCAAGTTCGATGGGCGGCGGATGCGGCCCCTCAACGCCCAGGAGATCGGCCAGATCGCCGGACGCGCCGGGCGCTATCAGCGCGACGGCTCCTTCGGCGTCACCGGCGAGGCCTCGCCGCTCTCGGAGGAGGTGGTGGAGGCCGTCACCGAGCACCGCTTCGAGCCGGTCCGCCGACTCGAATGGCGCAACCCCGAGCTCGATTACCGCACCCCCGCCCACCTCATCGCCTCGCTCGAGGCCCGACCCGACAACACCCTGCTCGCCCGGGCCCGCGAAGCCGACGACCTCGGCGCGCTCAAGGCGCTCTCGGCCATGCCCGAGCTCGCCGCCCGCACCACCTCGCGCAGCGACACGAAGCTGCTCTGGGATGTCTGCCGCATCCCCGATTTCCGCGGCATCTCCCACGCCGAGCACTCCAGCCTGCTGGCCAAGATCTTCGCCGATCTTCACGAGTTCGGGCGTATCCCCGACGACTGGTTCTCCCGTCAGGTGAAACGGCAGGATCGAACCGATGGCGGCATCGACACGTTGTCCAAGCGGCTGGCGTATATCCGCACATGGACATATGTGGCGCAGCGCAACGGCTGGCTCGACGACGAATCCCATTGGCGCGAGGCCACCCGCGCGGTAGAAGACCGCCTGTCGGACGCCCTTCACGGCGCCCTGACCCAGAGATTTGTCGACCGGCGCACATCGGTGCTGCTGCGGCGGTTGAAGCAGAAGGAGAGCCTCGTGGCTGACGTGAACGACAAGGGTGAAGTGGTCATCGAGGGCCACACGGTTGGGCGGCTCGAAGGCTTCCGCTTCCGACAGGCCGACACCGCGGATGCGGGCGAGGCAAAGACCCTGCGCTCCGCCGCCGTCGCCGCCCTCGGCCCTCAGTTCTCGCTCCTGTCCGACCGGTTCTACAACGCGCCCGATACAGAGCTCGACTACACCGAGCAGGGCGGACTGATGTGGGGCGAGCACGCCGTCGGCAAGCTCGTGAAGGGCTCCGACGCGCTGAAGCCCCAGGTGAAGGCCTTCGTCGATGATGAGGCCGGGCCCGAGGTCGCCGAAAAGGTCGCCCGCCGGCTCCAGCACTTCATCGACCGCAAGATCGCCGCGCTCTTCGAGCCGCTGACGAACGTGCAGAACGACGAGGCGCTGACCGGCCTCGCCCGCGGCTTCGGTTTTCAGCTGATCGAGGCGCTGGGCGTCATCCCCCGCGAGCAGGTCGCGCAGGACGTGAAGGCGCTCGATCAGGATGCCCGCGGCGCGCTGCGCAAGCACGGTGTCCGCTTCGGCCAGTTCACCATCTTCATGCCGCTCCTTCTGAAGCCCGCGCCCACCCGCCTGCGGCTGGTGCTCTGGTCGCTCTGGAACGGCCTCGACGAGTTCCCCGAAAGCCCGCCCCCGGGGCTTGTGACCATTCCCGCGCCAACCGGCATGCCGGAGGGATACGCACCGATGTCGGGCTACCGCGTCGCCGGCCAGCGCGCCATCCGCATCGACATGCTGGAGCGCCTCGCCGACCAGCTCCGCGGCCAGGACAGCCGTGGCGGCTTCGAAGCCACCACCGACATGCTCTCGATCACCGGCATGACACTCGAGCAGTTCGCCGACCTGATGGGCGGCCTGGGGTACAAGGCCGAGAAGGCCGAGCGCGCCAAGGTGAAGCCGGTTGACGCCGTGGTGCCCGAAGCCGAGGGCACCGCGCCCGGGGCCGATACACCTGTGATGGATGCGGCCGAGGCCGCCCCCGAGGGCGGCATCATCGACGCGCCCACGCCCGAAACCCCCGCCGACGACACCCCCGAGGCGGCGGCCGAGCTGCCCGACGAGGGTGTGGCTCCCGTCGCCGAGACCCCTGCCGATCCGGCGCCCGAAGAGCCCGTGGCCGAAACCCCGGCCGAGGAGATCCTCCCCGGCACCGCCCCCGACGCCGAGATCGCCGGCCCGGAGATGGAGGTGTTCTACACCTTCACATGGGGCGGCAACCGCGGTGGCCGCCGCGGCGACCAGCAGGGCAACCGGCCGAAAGGGCAGAGCCAGGGCCAGGGCAAGGGCAAGCCGCGCGGCAAGGGCGGCAAACCGGGTGGCAAGCCCGGCCCGCGCCGCGAGGAAGGGCCCAAGAACTTCCAGTCGCGCCCGCCCCGCAAGGAAAAGCAGATCGACCCCGACAACCCCTTCGCCCAGGCGCTGATGGGGCTGAAGAAGGAGTGAGCGAGCCCGCACCGGAGAGCCTGCGCATCGACAAGTGGCTCTTCCACGCGCGCTTCTTCAAGACCCGCAGCCTCGCCGCCAAGCTGGTGTCCGAGGGCAGGCTGCGTGTCGATGGCACGCCGATCTCCAAGCCCTCCCGCATGGTCGTGCCCGGCGCCACGCTGACCTTTCCGCAAGGCGATGCGATCCGGGTCATCCGCATCCTCGCCATGGGCACCCGTCGCGGCCCCGCCCCGGAGGCCCGCGAACTCTATGAAGATCTCAGCCCCCCGGAACGCCCGTCCCGCGATCCTTCCGCCCCGCAGGCCGATGTTCGCCCTTCCGCGAAGGATCGCCGCACCGCGCTCCGAATGCGCGGCAAGTCGCTTGAATGACCGGGTGGTTTGAAATACCTCTGCCCCGAACACTGCCGAGGCCCGCATGACCTATATCGTCAACGACAACTGCATCGCCTGCAAATACACCGACTGCGTCGAGGTCTGCCCCGTGGATTGCTTCTACGAGGGCGAGAACATGCTGGTGATCCATCCCGACGAGTGCATCGACTGCGGCGTCTGCGAGCCCGAATGCCCGGCCGATGCCATCCGTCCCGACACCGAGCCGGAGATGGAGAAATGGGTGGAGTTCAACCGCAAGTACTCCGAGATGTGGCCGGTGATCGTCACGAAGAAGGATCCGCTGCCGGATGCCGACGAGATGGACGGCAAACCCGGCAAGATGGAGCTCTTCTCGGAGGCGCCGGGCGAGGGCGGCTGACCGCCCCTGCTGGCCCGGGATTTGACCGTCTGGTCAAAACGTCGCGCCCTCGGGCGACCGACGTGCTTTGAGAATCGCGTTTTTTGTGATATATTCCTTGCCGATGGAAAGAAAATCCTGAGGTTCCCGACATTGCGCTGCTCGCCGCAACGGGAGTCATGATAGCGCAAACAAGACCCGCTCCCGGAAGCACCCGCGCCGGGAAAGGGTCTTTTCGGCCCCTAAGGATGGCTCAAGGAAGGCCCTGAATGACCAAGAAGAAATCCGAGTTCCGCCCGAACGACTTCGTTGTGTACCCGGCCCACGGTGTGGGCAAGATCGTCTCGATCGAGAAGCAGGAGGTCGCCGGCTTCGAGCTGGAGCTCTTCGTGATCTCCTTCGAGAAGGACAAGATGACCCTTCGCGTGCCCACCAACAAGGCCACCGAGGTCGGTATGCGCTCGCTGAGCACCCCCGACACCGTCAGCCAGGCGATGAAGACGCTGAAGGGCAAGGCCAAGGTCAAGCGGGCGATGTGGTCGCGCCGCGCGCAGGAGTATGAGCAGAAGATCAACTCCGGCGACCTGATCGCCATTGCCGAGGTGGTGCGCGACCTGCACCGCACCGACGACCAGCGCGAGCAGAGCTACTCCGAGCGCCAGCTCTACGAAGCCGCGCTCGAGCGCCTCACCCGCGAAGTGGCCGCCGTGTCCGGCACCGACGAGGCCGGCGCCCAGAAGCAGGTCGACGACGTGCTGGTGAGCCGCGCCGCCTGATCGCCTACGAACTGTAATGCCAAGGGCCGTGCCTTCCGGGCGCGGCCCTTTCTATTCCGCCGCGTCCATGCTGCCTTGCGCCCGCTGCTGCTGGATCTCGCGCACCAGCGCCGCTTCCAGCTCCGAGTTCAGCTCGCGGGTGCGGGTCACGTAGGCCTCGTTCTGGGTGAGCGGCACATCCGGGTTCCACAGCTCCGCCAGCTCCCGCAGGATGTGCCGGTCGTGCTTGTAGAAGCTGCGCTCCACCTCGGCCGCCTCGAACTCCGAGAACTCCATGTTTTCCAGCACATAGCGCCCGGCCCGGAGGCTGGAGTCGAACAGCTCGCGGACGATGTCGTTCGCCCCGGCCTTGTAGAGTTCGTAGACATGCAGCCGGTCGCGCGCGCGGGCGATGATGTGCAGGTCGGGCCGCGCCTCCCGGGCGATCCGCACCAGCTGCACCGCCGTCTTGGCATTGTCGAGCGCCACCACAAGCACCTTCGCGTGGTGCAGGCCGGCGGCATGCAGCAGCTCGGGCCGGGTCGGATCGCCGAAGAACCCCTTGAACCCGAAACGGCGCAGCAGGTTGATCGTTTCGAGGTTGTGGTCGAGCACGGTGGTGTTGACCCCCGCCGCGCTCACCATCCGGCTCACCACCTGCCCGAAGCGCCCGAGGCCTGCGATGATCACCGGCGCGTCCTCGTTCATGTCGTCGGGCTCCGGCGCCTCGCTCTCTTCCGCCATCCGTTCCGAAAGCTTCTCGTAGAGGATGAAGAAGAGCGGCGTGAGCATCATCGTCATCGCCACCACCAGCAGCAGCACCTGTGCCGTCACCGGCTCCAGCATCCGCTGCCCTGTCATGAAGCCGACGAGCACGAAGCCGAACTCGCCCGCCTGCGCCAGCCCCAGGGTGAACAGCCACTGCCCCTTGCCGCGCAGCTTGAAGATCCACCCGAGCCCGTAGAGGATGAGGCCCTTCACCAGCATCACCCCCAGGGTCAGCCCGATGATGGTGAAGAAGTGGTTCCAGAACACCGTCACGTTGATGCCCGCGCCGACGGTGATGAAGAACAGGCCGAGCAGCAGGCCCTTGAACGGGTTCAGGTCGGCCTCGATCTGGTGGCGGAACTCCGAGTTCGCGAGCATCACCCCGCCAAGGAAGGTGCCGAGCGCCGGGGAGAGGCCCACGAGCGTCATCAGGAAGGCGATCATCACCACCATCAGCAGTGCGGTCGCGGTGTAGAGCTCGCGCAGCTTGGCCATGTGGATGAACTTGAACAGGGGCCGCGTGAGGAAGATGCCCGCCAGGATCACCGCCGCCACCGCCGCCACCGTCGCCAGCGCCACGCCCCAGCCCGGCAACCCGTCGACCAGCGACATCGCGTGGTGCTCCTCGCCGCTCCCCACCTGGATCGCGCCACTGGGGTCGAGCTGCGGCACCAGCACCACCGGCAACAGCGGCAGGATCGCAAGGATCGGGATCACCGCGATATCCTGGGTCAGCAGCACCGAGATGATCGACCGCCCGCCGGGCGACTGCATCAGCCCCTTTTCCGTCAGCGTCTGCAGCACGATGGCGGTGGAGGAGAGGGCAAAGACCATGCCCACGGCCAGCGCGAGGCTCCAGGAGAGGCCCAGCATCACCCCGCAGGCCGCGATCACCAGCGAGGTGCCCACCACCTGCAACCCGCCAAGCCCGATCAGCCGGTGCCGCATCGCCCAGAGCGCCTTCGGCTCCAGCTCGAGCCCGATGAGAAACAGCATGACGACCACGCCGAACTCGGCGAAATGCTGCAATTCCTGCGTCTCGCTGCCCACGAGGCCTAGGATCGGGCCAATCACGATGCCCGAGAGCAGGTAGCCCAGCACCGAGCCCAGGCCCAGCCGTGCCGAAAGCGGCACCGCGACCACCGCCGCGCCGAGGTAGATCACCGCCTGGTAGAGAAAACCTTCCATCACGCCCGCCTTGTCCGACCCTTCCAGAAGTATCAGGCGGGGGGCAAAATGGAATGGCCGCACCGTCGCAGCAGGCCTGATTTTGCCGCGCGCGGGGGCACATTTTCCTTCAACGCGTTACAGCGGCAGCGGACTGTCGGCCTTCAGCTGCGCCATGACGATCTGGCTCTGCACCCGCGCCACCGAGGTGTGGGGCAGCAGCACCTCCTGCACCAGCCGGTTGAGCGCGGCGAGATCGCTGCAATAGATCCTCAGCAGGTAGTCGGCATCGCCGGTCATCACCCAGGCGCTGGTGATCTCGGGCGTGGCGGCGACCAGCCGGGCAAAGCTCTGCGCCGCATCGGGTTCGTGGGCGGCCATGTGAACCTGGATCATCGCCTGCACGCCGAGCCCCACCGCCTCCGGATCGAGCCGTGCGTGGTAGCCCGAGATCAGCCCCGAGGCCTCCAGCCGCTGCCGCCGCCGCCCGGCCTGGCTCGGGCTGAGCCCGAGCGCCTGGCCGAGGCTCTCGGCTGTCTGGTTGGCGTCTTGCTGAAGCAGGCGCAGCAGCGCCGAGTCGGTTGCGTCCAGGGGCATGCGGGTTATACGCGTCAACTTAAAAGATAACGGAATATTGCCGCGCTCCGTGCCCAGAGTCCATCCGAGAATGCGCAGACGCCCCACTCGACATGCGTTAAACTTGCCAAAAGCGCACAGGAGACACCCATGGGCCCCTTCCCCCACGACGCCCCCAAGGCGACCATCACCGAGGCCAACCCCGCCGGGACCGACGGCTTCGAGTTCGTCGAGTTCGCCCACACCGAGCCGGAAAAGCTCCGCGAGATCTTTTCCAACATGGGATACACCCACGTCGCCACCCACAAGACCAGGCGCATCGAGCTCTGGCAGCAGGGCGATATCTCCTACCTCCTGAACGACGAGCCCGGCACCCATGGCCGCGACTTCGTGGAAGAGCACGGCCCCTGCGCCCCCTCCATGGGCTGGCGCGTGGTCGATGCGCAGCACGCCTTCGACCATGCCGTGAAGATGGGCGCCGAGCCCTACGAGGGCCCCGGCAAGACGATGGATGTGCCCGCCATTCGCGGCATCGGTGGCTCGCTGATCTACTTCATCGAAGACTACTACGACACCAGCGCCTACAACGCCGAGTTCGACTGGCACGAGGATGCCCACCCCCAGGGCGTCGGCTTCTACTACCTCGACCACCTCACCCACAACGTCTTCAAGGGCAACATGGACAAGTGGTTCCAGTTCTACGGCAAGCTCTTCAACTTCCGCGAGATCCGCTTCTTCGACATCGAGGGCAAGTTCACCGGCCTGTTTTCCCGCGCCCTCACCTCGCCCTGCGGCCGCATCCGCATCCCGATCAACGAGGACCGCGGCGAGACCGGCCAGATCGTGTCCTACCTGAAGAAGTACAACGGCGAGGGCATCCAGCACATCGCCGTGGGCGCGCGCGACATCTACGAGGCCACCGACGCCATCGCCGAGATGGGCGTCAAGTTCATGCCCGGGCCGCCGGAGACCTATTACAAGATGAGCACGGAGCGGGTGCAGGGCCACGAGGAGCCGCTCGACCGGATGATGAAGCACGGCATCCTGATCGACGGCGAAGGCGTGGTGGACGGCGGCGAAACCCGCATCCTCCTGCAGATCTTCTCGAAAACCGTGATCGGCCCGATCTTCTTCGAGTTCATCCAGCGCAAGGGCGACGACGGCTTCGGCGAGGGCA
>CAYVQK010000122.1:8553-11054 GCA_964454145.1 uncultured Oceanicola sp. | reverse complement strand
GCGGGCGTAGCTCAGGGGTAGAGCATAACCTTGCCAAGGTTAGGGTCGTGAGTTCGAATCTCATCGCCCGCTCCAATGAGGATCCTCCACACATCGGCAGATCTTGCTCGGTTCACGCCGGCTGCTCGTGCACGTCGCCCGGCCCGAAGGCACGAAACCGCTCCGGGGCGATCCCCTTCTGCGCAAGCACCTTCCCCAGCAACGCCACCGGCGCGTGGCGCGCCTCGTCGGTCAGCTGGAACGTGCCCCAATGGATGCCCAGCGCCTGCCCTGCCGCGACATCCTCGAAGATGCGCACCGACTCCTCCGGCGCGACATGCTGGTTCGCCATGAACCACCGCGGCTCGTAGGCCCCGATCGGGATCAGCGCGACATCGGGCGCACCATGCCGCGCGCGGATATCCCGGAAGATCTCGCCATCGCCATAGCCCGTGTCGCCGGCAAACCAGATGTCCCCGCGCGGCGTGTGCAGCCAGTGGCCGCACCAGAGCGCCATTCGCCTGTCGCGTAGCCCCCGCGATGACCAGTGGTAGGCCGGGGTCAGGCTCACCGACACATCGCCCGCGAGCGCGATCCTGTCGTGCCAGTTGCCCACCTTCACCCGTGCCCCCGGCACCGCCCGGCGCACCGTCGCATCGGTGCCCAGCGGCATCACCATCAGCGGCCGGCACGCCTCATGCAGGCGCCGCAGCGTGCCGACGTCGAGATGGTCGTAATGGTTGTGGCTGAGCAGCACCGCGTCGATGCGCGGGAGCCTCTCGAAGGCGATGCCCGGCGCCGTCACCCGCTTCGGCCCGGCAAAGCGCAGCGGGCTGGCGCGCTCCGCCCAGACCGGATCGGTCAGAATGTTCAACCCCGCCACCTGGATCAGCACGCTCGCATGGCCCACCATCGTCAGCCGCGGCGCCTCGCTCCGCACGGGCGGCACCGCGGGCACCACGGGCACGTGCTCCGGCCACCGCTCCCGCGCCCCGCTGCGCAACATCTTCCACAGGTCGCCCAGGCTCCGGTCGGGCAGCGGCTGCCCGGGCGAGAAGAAGCGGGTGCCGTCGAAATTGTCGCCGACGGGGCCGGTGTAGTAGCGATTTCGGGGCATCTTTCCTCGCCTTGGAGCCTGTTCCGCCCGAGCAAGGACCAGCCTTCGCGGGAGCACAAGGCACGGCGCGCAGGCTTTCTGCGATCCGTGCATCGAGGCCGCATCCGGCCCATCACTATTGGTTGAAGCGGCGCCGATTTTCGCTAGGCTTGGCGCATTGATTGTGCCTGAGGGAATTTGACCGATGTGGAATTTCAAGTCCTCCATCGCCTGGGGACTCCTGAAGCAGACCGCCAGTTTCACGAGTTACCGCCTCGGGGTCTTCCTCGGGATCGCCCTCAGCTACGCCCTGCTCGCCTGGCTCGGCTGGTTCGTCGGGGTCGCAATCGCCCGCGGCGCAATGGCCAACGGCGCGAGCTTCAACACCGTCATCGCGCTGTCGCGCACCATGCCGACCCTCTTCATCCTGATGTTCTGCGGCGGGCTCGGCGCGGGCATGTGGTTTCTGCGCAAGCACCTCTACTGGTATGTCCGCGTGCCCCATCTCGCGCTCATGGCCGAGATCCTCGAAGGCCGCCGCCTGCCCGCGGGCAGCCAGATCAAGGCCGGCATGGAGATCGTGAAGGAGCGCTACGGCGACATGAACCGCCTCTGGGCGCTGCGCGGCCAGATCGAGAAGACCCTGCCCGCCATTAATCCGCTGCTGCCGCTCCGTGCGCTCTTCGGCATGAAGCCGGAGGGCAAGGGCGTGGGTATCAACCAGCCCTACCTCTGGCTCGCAGAGCGCCCCTTCGACGAGATGGTGCTGGCCCATGGACTGCGCAAACGCGCGGTGAACCCCTACGCCGCCGCCCGCGAGGGGCTGGTGCTGCTGGCGCAGAACGGCAAGCCCGTGGTCGGAAACGCCGTCACCCTGCAGGGCCTCGGCTGGGCCTACGGGATGATCGCCTTCGTCGGCTGGCTGCTGATCCTTGCGCTCTTCATCCTGCTCTTCCCCGGGGCCGGGCTGCTGATGGTGATCATCACCGGGTTCTTCGCCTGGGGCACCAAGGCCGGGCTGATCGACGCCTTCACCAATGCCTGCCTGCTGCAGATCTACATCGGCGCGACGCGGGGCCAGAGGCCCAATCCCGACTGGGAGGCCCGGCTCGATGCCGACTCGGCCTCCTTCGCCGAGCTCGGCCGCGAGGCCGAGGCCCTACCCGGCGGCGCCGATCGCACCTCGGCCGCCGCGCAGAAGACGGTGATCGGGGGCGCAATGCCGGCCTCTGATGAGCCCGCCGCCCCCACCGAGAAACCGTCGGCCGCCAGCGCGGCGCCCGCCGCAGCGGTTGCGGCAAGTGCGGCGGCCACGCCCGAAGAGCGGGCCGGTGCCTCCGCTTTCGCCCCGCCCGCCGAGCTGATGCCCAGCGGCTTCGTGCCGCCCAAGCCCGGTGCCGCCCCGCAGCCCGCGCCCGAACCGGCA
>CAYVQK010000122.1:0-8453 GCA_964454145.1 uncultured Oceanicola sp. | reverse complement strand
GAGGTTCCGCCCTCCACCCCGCCCGAGCTGCCGCCCGAGACGGCGGATGCCGAGCTGCCGCCGCTGACTGCCGAGGACGCCGTCACCTCCACGCCGCAGGCCCTGGCCGCATCTCCCGAGACGCGCTCGATCCCGGCCTCTATCCCCGATCCCTGGTCCACCCCCGAGCCGGAGGATCCCGAAGACCTGCCGCCTCCCCCTGTCGTCGAAAGCGCCCCTGCCCCCGAAGTCGTGCAGGATCCGGAGCCTGCGGCACCACCCCGCGCCGAGGTGACTCAGGGCCCGCAGCCCCTCGCCGACCACCCCGAGCAGAGCGCCACCCCGGCCGAGATCGTCGACCCCTGGTCCGCCCCGTCTGCCGCGGCTTCCGCGCCACCGCCGCCGCCCGAGCCGGAGCCGGAGCCCGAGCCAGAACCTGCGCCGCCACCCGAACCGGTGGTCGAGGTGGCCCCTGCCCCTCCGCCGCCGGAGCCCGCGGCCAACCCCGCCGCCCCGCCCCCGCCGCAGCATCCCGCCGCCGGCGCCAAGACGGTGATCGCGCCCATGCCCTTCGTCGCCGACGACCGCAAGCCGCGCGACGAGCTCTGAGCCGCTGGCGCAGCCGCGCCACAGCCTTTCGCGCACAGTCGCGCGGCCCCTTCCCCCGCGCGGACCACGGGCCTATACCGCCGCAGACCCGCTTCGGAGGCTCCCATGCGCACAGCCAGCGTCACCCGTGAAACCGCGGAAACCGCGATCACCGTCGAGATCGACCTCGACGGCACCGGCAGCTATTCCAACGCGACCGGCGTCGGCTTCTTCGACCACATGCTCGACCAGCTGGCCCGCCACGCGCTCATCGACATGAAGGTCGAGGCCAGGGGCGACCTGCACGTCGACGACCACCACACCGTGGAAGACGTAGGCATTTCGCTGGGCAAGGCGCTGACCGAGGCGATGGGCGACAAACGCGGCATCACCCGCTACGGATCGTGCCTTCTGCCGATGGACGACGCGCTGGTGCGCGCCGCGCTCGACCTCTCGGGCCGGCCCTTCCTGGTGTGGAACGTCGATTTCCCAACCGCCAAGATCGGCACCTTCGACACCGAGCTGGTGCGCGAGTTCTTCCAGGCCCTCGCCACCCACGGCGGGATCACCCTGCATGTCGATGCGCTGCACGGGATCAACAGCCACCACATCGCCGAGGCCGCCTTCAAGGCCGTGGCCCGCGCCCTGCGCGATGCGCTGGAGCCCGATCCCCGCAAGGCCGACGCGATCCCCTCGACCAAGGGCACGCTCTGACACCGGCCGGGGCGGCAGCCGCCGCCCCTTGACCCCGTCGCCGTCTCGCGCCACTCACGGGCGCGAAAGGAGCCCCCATGCGCACCGTCCTCATCGACTACGACAGCGGCAACCTGCACTCCGCCGAGAAGGCCTTTCAGCGCATGGCGGCCGAGGCCGGCGCGGGCGAGGTGATCGTCAGCGGCAAGGCCGAGGAGGTCGCGCGGGCCGACCGCATCGTGCTGCCGGGTGACGGCGCCTACCCTTCCTGCCGCGCCGCTCTGGCCGCCCGGCCGGGGATGATCGAGGCGATCGTGGAGCACGTCGAGGTGAAGGGCCGCCCCTTCATGGGCATCTGCATCGGGATGCAGATGATGAGCACGATGGGCCGCGAGCACGAGGATACCCCCGGCTTCGGCTGGATACCCGGCGAGGTGGTGCCGATCACGCCCGCCGACCCCGCTCTGAAGGTGCCCCACATGGGCTGGAACGACCTGGTGATAGAAGGCAGCCACCCCTGCCTCGAGGGCATCTCCACCGGCGATCACGCCTATTTCGTCCACAGCTATCACCTCGCCTGCGAGAACCCGGTGCAGCGGCTTGCCTACGTCGATTACGCGGGCGAAGTCACCGCCATCGTCGGCGAGGGCACCCGCTTCGGCACCCAGTTCCACCCCGAGAAGAGCCAGGCCACCGGCCTGCGCATCATCGCCAATTTCCTGGCATGGGCCCCATGAGCGCCGCGATCGGCTGGTCTTCCGGCAAGGACTGCTGCATGGCGCTGATCCGCGCCCGGGAGGCGGGCCACGAGGTGACGGTGGCGCTGACCACGCTCAACGAGGCCTTCGACCGGGTCGCCATGCACGGCACCCGCGCCTCGATCCTGCGGGCACAGGCCGCCGCGGCCGATCTCGAACTGATGGAAGTGCCCCTGCCCTGGCCCTGCTCCAACGAGGTCTACGAGGCGCGCATGGCCGAGGCCGTCGAGGCGCTGAAGGCCCGCGGCGTGACCGAGATGATCTTCGGAGATCTCTTCCTCGAAGATGTCCGCGACTACCGGATCAGGCAGCTCGAGGGCACAGGCCTCACGCCTGTCTTCCCGGTCTGGGGTCTTGATACGGCACAGCTCGCCGCCGAGGTGGCCGAAACCTTCGACACCCGCATTGTCACGCTGGACCCGTCGAAGTTGCCCGAGAGTTTCGCGGGCCGTCGTCTCGACGCGGCCCTTCTGGCGGAACTCCCCGAGGGCATCGACCCCTGCGGCGAGAACGGCGAATTCCACACCTGCGTGCTCGACGCGCCTTGCTTCAGCGCTCCGATTCCCGCCACGCGTGGAGAGACCGTCACCCGCGACGGCTTCGTCTACTCGGATCTGGTGCTGTAGGGCGGGACTTGTCCCGCCTTGCTGCAGGCTACTTCAGGCGCGTCCAGGTCTGGTCCATGCAGATCGGGCCCGCGCAGCCCTTCACGACCATCTTGTTGCCGTGGAGAACCATCTGCGCGCCGTAGTCGCGCTTCATGATCGGCACATAGGCCCGGCCCTCGTAGGTGTTGCCGCCCGCGGGCGTCATGTCCCAGAACACGCGCTTGCCCACGTTGGGCGAGCTGATCGGCTGGCCCGCCGCGTTGAAGGCCTTGATGATCGTGCCGCACACCGCAGGGCCGCATTTCACAGCCTGCACGTGGGCGACGTTGCCCTTCTTGTCGGGTCCGGTCAGCCAGAGGCCCTCCGGCGTCGCCGCCTGCGCCGCACCCGTTCCGAGCGCCATCGCGGCGCCCGCCATCATCATCTTGAACATCCTGGTCACCGGCATCACTCCTCTTGGCGACACTGGCTCGCTTCGCTGGAGAACAGCAGCTGCAAAGCATGCGCGCCGTATGGAATTAACCGGAAGTTTACGCAAGAAGTTCCTGCGGGCGTAGGCCAAATCGGCCATTGCCCGCAGGACTCACGCCTAATTCACCTTCTGCCAGGTGCCCCCATCGCGGCAGATACCCAGCACGCAGCCCGAGACCTTCAGGGTCGAACCGGACAGCACCAGCTTGGAGTTGTAGGTCTTGCCGCGGTCGGGCGAGTAGACCTTGCCCTTGTACTGCCCGCCGCCCGAGGCGACCGTCTGCGAGATGATCTGCCGGCCGACGTTCTCGGATTTGATCTCCTTGCCGTCCGGCCCGTAGGCCTTCACCAGCGTGCCGCAAAGGCCGCCGCCGCAGGGCTTCACCTGGATCAGTCCGGAGTTGCCGTTGTCGTCCTTCGCGGTCCGCCACATGCCTTCGAGCGGGTCCGCCGCCCAGGCCGGAGCCGCCACCACGAGGGCCGCGAGGGTCAGTGCAATCTTGCGCATGGTTCTCCTCCCATTCGATACGCTGGCCGTATCCTGTGGTTTTCGCCGCGCGTCACGCAACCGTAACGTTGGGTCGAACCCGATCACATCGCGCACCGCGGCACCGCTCCGCGCCCCCTTCCCTTCGCCCGCATCGCATGGCAAACCGCGCCGCAAAAGGAGCCCTGCCATGATCCTCTATCCTGCCATCGACCTGAAGGACGGCCACGCCGTGCGGCTCCTGCGCGGGGACATGGAGAAATCCACCACCTTCAACGAGGATCCTGCCGCCCAGGCGATGGAGTTCGTGAACGCAGGCTGCGAGTGGCTCCACCTCGTCGATCTCAACGGTGCCTTCGCCGGAGAACCGGTGAACGCGGCGCCTGTCGAGGCCATCCTTGCCGCCACGAAGACCCCCGCCCAGCTCGGCGGCGGCATCCGCGACATGGCCACCATCGAGCGCTGGCTCTCCAGGGGCCTCGCGAGGGTGATCCTCGGGACTGTCGCGGTGGAAAACCCCGCGCTGGTGCGCGAGGCTGCTGCCGCCTTCCCCGGACAGGTCGCCGTGGGCATCGACGCGCGCAATGGCATGGTCGCCACCAAGGGTTGGGCCGAGGAAACCGACGTGAACGCCACCGATCTCGCCCGCTCCTTCGAAGATGCCGGGGTGGCCGCGATCATCTACACCGACATCAACCGCGACGGCGCCATGCAGGGCCCCAACATCGAGGCCACCGATGCACTGGCCCGCGCCGTCTCCATCCCCGTCATCGCGTCGGGGGGTGTTTCTTCGCTGGCCGACCTTCAGGCGCTGAAAGCCTGTGGCACCATCTCGGGCGCCATTTCAGGCCGCGCTCTCTACGATGGCGCGATCAACCTCACCGAAGCGCTCGCCGCCCTCCGCGCCTGACCCCCGCAATATAGTGCAAGACAGCGCGCAAACCTGCGACTTTGGTCGCACGCACAGCGATTTCCACTAGGGAATCGGGTAAGTACCATGCACTAAATTGCACACGCGCGTCGCGACGGAGGGAGAGGAGGCCCGATGTCGCACCTGTTCCGCGTGCGCATGCAACGGGAGGATTCAGATGAAACCGATATTCACCAAGGCCTTGGCCCAGGGCGACCGCCTGATGGCGCTGCAGGCCGGGCTCGTCCATGGCCGCGTCGGGCGCCGCCGCTTCATCCAGCTCGCGCTTGCCGCAGGGGCCTCGCTCGTTTCCGCCGAAGCCTGGGCACAAGAGCTGGGCGATGCCGCGATCACCCAGCGCTACAACGCCCAGAACCTCGCTGGCCGCTACGACTACATCGTCGTGGGCTCCGGCTCCGGCGGTGCCGTGGTGGCCGGCCGCCTCGCCGCCGAAACCGACGCCTCCGTGCTCGTGCTCGAAGCCGGCGGCACCGACCAGATCGACGCGGTGCTGAACCCGCTCATGTGGCCCACCAACATCCGCTCCGAGCGCGACTGGGGCTACACCGCCCAGCCCTCCGAGCACGTCAACGGCCGCTCGCTGATCCTGCCCATGGGCAAGGTCGTGGGCGGCGGCAGCTCGATCAACGTCATGATCTGGGCCCGCGGCCACAAGAACGACTTCGATTTCTGGGCCTCCGAAACCGGCGATGACGCGTGGTCCTACGCAAACGTCCTCGAGATCTACAAGCGCATCGAAGACTGGCAGGGCGCCCCCGACGACACCCGCCGCGGCACCGGCGGCCGCCTCTGGGTGACCGACGTGCGCGACGTGAACCCCATCGCCCCCGCCTTCGTCGAAGCCTGCGGCACCGTGGGCATCCCCGGTTACGCCGACATGAACGGCGAGATGATGGAGGGCGAAGGTGGCGCGGCCCTCGCCAACGTCCGCATCAAGGACGGCATGCGCCGCAACATTCCCTCCGATTACCTCTGGGAGGCGCTGAAGCGGCCCAACATCACCCTGCTCACCGGCGCCACGGTGCAGAAGCTCACGCTCAACGGCACCACCGTCACCGGCCTGACCTTCGAGAAGGACGGTGAGAGCTTCACGGTCGAGGCAGGCCACACCGTGCTCTCCGCAGGCGCCATCAACACGCCCAAGATCCTCATGCAGTCGGGCATCGGCCCGGCGGCCCACCTGGCCGAACACGGCATCGAAGTGGCGCACGACCTGCCCGGCGTCGGCCAGAACTTCCAGGATCACATCCTAGCCGCCGGCTGCGTGTGGGAATACAACACGCCCCTGCCACCGGGCAATTCCGCCGCAGAGGCCACCTTCTTCTGGAAGTCAGATTCCGCTCTCGACACGCCCGATCTCCAGCCGTTTCAGATCGAGGTGCCCTATGCCTCCGAGGTCCATGGCACCACCTTCGCCCCGCCCGCCGGAAGCTGGACGATCGCCCCCGGCATCGTGCGCCCACAATCGCGCGGCGAGGTGCGGCTGACGGGGGCCAATCCTTCCGACCCCGTGGAAATCGACGGCGGCTTCCTGCGCGAGCCCGCCGACCTGAAGGCGCTCACCACCTGCATCGAGCTCTGCCGCGAGATCGGCAACTCCGGTCCCCTGGCTGAATTCGTGAAGCGCGAGGTCATGCCGGGCCCGATCACCGGCGCCGAGCTCGATGACTTCGCCCGCAACGCGGCGGGCACCTACTTCCACGAGAGCTGCACCTGCAAGATGGGCACCGACGAGATGTCCGTCGTCTCCGGCAGGCTCGCGGTTCACGGAGTGGAAGGGCTTTCCATCGCGGATGCCTCAGCCATGCCGCGGGTTTCCACCGGCAACACCATGGCGCCCACCGTCATCATCGGCGAGCGCATGGCCGATATCCTGATCGGATGACGCTGGCGGGCGCGGGCAACACCCGCGCCCTCATCCCTCAGCCGCCCGCAGCCGCACCGGTCAGCCGCTGCAGCGCGCCGCGCATCTCCCCGATCACCGGAAGATCGTCATCCACATCGGCCTCGTCGAGCATCTCCTCGGGGTCTTCGTAGGAGAGCTTCACCGCCCCCGTCGCATCCTGCCAGACCAGCACCTTCATCGGCAGCGCGAGGCCCGCCAGGGGCGAGGCCTGGATCGCGGGCGTACCCAGTTGCGGGTTGCCGAAGATCACCAGCTCCATAGGTGCCAACTCCATGCCCGCGCGCTCGGCTCCCGCGGCATGATCGACGCGGGCAAACACCGTGGCCCCCGCCTCCTCGATCGCGGCCACCAGCCTGTCGGCCACCTCCGGCACCGTTCCCGTTGCAGGCACCTCGATGAAGTCGTCGTCCGCCAGGGCAGGCGCGGCGGCAAAGGTCAGGGCAAGGGCGGTGAGGATCGGTTTCATCGAAGTCTCTCTCTGTTGGAACACGCAAGCTCAACCCGGAGCATCACCAGCCCGTTCCGGCCGTCCACTGAACCCCGATCACAATTCGGCCAGCCAGAGCCGCACCTTCAACCCGCCATGCGCCACATGCGGCCCCGGCGCGTCCCACGGCAGGCCCGTGGACCGCGCCAGCTTCTCGTCGCTCGTCACCATGGCCACACGCCAGCCGCCGAACCGCGCCTTCATCACGTTTCCGAAGCTGGCGTAGAGCCCGAAGAGCGGCTTCCGGTCACCGATCCGTGCGCCATAGGGCGGATTGCAGATGACCAGCCCCGGCACACAATCGGGCCGCTCCAGCGCGCTCACCGGCGCCTCTGTGAAGAGGCAGTCCACCCCCGCTCGCGCCGCGTTCTCCCGGCTCATCCGCACCGCGCCGGCATCCCTGTCGGACCCCATGATCGGGCCCTCGCCCCGCGCCACGGGCGCCCGGCCCCTCAAGTTGGCAAACGCCTCCGCATCGAAGCCCGGAAACCCTTCGAAGGCAAAGGCCCGCCCCCGCCCCGGCGCCAGCCCGGCGGCAATCTCGGCAGCCTCGATGCAAAACGTGCCCGAGCCGCACATCGGGTCAAGTACCGGCTCGCGGCCCGCGTAGCCCGCCGCCCGGAGGAAGCCCGCCGCCATGGTCTCGCGCATCGGCGCGGCGTTTACCGCTTCCTTGAAGCCCCGCCGGTGCAGCGCCTCGCCCGAGCTGTCCACGCTGACCACGCAGGTGTTTTCTTCGATCCGGAGCAGCACCCTGAGCCCGTCGGGGTCCACGACGGCACCAGCCCGAAACAGCGCCTGCTCCAGCCGCTGCTTCACCGCGCCCGCGTGGTAGAGTTTCGAATGCTTCGTTGCCGCCTCGGCCCGCACCGCCTGACCCGGCGCCAGCACCGCGGCCCAGTCCACCGCGTCGAGCCCCGCCTCCAGCGCCTTGAAGCTCATCGCCCTGAACCGCGCCAGCCGCACCAGCACCCGCCCGGGAATGCGTAGCACCAGGTTCGCCCGCCAGACCTCCGGCCAGGCCCCGCGGCACTCCACGCCCCCCGGCACCACGCGCGCCTTGGCAAACCCCTGCTCCCGGGCCTCGGCCGCCGCCACCTCTTCCAGCCCCGGCGCTGTCACCAGGAAGATCTCGAGCTTCTCCATGCCCCTGCCCTAGCCGCCCCCGCTTCCCTCCGCCAGCAAAACCGGCTATCGCACCCCCATGCTGAAGACCCGCATCATCCCCTGCCTCGACGTGGCCGACGGCCGCGTGGTGAAGGGCGTCAACTTCGTCGACCTGGTCGACGCCGGCGACCCCGTGGAATCCGCCCGCGCCTATGACGCCGCGGGTGCCGACGAACTCTGCTTCCTCGACATCCACGCCACCCACGAAAATCGCGGCACGATGTATGACCTCGCGACCCGGACCGCCGAGCAATGCTTCATGCCGCTCACCATCGGCGGTGGCGTGCGCACCCACGAGGATGTCCGCAAGCTGCTGCTCTCGGGGGCCGACAAGGTCAGCTTCAACTCCGCCGCCGTGGCCGACCCCAACGTGATCAC
>CAYVQK010000121.1:0-11077 GCA_964454145.1 uncultured Oceanicola sp. | reverse complement strand
GGCCGCGGGCGTGCATCTTTCCGGTGGCGATGCCGATCTCGGCGCCCATGCCGAATTCGCCGCCGTCGGCGAACTGGGTCGAGGCGTTGTGCATCAGGATCGCGCTGTCGAGCCGGGCGAAGAAGCGGTCGGCCGCGGCCTGGTCTTCGGTGAGGATCGCCTCGGTGTGCTGGGAGCCGTAGTGGCGTATGTGGGCAATGGCGGCGTCGATGTCGTCGACCACGCGGGCGGCGATCTTCATGTCGAGGAACTCCTTGCCGAAGTCCTCCTCGGTAGCGGGGCGGGTGCCGGTGAGGCCTTCGGCATAGACCTCGACGCCCGCCTCCATGAGCGCGTCGACGATGCTCTGCCCGAGGGCCAGCGCGTCGCGGTGGACGAGCAGGCATTCGGCAGAGCCGCAGATGCCGGTGCGGCGGGTCTTGGCGTTCAGCACGACCTTCATGGCCTTCTCGGGATCGGCGGCCTTGTCGAGGTAGACGTGGCAGATGCCCTCGAGGTGGGCGAAGACGGGGACGCGCGCCTCCTTCTGGACGAGGCCGACGAGGCCCTTGCCGCCCCGGGGCACGATGACGTCGATGTAGTCGGTGGCACGCAGCATCTCGGCCACGGCCTCGCGGTCGCGGGTGGGGACGAGCTGGATGGAGTCTTCGGGCAGGCCGGCGGCCCTGAGGCCCGCGACAAGGGCGGCGTGGATGGCGCGGGAGGAGTGGAAGCTCTCGGAGCCGCCGCGCAGGATGACGGCGTTGCCGGACTTCAGGCAGAGCGCGCCGGCGTCAGCCGTCACGTTGGGGCGGCTTTCGTAGATGACGCCGATGACACCGAGGGGCGTGCGGATCTTGCGGATGTGGAGACCGGAGGGGCGGTCCCACTCCTCGATCACCTCGCCCAGGGGATCGGGCTGGGCGGCGATGGCCTCGAGCCCCTCGACTATGGAGCGGATGCGGGCCTCGTCGAGCATGAGGCGATCCATCATCGCGGGGCTCAGGCCTTTCTCACGGCCATAGTCCAGGTCGGCCGCGTTGGCCTCGAGGATGGCGGGGGTGGAGGCGGTGAGCGCCTCGCCGGCGGCCCGGAGCGCGGCGTTGCGGGCCTCGGCCGGGGCGAAGGAGAGCTCGGCGGCGGCGGCACGAGCGCGTTGGCCCATGTCGGTCATCAGCTCGGGGATGGTCTGGTCGAGGTCTTTCATCGCGGGGCTCCTTCTCGACGGGGGATGTAGCGCGAAGGGGACGGCGGCTCAATGGGTTTGGGCTGTCAGAGACCGGCGTCGCGGCGGGAGGCGCGGGCGAGGCTTTCGACCAGCGCGGCGGGGATGGGCCGGGCCGGCGAGAAAGTGACGCCGGTCTTGCTGGCCTTCAGCCCCGCTGCGGCGATCTCCCCGGCGAGGGCGGCGATGGCGGGCTTGGCGACGTAGAGGCCGCATTGGCGGCTGAAAGCCGCATATCCGGCGATGACAGTGGGGCCGAGGGCGAAGCCGGGCATGTCGTAACGGATGACCTCCTCCGCATCGGGGAGGGCGCGCGCAAGCTCCGACCGCACCTCCTGCAGCAACGGTTGGAGCTGCGGGGCGGCCGCTGCGATATAGGCGTCGTGGTCGGAGGCTTTTCCCATGCCAGCGTTCCTTTTTTCCACTGGGGATGTAGCACGTCAGGCAGGTGGCTCAATGGGGTGCGCGGCCTAGCCACCACCGGGGCGCAGGGCGAAGGCCAGCATCAGCATCAGGATCGCCGCGATCCAGGAGGCCGCGATGCGGGCGCCGATCCGGACCCAGGGCGGCGCATTGCCCTCCAGCACGAAGCTGACGAGGCCCGCAGGCACGGCGAGGGCGAGATTGCCGCCGAAGAGGATGCCGAGATGGATGAAGACGCCGAGCTCGAAGAGCCCGTGGCCCTCCAGGCTGGCCGCGGTGAGCAGCAGGCCGGTGAGCGCTGCGAGAACGGAGGCCTCCGCCCGGCTGTGTCGCGGCAGGACTGCCGCGAGCGTTGCGACGAGCACGCCGAGCCCCATCAACAGGGTGGAGACTTCCGGGCCGAAGAGCGGCGCGACGAAGACCCCGGCCACCAGCCCGGCAACGAACAGAAGCCAGACGCGCGGCAGCCCTTCGGTCGACCAGAGGCTGACGAGGATGCCGAGCGCGAGGGTGGGCAGAAGCAGCGCCGGGTAGGACAGCACCACGCCCGTGCCCTCAAGGAACTGCGCGTATTGGTCCGCGCCCGACTTGAAGGCATGGGCCTCTGCCCTGCCCGCGGCGAGCACTGCCGCGAGCGACCCTATCAGAGGGAAAGAGCGCAAGAGGTGCTCAGGCGATCCCGAAGAGAAAGGCTGCGCCGACCGCGGCGATCAGCCCCCCTGCCCCGCGCACGGCCATCTTGCCTGCCTCGGAACGGGTCAGGAAGCCGAAGCCGATGCCCACGAGGTGCAGAAGGCCGGTACCCACCACGAAGCCCACCGCGTAGCCATAGGCCGAGAAGGCCTCGGGCAGTTCGGTGCCATGGGCATGGCCGTGGAAGATGGCGAAGAGGCCGACGATCACGGCTGCCACCCAGATCGGCGCACGCACGGCGAAGGCGATCAGCAGGCCGAGCACGACGCCGGAGAGCGCGATGCCGGTTTCGACCGCCGGCAGCGGCACGCCCATCACCCCGAGCGCCCCGCCGAAGGCCATGACCAGCGGGAAGACCACGGGCAGGATCCAGATCGCGGGGGACCCGAGGAAGGCGCCCCAGAGGCCGACGGCGACCATGGCGACGACGTGATCCCAGCCGAGGATCGGGTGCCAGAAGCCGGAGGCGAAGCCGGTGTTGATGCCCTCACCGGTGTGGGCGCCTGCGGTGGCGGCCACGAGCAGCAGCGGAACGATGGCCGCTGCGACGGCGACGGGGGAACGGGGCAACAACATGGGGCTTTCTCCTTGATTTTCGCGCGGACTTTATCGGTTGCACCCCTGCGGTCAACGTGGATATCGCGGCTGTTCCACTCTCGTCTCCCCGACATGACGGGGCCCGCAGCTTGCGCCACGGGCCCCTTCTTCACTGACAACGAGGGAAACCGGATCAGTTGAAGCTGTAGACCAGGCTCACGCCGAAGCTGTTGTCGGTGCTCTTGTCGCCCGGCAGCGGATCGGTGTGATACTCGGTGGCGATGGAGGTGCGCAGCGCCAGGGCGTCGCTCATCGCCACGTTCACGCCGAAGTCGTTGTAGATGACGTTGTCGGACTCCGAGAAGATGAAGTCGGTGTCGTTGGTCAGGAACACGGTCTCGGTGATCCGGGTCTGGAAGTTGGAGCCGATGGAGGCGGCCTCTTCCTCGATCTCGGTGCCGTCGGAGAGTTCGGCCCAGCGGTAGCCGGGGCCGGCCGAGACGTACCAGGCGGTCTGCGGGCTCTCGATCACCTTGTAGCCCACACCGAAGCCCGCGAAGGTATCGCGCGTGTAGGAGGCGAACTCGTCCTGGCTGCCCTGCAGCTGGCCGTAGGCATACCAGCGGTCACCGAAGTCGCGGGTGTACTCGAGGCCGTAGAGCAGGCTTTCGGTGTCCTTCACGTCCTCGCTCTCGCCGTAGTCGTAGACGACGTTGAAGTCGATGCCGTTGGTGCCGTCGTACCAGCCGAGGTTGGCACCGACGCCCAGGTCGAAGCTCTCGGTGTTGCCGGATTGCGCGGTGGAGCGCAGCGAGACCGAGCCGTCGAAGCCGAGCTTGCGGCCGGCATTGCCGAAGGCATCGACGTCGCGCTCGTAGTCGTCGGTGATGTCTTCCTGAAGATCCTCGAGGCGCTCTTCGGCGGCGTCGCGGTTGTCGAAGGTGGTGGTCTGGGCCAGGGCGGCACCGGCTGCGAAGCTGGTGATCGTGCCCAGGGCCAGGGCGGTGACTGTGCGGGTTGCTTTCATTGTCTCTCGTCCTTCCCGTTGAGGGTGGTGCGGCCTCGGTGACCGCGGGATGGGCAGAGAGGTAGACGATGCGCGGAGAGGGGGAAGGACACGAAGCGCACACGAAATTGTGGTCGGCCGATCCGTTGCGTCCCTAGCACATCGGCGGAGGCCCGCGCATGATTTTATCACTTTATATCAATGAGTTCCATATTCCGTGGCGTAAGCTCACGGCCTATTTCACCGCGTAACGGAGGCCTGGCGGGCACCTTGGCGTGAAGGGTGGAACCTCAGCCGCCGGGGGTGAAGGGCACGTCGGTCACGCCCGGGTCGATGCCGATGGAGGTGAGCATGGCGTGGACCTGCCCGCGGTGGTGGGTCTGGTGGTTGAAGAGTTGCGTCACGCAGACGCCCATGGGCCGCCTGTAGGTCGCGTCGTAGGCCTTGGAATACCACTCCAGGTCGCCGACGAGGTCGATCTCGCGGAGTGCCGCCGCCCAGACCTTGATGCGGCCGTCGAGCTTGAACCGGGCCGCCTCCCAGGCGCCAGCGGTCGGAAACCAGCCGGGCGCCTCCTTCATCGAGACCTCTGGCTCCGGGCCGCGGTCGAACCGGCTGATCCAGATCGTGTCGCCCCAGGCGAGATGGTTGAGCGTGCCGAGGATCGAGCCGAAGAAGGCGCCCCGATCCTTCGTCAGCTCCGCGGGCGCGAGGTGCCGGATCGCCACCATCAGCTGTTCGTTCTGCCAGGCATTGTAACGCGCCATCATCCGGACCCATTCGACACCGATCATTGCCGCTCCTTTCAGCAGTTCCGCGCGAGTTTCGGCAGCCGCCGCCATGCTGTCAATCGGTGCACCGCCGACCTGCCCGCGCCTGCAGATTTTCCCTTGTGGGCAAGGCCTGCCGCCGCTAGCGTTTGGTCCCGTGATCACACCGCCAACCAGGAGACCCACCACATCATGGCGCGACACCTCTCTGCTGCTGCAGCCTTCCTTCTCTCCACCTCGCTCGCGGCCAGCGCGGCGGATTCCGAACTGCTGATCTTCGATTGGTCCGGCTTCGAAGACCCGGGCTTCTTCGGGGAGTACATCGAGAAGTACGGCGACAACCCGACCTTCACCTTCTTCGGCGAGGAAGAGGAAGCCTTCCAGAAGCTGCGCTCGGGCTTCAAGGCCGACATCGCCCACCCCTGTTCGCAGTCGGTGGACAAGTGGCGCCAGGCCGGGCTGATCGAGCCCTGGGACATCTCGAAGATCCCGCGCTATGCCACCGTGGCCGAGAAGTACAAGACAGATCCGATCTTCACCGATGGCGATGCGGTCTATTTCATCCCGGCCGACACCGGCACCACGGCGATCGCCTTCAACGCCGACGAGATGAGTGCCGACCAGCTCTCCACGCTGCAGGTGTTCAAGGATCCGCAATACGCGGGCCGTATCTCGCTGCCCGACAACGTGGACGACATCTACGCCCTGGCCTACCTGGCGACCGGCACCAGCGACTGGACGACCGCCACGCAGGAGAACTTCGAGGCGGCCTCCGCCTGGCTGCGCGAAGTGCATCCGAACGTGCGCGCCTACTGGGCTGACGGTGCCGAGCTGGCGCAGCTGATGAGCACCGGCGAGGTGCTGTTTGCCTGGGCGTGGTCGGAGGTGCCGGCCTCGATGCGCGGCGACGGCTACAACATCGGCTTTCAGCGGGAGCCCGAGGAAGGCTCGTCGATCTGGTTCTGCGGCTACGTGAACCTGGTCGATGGCCCGGGCTCCGAGGACAAGGCGCATGACTTCATCAACTCGTGGCTGTCGCCCTCCTCGGTGGAGTACATCGTGAACGAATGGGGCTACGGCAACTCGAACACCGAGGAGATGGCCAAGATCAGCACCGAGACCCTCGATGACGTGGGCCTGGGCGAGATCTCGGCGCCGCTGCTGCCGCAGCTGCCGATGGACAACGCGCTGCGCGAGCAGATGATCGCCGAGTTCGAGAAGATCAAGGCCGGCTTCTGAGCCGCGGCGGGTGCGCCGGCACGGGGCACCTCAACGAAACCGGACAGCGGCGGCCCTCGGGCCGCCGTTTTTCGCTGGCGGTGCTTGAACGCGCGCGCGCCCGGCCCCATAACGGGAGAATTATGAGGCAACCCCGGCCCCTTCCGTGATCGACACTGCATTCTGGATGACCAGCGGCTCCATTCTGCTGCTGCTGGTCTGTTCCGCCTTTTTCTCCGGCTCCGAAACGGCCCTGACCGCCGCGTCGCGGGGCAAGCTGCGCGCCAGGGCCGACAAGGGCGAGCGCGGCGCCGAGGCGGCGCTGGAGGTGACAGAGGACAACGAGAAGCTCATCGGTGCCGTCCTGCTCGGCAACAACGTGGTGAACATTCTTGCCGCCAGCCTCGCCACCTCGCTCTTCACCCGGCTCTTCGGGGATGGCGGCGTGGCTCTGGCGACGCTGGTGATGACCCTGCTGGTGCTCATCTTCTCTGAGGTGATGCCCAAGACCTATGCGATCTCCAATGCCGAGACGGCAGCGAGCCGGGTGGCGCTGCCGATCAGCTTTCTGGTCAGGCTGCTCTCGCCCATCGTCGGTGCGATCCGGGCGCTGGTGCGGGCGATCCTGCGGCTGTTCGGGGTGCAGACCGATCCCGACAGCCAGATGTTCTCGGTGCACGAGGAGATCGCGGGGGCCCTGGCGCTGGGCCATGCCGAGGGCGCGGTGGAGAAGGAAGACCGCGACCGGCTGCTGGGCGCGCTCGACCTCGGCGACCGGACGGTGGAGGAGATCATGCTTCACCGCAGCCAGATCGAGATGATCAACGTCGACGACAGCCCCGACGAGGTTCTGGCGCAGGCGCTGGAGAGCCGCCACACCCGGCTGCCGCTCTACAAGGACGACAAGGAAAACATCATCGGCGTGATCCACGCCAAGGATTTGCTCCGTGCCATCCACCGCGCCGCGGTGGCGAGCGGCGGCGCACCCGAGGCACTTTCGAGCCTCGACGTGATGGACGTGGCGATGGAGCCCTACTTCGTGCCCGAGACCACCACGCTCGACGACCAGATGCGGCAGTTCCTGCGGCGGAACACGCATTTCGCGCTGGTGGTGGACGAGTACGGCACCCTGCAGGGTCTGATCACGCTGGAGGACATCCTCGAGGAGATCGTGGGCGAGATCACCGACGAGTTCGACATCGACGAGGACCACCCCCTGCGGAAGACCGACAGCGACGACTGGATCGTGGACGGGGCGATGACGATCCGCGACCTCAACCGCGCGAACGACTGGAACCTCCCCGACGAGGAGGCCAACACCGTGGCGGGCCTGGTCATCCACGAGGCACAGGCAATTCCGACCGTGGGGCAGGTGTTCTCTTTCCATGGATTCCGCTTCGAGGTGATCGCGCGGAAGGACAACCGGCTGACCCGGCTGAAGATGCGGCCGCTGGTGAGGTTGACGGACTAGGGTCTGGTGGGGTGGGCAGATTGCGCGCCCTAAGCGCCGGCCACCGCGTCGGCTGCAGGCGTCTGCTGATGGCTCATGAGCCGCCATCCGTCGCCGTCATCCACGTAGGTCGAGGCACAGAGTGCGGAATAGGTGTCTTCGCCACGCTCCGCCTTGGCCTTGTAGGCCAGAACCACCACCGGCCCCTGCCGGGTGAAGCTGTGGTTGTCGAAGGTGACGGAGCGCCAGCGGGATCCGCCTTCGAGCCCCTTCATCGAGGCCTCGGCGCTCTGTATGCCTGCAGGGTAGGGAAAGACGAAGACCGCATCGTCACGGGTGACGCTGCGCGCGTAGTCGGCGCCGCCTGTCCAGTAGGCTTCTTCCATCTTCCAGAAGTCGGCTTCGGTCATATCGGTCATGTTGAGCCTCCTTTGCCGACTCAACGGGCGGCGGGGCGCCCCAGTTCCGCCTGACGCTTTCGTGAGCACGCGCAGCGGAGGGTGCATGCTAGCCTCCGCCTCGGGATGACGCGAAACTTCAAAGAACAGGGAGACAGTTGATGAACAAACCCCAGCGTCGCATGACGGCCGCCGATTTTCACCCCAAGCTTCTGGAGATGTTCGACGGCTATGTGCATGGAAAGATGAGTAAACGCGATTTTCTGGCCGGGGCCGGCAAGTACCTTGCGGCGGGTGTGACCGCGGCGGCGGTGCTCGAGAGCCTGCAGCCGAATTACGCCCTGGCCCAGCAGGTGGCCCCGGATGACCCGGACATCGAGACCGAGGTGATCGAATACGAAAGCCCGAACGGCCATGGCACGATCAAGGGGCTGATGGCGAAGCCTGCGGGCGCCGAGGGCAAGCTTCCGGCGGTGCTGGTGATTCACGAGAACCGCGGGCTGAACCCCTACATCGAGGACGTTGTGCGCCGGGTGGCGAAGGCGGGCTTCCTGGCGCTGGGACCGGACGGGCTGACGCCGGCCGGTGGCTATCCGGGCAACGACGACCAGGGCCGCGAGATGCAGAGCCAGCTCGACGGCGAGAAGCTGATGAACGATTTCTTCGCCGGCTTCGAGCACCTGATGAACCACGAGGGCAGCACCGGCAAGGTGGGGGCCGTGGGCTTCTGCTATGGCGGCGGCGTGTGCAACGCGCTGGCGGTGGCCTATCCGGAGATGGGGGCGAGTGTGCCGTTCTACGGCCGCCAGGCCGCAGTGGAGGACGTGCCGAAGATCCAGGCGCCGCTGCTGCTGCACTACGGTGAGCTGGACGAGCGGATCAACGCGGGCTGGCCGGCCTACGAGGCGGCGCTGAAGGAGAACGGCAAGACCTACGAAGGCCACATCTATGCCGGCGCCAACCACGGCTTCCACAACGACACCACGCCCCGGTACGACGAGGATGCCGCGACGCTAGCCTGGGAGCGCACGATCGAGTGGTTCACCAGGTATCTCGCGTAGCATGAAGTGGTTCACCCGCCCTGCCCTGCGGATCGGGCGCAGGGTGGGTGTCCTTCAGCAGCGCCTCTAACGTCCCGAGAACAGCGTTCCGAAGATGCCGCGCACCAGGGCCTTGCCGCTGCGGGTGCCGAGCTGGCGGGCGAAGCTCTTGGCGAAGGCCTCGCCGACGCTGTCGGAGCGCGAGCTGCGGCTGGTGGTCTTCGAGGTGGAGCGATCGACCCGGCTGCCGTTGTAGCGGCGGGCGGATTTGAACTCGCGTTCGGCTTCTTCGGCCTCTTCCTCGGCAGCCTCGGCGCGCTCGGCTTCCTTCGCGGCCTCGGCTGCGCGCCTGGTCAGCATCTCGTAGGCGCTGTCGCGGTCCAGCGTGGTGTCATACTTTCCGGCGACGGGAGAGGCGCCGATGACCCCGCCACGCTCGGCGGGGGTGATCGGGCCGAGCTGTGAGCTGGGCGGGCGGATGAGCGTGCGTTCGACCACGCCGGGCGCGCCCTTCTGGACGAGGAAGGAGGTCACGGCCTCACCGACACCGACCTCGCGGATCGCGTCTTCGGTCACGAAGCGCGGGTTGTCCCTGTAGGTCTCGGCGGCCTGCTTCAGCTCGCGCCGGTCCTTGGCGGTGAAGGCGCGGAGCGCGTGCTGCACCCGGTTGCCGAGCTGGCCGAGGATATCCTCGGGCACATCCGCCGGGTTCTGGGTGCAGAAGTAGACGCCGACACCCTTGGAGCGGATGAGACGGGCCACCTGCTCGACCTTGTCGACCAGGGCCTTGGGCGCGTCGTCGAAGAGCAGGTGCGCCTCGTCGAAGAAGAAGACCAGCTTGGGCTTCTCGGGATCGCCCACCTCGGGGAGCATCTCGAAGAGCTCGGAGAGCATCCACAGCAGGAAGGTGGCGTAGAGCCGGGGCGAGCCCATCAGCCGGTCGGCGGCGAGGATGTTGATGCGGCCCCTGCCCTGCGGATCGGTCAGGAAGAGATCGTCGAGCGAGAGCGCGGGTTCGCCGAAGAATTGCGTGGCGCCCTGGTTCTCGAGCACCAGCAGGCTGCGCTGGATCGCGCCGATGGAGGCGGTGGAGACATTGCCGTAGCGCAGCGACAGCTCCTTGCCGTTTTCGCCGACCCAGACGAGGAGGGCCTGAAGATCCTTCAGGTCGAGCAGGGGCAGGCCCTGTTCGTCGGCCACGCGAAAGGCGATGTTGAGGATGCCTTCCTGCGCCTCGGAGAGCTCCAGCAGCCGCGCGAGAAGCAGCGGCCCCATCTCGGCGACGGTGGTGCGGACGGGGTGGCCCTGCTCGCCGTAGAGATCCCAGAAGGTGACGGGGAAGTCGGCGTAGGCGTAACCTGCGAAACCGATCTTCGCCGCGCGCTCGGTGAAGGGGGCATGCAGCTTGGCCTCGGGAGACCCGGCCTTGGCGAGGCCCGACAGGTCGCCCTTCACGTCCGCCATGAAGACGGGGACACCCTCGGCGGAGAAACTTTCGGCGAGAATTTGCAGAGTGACAGTCTTGCCGGTGCCAGTGGCGCCCGCGATGAGGCCGTGGCGGTTGGCGTATTTCAGCAGAAGCTCCTGCGGTTCGCCGTAGCCTTCCCCCCCGCCACCCACGAAAATCGCCTCGCCCATCTGGCCCTCCACACAAGTTTCGGACCCAACATAAAGTATTAACCTTTCTCTGCCAGTGTTCATCTTGTTCGGGCCTCAGTCCTCTTGGCCCGGATTGACTTCCTCCCTGTCAGACTGGCCGCGTCACACCTGTGACGCGGCTTTTTTCTGTTCTTGTTCAAATTCTTGAGGGGTGTTCTTTTAGCTGTTGACGCCTGTGGCAACTTGTCCTAGCGTCCCGTCATCAAGTCGGCCAGTCCGGCAGGGAGAACTCAAATAGCGGCTGCAAACAGCCGTTCGGGCCGGCAAACCGGACCCGCGCAAAAGGGCCTCTCGGGGCCCTTTTTCAGGTCCGGTCGCCGGCGCGGCCCGCTGCCTCTGCGGAACTTCACGGCCCTGTCACCGCCTCGGCTTTTCTCCCTGACATCCCGTTCGGCCTGTGTTAGACCGCCGCACGATTTCAGAACCCGAAAAAGGTTGTTGAGGACCATGCAGAACGTGACGAAAGCGAGTTTCCTGGCGCTGATGATCGCCGCTACGCCGCTCTGGGCGCAGGACACCGCCACCGGGGACACCCCGACCGAGCAGACCACCACCGAAACGCCCGCGGAAGGCGCCGAGGAGACCGGCACCGCCACGGAAGGCGCGGCGACCGGCACCGCCACTGAAGGCGCGGCGACCGAAGAGGCCGCAGAGCCCGCGGCGCCGGGCTCCGACCTGA
>CAYVQK010000120.1:1775-11086 GCA_964454145.1 uncultured Oceanicola sp. | reverse complement strand
TCTGGAACATGGCGAGCATGCGCCGGGTGACGAGGAAGCCGCCGAAGATGTTGATCCCGGCCATGAAGACCGAAAGCGCGGCGAGCAATATGACGATGAACGAGCCGGAGCCGATCTGCATCAGCGCGCCGAGGATGATGATCGACGAGATTGCGTTCGTGACCGCCATCAGGGGCGTGTGCAGGGAGTGCGAGACGTTCCAGATGACCTGGAAGCCCACGAAGACCGACAGGACGAAGACGATGAAGTGCTGCATGAAGCTGGCCGGTGCATAAAGCCCCGCCAGCAGCACCAGCGCGCCGCCGATGGCCAGCAGCGTGACCTGGTTCTTGGTCTGCTGCTTGAAGGCCGCGACTTCCTGCGCCTTGCGCTCTTCCGGGGTCAGCTCCTTCGCTTTTTCCTTGGGCTTCTGGGCCGCGATGGCCTGCACCTTGGGCGGTGGCGGTGGCCAGGTGATTTCGCCCTTGTGGGTCACGGTCGAGCCGCGGATGACGTCATCCTCCATGTCATGCACCGGCTTGCCGTCCTTCTCGGGCGTCAGGTCGGTCATCATGTGGCGAATGTTGGTGGCGTAGAGCGTCGAGGACTGCGTCGCCATCCGGCTGGGGAAGTCGGTATAGCCGACGATGGTCACGCCATTGTCGGTGACGATCTTCTCGTCCTTCACCGTCAGCTCGCAGTTGCCGCCGCGCTCGGCGGCGAGGTCCACGATGACGGAGCCGGGCTTCATCATCTCGACCATGTCCTTGGTCCAGAGCACCGGCGCCGGACGGTTCGGGATCAGCGCGGTGCAGATCACGATGTCCATGTCGGGCGCCAACTCGCGGAACTTCTCGAGCTGCTTCTCGCGGAATTCGGGGCTCGAGGGGGCCGCATAGCCGCCCGTGGTCGCGCCATCCGCCTGCTCTTCCTCGAAGTCGAGGTAGACGAACTCGGCACCCATCGACTCGATCTGCTCGGCCACTTCGGGCCTTACGTCGAAGGCGTAGGTGATCGCGCCGAGGCTGGTGGAGGTGCCGATGGCGGCAAGGCCGGCCACACCGGCGCCGATGATCAGAACCTTCGCCGGGGGCACCTTGCCTGCCGCCGTCACCTGCCCGGTGAAGAAGCGGCCGAAGTTGTTGCCCGCCTCGATCACGGCGCGATAGCCCGCGATGTTGGCCATCGACGAGAGCGCATCCATCTTCTGGGCACGGCTGATGCGGGGCACCATCTCCATCGCCACCACGGTCGCGCCCTTCTCGGCCATCGCGGCCATCTGCTTTTCGTTCTCGGCAGGGGCGAAGAAGCTGATGAGGGTCTGGCCCTTCTTCATCCGCTTGGCTTCGGTCTCGGTGGGCACGCGGACCTTGGCGATCACGTCGGCCTCTTTCCACAGCGCGGCCGGGGTCTTTACCACGGTCACACCGGCAGCCTCGTAGGCCGCATCCGAGAACCCGGCCTTCTCCCCGGCGCCGGTCTCGATCAGGCATTCATGCCCGAGCTTTTGCAGTTGCGTCGCCGAATCCGGCGTCATGGCCACGCGGTTCTCTCCGTCGAGAACCTCCTTGGGCGTTCCGATTTTCAACGGAGTGTCCCCCTTCCCTCTATGTTCCGCGCATTGTGCGCAGGCTGGCAGCGGCTTTTACCTATCACCTAGCGTAATTTTGTTACAACCGGAACCGGCAGGGACAGACCAAAAGTCTATATCCACCGCCGAACCCGCGCGGCCCAGCTCTCCCAGGCTCCGCCGAACGCGGCCTTGAGGCGGGCCTCCTCGGGGAGGATGAAGCGGTCGGTGATGAGCCAGGCGAAGAGCGGCACCAACACCACGAGCGCGAGCCAGGCGCCCCAATAGGCACAGACCCCTGCGAGGATCAGCACGTCGCCCAGGTAGATCGGGTTTCGCGAGCGGGTGTAGATGCCGCTGGTGATCAGCGCCCCGGCCTCGCGATGCGGAATGATCGTGGTGCGGGCGCGGTTGAATTCCATCACCGCGAGCGCGAGCAGCAGCAATCCCCCGCCCACCAGCAATCCGCCGAGCAGGTCGGTTACCGGGTGTTTCCAGGTCAGCGCCGGAAAGCGGCTGGCCTGCACCCAAGCCAGCGCGATGAAGAGCAGCAGCCAGAGCGGCGGCATGTCGAGCCAGCCCAGCGCGGCGCGGAGGCCTTTCTGTCCGGTCGGTCCCTGCATTCTCACCTCTGCATGACGGTCGGGAGAGATACGCACCGGGCGGCGTTGATTGTCCAGCCCGGCGGGCAGGACAGATCAGCGCGGGGCGCTCAGCCCACGCTCTTCAGGCCGGGCCGGGCACCGCGGGACTTCCACTCGCGCACCGCGCAGCCGAAGGCCTCGAAGAGCGGGCGGCTTACCGGGTCTTCCGCGGCGTTGTACTCGGGATGCCACTGCACCGAGAGGGTGAAGCCCGGCGCGTCGCGCACCACGATCGCCTCGGGCGTGCCATCGGGGGCCACGCCCTCGATCTGGATCCGCGGCCCGGGGTTCTTGATTCCCTGCCCGTGGAGCGTGTTGGTCATCACCTCGGTCGCGCCGAAGACCTGGTGAAACTGCCCGCCCTCGGTGAGCGTCACCTTGTGGCGCAGGGCGAACTTCTCTTCCAGCGTGCCATCTGGCGGCATCCGGTGATTCATCCGGCCCGGGAGCTCGCGGATCTCGGGATGCAGCGTGCTGCCCATCGCCACCGCCACCTCCTGGAAGCCCCGGCAGATGCCGAGGAAAGGCTGGCCGACCTCGACGCAGGCCCGGATCAGCGGCAGGGCAATCGCGTCACGGGCCCGGTCGAAGGCGCCGTGCGCCTCGGTCTCGGGTTCGCCGTACTCTTCCGGGTGCACGTTGGGGCGCCCGCCCGGAAAGACGAAGCCGTCGCAGGTCTCCATCAGTTCCTGCACGCTCACGAAGCGCGGGTCGGCCGGGATGAGCACCGGCATGGCCCCAGTCACCCGCGCCACCGCGTCGGAGTTCATCGTGCCGCCCGCGTGGGCGGGGTACTGATCGTTCAACAGGTGCGAGTTGCAGATGATGCCAACTACGGGACGTGTCATGCGCGATATCCTGCCATATGCCTTGCCTCCAATATAGCCTTGCACGAACAGAGCTTAAAGCGGCGCGTCTGATGCACCTGCGCACAGGCTCCGCGCGGCCCCCTGCGCAGACGCGCGGCACAATCCGCGCCGGCTGCCTGCAAAACCCGCAACATTCCCCACGGCGGCGTGACCGGAAACGCGCAGAACTCTCACGCGCCCGGCACCGGTCTGAAACCTGCGCGCACACGGCGCCGTGACCGGGTGTGAGCCAGTTTCGCGGTGTGCCGCCCCGGGCTGACACAAGGTCAAGCAGCGCCTCCGCCATGTCACAGGACATCGCCGGAAAAACCTCAGGCCCTCGCCCGCGTACAACGCCCGGCGGCGTCTGCAATGCCCGCTCAATCGTTCGTGATGCGCGCAACTGCACAAGCAGGGCGGCAGGTTTCGCCGTTTTTCCAGCGGCTTGGCTGGCCCATCTCTACCCCACGACCGGCGGACAACGGCGCTCTCGGGATGACAGCGCCCCGCCCGGCCCCGACAGAAACCGCCCCCACGGGGGGCCCAAACCAAACCGCCCGATACGGGCAACGCCACATGATATCCTAAGGAGACAAGATCATGACCTTCACCAAAACCTCGATCCTCGCCCTGGCCGCAGCCGCCATCACCGCCCCCGCCTTCGCCGACCCGGCCTCCCTGGCCCGCTCGGTGGGCGTGGAGCCCGGCGTCTACTCGGTCGACCAGCTGGTCCAGCTGAAAGGCCTCGACGACAGCGACCACGTTGAGCGCAAGTTCATCCTCGACAACCCCGAGGGCCCCAACGCGGGCGTAGCCTCCCGCTCGGCGATCGAAGCCAGCGCCGGCACCGACAAGCTGGCCGCCTCCGTCGGCGTCGAACCGGGTCTCTACTCGCTCGAGCAACTGATCCAGCTTCAGGGCCTGGGTGACGGCGACAACGCCACGCGCGCCCACATCCTGAACAACCCGGCCTTCGGCGGCTGACCCACGGCTTGAGGGCTCCCCCCTGGGGCGCACGGATCGAGAGGTCCGTGCGCCTCTCTACTTCAGGATACGCCAACAAGCGTTTGTTTTTAGGTCAAATTCAATCACAGACCGCCCGTCGGCCAACGCCCTCCCGCACCGACCTCAGCCCCGGGCCTTCGCCTCGATCCGACGCGCCTGAAGGATGTTCTGAGTGTAGCCCGACGGCGCGTCGCGCCCCTTGAACACCAGGTCGCAGGCCGCCTGGAAGGCGACACCATCGAAGCCCGGCGCCATCGGCCTGTAGGCCGGATCTCCCGCGTTCTGCTGGTCGACCTTGGCGGCCATCTTCTTCAGCGCCTCCATCACCTGGTCCTGGCTCACCACGTCGTGCAGCAGCCAGTTGGCCAGCGCCTGTGCGGAGATCCGCAGGGTGGCGCGGTCTTCCATCAGGGGCAGGTCGTTGATGTCGGGCACCTTGGAGCATCCGACACCCTGATCGACCCACCTTACAACATATCCCAATAGGCTCTGGCAGTTGTTCTCCAACTCGGTCTGGACCTCGCTCGCAGGCAACTCACCGTCCTGAAGCGGAATCGTCAGAAGCTCGTCGAGCGAGCGCCGGACCTGGCCCTTGGATTGCTCCGAGATCTCGTAAAGCCGGGTAAACACGTCGGTCTCGTGGTAATGGGTCGCGTGCAGCACGGCGGCGGTGGGCGACGGCACCCAGGCGCAGGTGCCGCCCTGCATCAGATGGCCTTTCTTCTGCTCCAGCATGCCGGCCATGTCGTCGGTCATCGCCCACATGCCCTTGCCGATCTGCGCCCGGCCCTTCAGCCCGCAGTTCAGCGCGATGTCCACGTTGCGATCTTCATAGGCCTGCAGCCAGGTGGCACCCTTCATCCGGCCCTTCGGCACCATCGGCCCGGCCTCAATCGAGGTGTGGATCTCGTCGCCGGTCCGGTCGAGGAAGCCGGTGTTGACGAAGGCGAGCCGGCTGGAGGCCGCCGCGATGCAGGCCTTGAGGTTGGCCGATGTGCGGCGCTCCTCGTCCATGATGCCGATCTTGATGGTGTTCTTGCGCAGGCCGAGCACGGTTTCGACCGCCTCGAAGGTCTGGCACACGAAGGCGACCTCCTCGGGCCCGTGCATCTTGGGCTTCACGATGTAGATCGAGCCCTTGGGCGAGTTGCGCGGCCGCTCCTGGTCGGCGCCCATGATATCGTGCATCGCGCAGAGCGGGGTGATCAGCGCGTCGAGCAGCCCCTCGGGAATGCGATTGCCCTCCGGGTCGAGCACCGCATCGGTGTACATCAGCAGATCGACGTTGCGCACCAGCATGAGCGCCCGGCCCTTCAGCAGCGCGGGGCGCCCGGCCTTGCTCTCGAAGCCGATGTCGGGGTTCAGCTCGCGCACATAGGCACCCTCACCCTCGCCCACCGGCGCGGTGAGATCGCCCTTCATCAGGCCCAGCCAGTTGCGATAGGCCAGCACCTTGTCCTCGGCATCGACCACGGCCACCGAGTCTTCCATGTCCATGATGGTAGAGACGGCGGCCTCGAGGAAAATATCGGCAATCCCCGCCGGATCGGCCTTGCCGATCGGGTCGGCACGGTCGATGAACATCACGATATGCAGCCCGTTGGCGCGGAAATAGACGTCGGTGATCCGGTTCTTCTCGTCGCGGTTGCAACCGGCGTACTGGCTGGGGTCGGCCAGCTCGGTAGAGTGCTTGCCGGCGATCACCATCAGCTTGCCCTGCCCGCCCGGCGCCATGGTCGAGACCTCGGCCCAGGAGCCCTTCTTCAGCGGAAGCACCCTGTCGAGATGAGCCTTGGCCCATGCCACCACCTCCTTGCCCCGGGCCTCGTCGAACGGGCCCTTGGGCGGCAGCGAGCCCATGGCGTTGGTGCCGTAGAGCGCATCGTAGAGCGAGCCCCAGCGGGCGTTGGCGGCGTTGAGTGCGAAGCGGGCGTTGGTGATGGGCACCACGAGCTGCGGCGCGCAGACGGAGGAGATCTCGGGGTCGATCCCCTCGGGCGCGACCGACACTTCCTCGGGCTCCTCCACGAGATAACCGATCTCGGTGAGCATGGCCCTGTAGGCCTCCATCTCGGGCTTGCCCCGATTGGCCACATGCCAGGCGTCGATCTTTTCCTGAAGTTCCTGCCGCTTGGCCAGAAGCTCGGCGTTCTTCGGTCCGAAGGCCTTCACCAGCGCGGCCATTGCGGCCCAGACCGCCTCTGCCTCGATCCCGGTGCCCGGAAGCGCTTCGGTCTCGACGAAAGCTGCCAGGCCTGCATCCCACTGCAGCCCGGCTTTCTCAATGCGGTCGGTCATGTAATTGTCCCTGTTCTCAAATCGGCGGTTTCGGCCCCGCCGCTGAGGGCAGCCTAGGCCAAATGCGAAGGTGTCGCAATCTGGCCCGGGCGCAATTCGAGAGGGGACGGGGCTAGTTGCCCTCGGGTGCGATCACGCCGCCTTCGGGGGTGGCCTCGCGCGGGGTGTTGCCCTCTCCCGCGGCCCAGGCCAGCCAGATGCCGATGGCGACGACGCCCACCACGACGGCGGCGCCGATGCCCAGCAGCGGCGCCGAATGGCGTTTCTTCTGCTTCTCGATGTTGGTGTCGGGGGCCGACATGAGCTCTCCTCTCTCGTTTCGGATTGGCGCCTCCTTGGAGGCGCCCTAGGGCTCGGGGTTGACCGGTTGCTGAGCCCGCTTCATGGGCCTAACGTCCAAATGCCGATTTGGTTCATTCCCCGCAGGAGAGACATGAAAGACGCCGCCCCCCAGCCCGTTCGCCTCGCCGATTACACGCCCTTCCCCTTCGTGGTGGAGCAGGTGGAGCTCTGGTTCACCCTTGCCGGCGCCGACACCCGGGTGCGCTCGAAGATCCGCTTCGCGCCAAACCCGGCGGCGGAAAAGGCGAGCGAGATCTTCCTGCATGGCAAGGAGCTCGAGCTGATCCGGGCCAGGATAGACGGGGAAGACGTGCAGCCTGCGGTCGGGCCGAAGGGCCTCACCTGCCCGGTGCCCTCCGGCCCCTTCACCTGGGAGGCGGAAGTGCGGATCGACCCGACGACGAATACTTCCCTCGACGGGCTCTACACCTCGGGCGGCATGTATTGCACCCAATGCGAGGCCGAGGGCTTCCGCAAGATCACCTTCTACCCCGACCGGCCCGACGTGATGGCTCCCTTCAAGGTGCATATCGACAGCGACATGGCCGTGAGGCTCTCCAACGGCAACCCGGTGAGCGAGGGCGTCTGGGATGATCCCTGGCCCAAGCCCGCCTACCTCTTCGCCCTCGTCGCGGGTGACCTGCGTAGCTTTCCCGGCCGCTTCACCACCATGTCGGGCCGGGAGGTGGAGCTGAACATCTGGGTCCGCCCCGGTGACGAGGCGCGGGCGGAATACGCGATGGATGCGCTCATTCGCTCGATGAAGTGGGACGAGGAGGTCTATGGCCGCCAGTATCATCTCGAGGTGTTCAACATCGTCGCGGTGGACGACTTCAACATGGGCGCGATGGAGAACAAGGGGCTGAACATCTTCAACTCCAAGTATGTCCTCGCCTCGCCCGAGACCGCGACCGATGGCGACTATGACCTGATCGAGGGGATCATCGCCCACGAGTATTTTCACAACTGGACGGGCAACCGGATCACCTGCCGCGACTGGTTCCAGCTCTGTCTGAAGGAGGGGCTGACGGTGTTCCGCGACCAGCAGTTCAGCTCCGACATGCGCGGCGCGGCGGTGAAGCGGATCACCGAGGTGATGCAGCTTCGCGCCCGCCAGTTCCGCGAGGACCAGGGGCCGCTGGCGCACCCCGTGCGGCCGGAGGAATACATCGAGATCAACAACTTCTACACCGCGACCGTCTACGAGAAGGGCGCCGAGGTGATCCACATGCTGAAGCATCTCGTGGGCGACGAGGGCTATCGCAAGGCGCTCGACCTCTACTTCGAGCGGCACGATGGCGACGCGGCGACCATCGAGGACTGGATCAGGGTGTTCGAGGATGCCACGGGGCGCGACCTGGCGCAGTTCTCGCGCTGGTACTCCCAGGCCGGCACGCCCCGGCTGACGCTGGAAGAGAGCTTCAAGGACGGCACGCTGACCCTTGATTTCACGCAGGAAACTAGGCCGACCCCCGGTCAGCCCGAAAAGAAGCCACAGGTGATCCCGATCGCCGTGGGGCTCATCGGCCCCAATGGCGACGAGGTGCTGGAAACCCGGGTTCTGGAGATGAACCAAGCCCGCCAGAGCTTTGAGTTTTCAGGACTTTCCGCCAAGCCCGTTGCCTCCGTCCTGCGCGGCTTCTCCGCCCCCGTGGTGCTCGACCGCAAGCTCGACAATGCCACCCGCGCCTTCCTGCTCGCCCATGACACCGACCCCTTCAACCGGTGGGAGGCCGGTCGGGTGCTGGGCAAGGAGGTACTCACCCGGATGGTCACCGAAGGCTCCGCGCCCTCGCCCGACCTGCTCACCGGCCTGCACCGCCTCGTCTCCGACGACAGTCTGGAGCCGGCCTATCGGGCGCTGATGCTCGGGCTGCCCTCGGAGGACGACCTGGCTCAAACGCTTTTCGATAGCGGGCATGTGCCCGACCCGGCGGCGATCCATGCCGCGCGGGAGCGGCTGCTGGATGCGATGGCCGCCGAGATGGAGCCCACCCTCGCACGGCTCTATGAAGAAATGGAGACACCCGCGCCCTACTCGCCCGATGCGGAGGCGGCGGGCAAGCGCTCGCTTCGGGGCGCCTGCCTCGGGCTGCTTGCGCGCCGCGATGGCTGCACCCGGGCCCGGGCACTCTTCGAGGCGGCCGACAACATGACCGAGGAGCTCACCTCGCTGGCGGTGCTGGTGCGCCACGGCGAGGGCGAGGCGGCGCTTGCCCGCTTCTACGACAAGTGGCGCCACGACCGGCTGGTGATGGACAAGTGGTTCATGCTGCAGGTCATGCAGGCCCCACCCGAGACCATGGCCGAGGTGGCGCAGGGGCTGACCCAGCACGCCGACTTCGACTGGAAGAACCCCAACCGCTTCCGCTCGGTGCTGGGCGCGATGCAGGCCAACCCGGCGGGCTTCCACCGGGCCGACGGCGCGGCCTACAGGCTCTATGCCGACTGGCTCATCAGGCTCGACCCGGTGAACCCGCAGACCACGGCCCGCATGAGCACCGCCTTCGAAACCTGGCGGCGCTACGACGAGGACCGCCAGCAGATGATCCGCGCCGAACTGGAGCGGATCGCGGCGCTCGACGGGCTGTCGGAGAACACCGGCGAGATGGTGGGGCGGATCCT
>CAYVQK010000120.1:0-1675 GCA_964454145.1 uncultured Oceanicola sp. | reverse complement strand
TGGGCTAGCCGCTCTCCGGCCGCGCCTTGGGCCGCACCGTGGAGAGCGGGCGGCAGTAGGTTTGTGCGCGGGTGTAGGACGCGATGTCGGCCCGCTTGGCGCGATAGACGAGCGGGCCCCAGTCGGCCGCGACGCCGCCCTTGCCGTTTGCGCCCACTACCCCGTCGCGCCGCACCGTCCTGGTCATGATGCGGATCGCGCAGCTGAGGTTCGTCGGCCCGTGCAGCAGCGCCGCGGCGGTGCTGGCGCGGCAGTTGTAGAGCCGGGCGGTGGAGGGCGTGATCTGCAGCAGCCCGTGCCAGCGCCCGCCGCCGCCCACGGCGCGGGGCTTGAAGGTGCTTTCGTGCCGGGCCAGTGCCGAGAGGAAGCCCACCCAGAATTCCGCCCGTTTCTCAATCGGTTGCTGGGCATAGCTGGGGCACCAGGTTTCGATGTCGGCGGGCACGAACTCCAGCAACGGGCGGCCATGGGCCTTGAGTGCCGATATGGCGGCGCGGGTCCAGATCGTGCTTCCGGGCACCGTTTCCCACCGCGTGCGGGGCAGGTTCACGGGCCGTGCCCTGGGGCGGAGCCGGGTGATCTGCGGCACGGGCTCTGTAAGCCCCTCGGGCAGCGGCCCGCCCATGGCCGAGAGGCGCGGCAGCGGCCGCAGCGCCGAAACCTCGGCCAGCGCGGTGCACGGCAGCATCACGGCGAGCGCCGCGGCAAGGATTGGTAAAGGCCCCCTCATCGCCCGCAATCAGGACGTATTTGCAGACACTTAGCAAGTGGTCTGAAAGTGGATACCCGGCTGATTGATGCCGATGGAGAAACAGTTGGCGGCCAAACCGGCGGATTCCGGCGTGGATATAACACAATTCGATCGGCCATTCCGCCGACGGCCCCATCATCGCAGGCTGCGGCTAATTCGGCGTAAAGCCATCGCCTTGCCCCCTTCTGCGCAAGGGCCTAGAAGGGCCTGAAACAGCCTGCGGAGTCTTCACATGCTCGACCTCTCCTACACCGCCCCCAAGCCCAAGGTGATCTCCGGCGCGACCGGCGACTGGGAGCTTGTGATCGGCATGGAGGTGCACGCGCAGGTCAGCTCGAAGGCCAAGCTCTTCTCGGGGGCCTCGACACAGTTCGGCGCCGAGCCCAACTCCAACGTGGCCTTCGTGGATGCCGGGATGCCCGGGATGCTGCCGGTGATCAACGAGGGCTGCGTGGCGCTGGCGGTGAAGACGGGGCTGGGCCTGAAGGCGCAGATCAACCTGAACTCCGCCTTCGACCGGAAGAACTACTTCTACCCCGACCTGCCGCAGGGCTACCAGATCAGCCAGCTCTACCACCCGATCGTCGGCGAGGGCGAGGTGCTGGTGGAGATGGGCGAGGGCGTGGCCCGCAAGGTGCGGATCGAGCGGATCCACCTGGAGCAGGACGCGGGCAAGTCGATCCACGACATGGACCCGCACATGAGCTTCGTCGATCTCAACCGGACCGGCGTGGCGCTGATGGAGATCGTCTCCCGCCCCGACATTCGCGGCCCCGAGGAGGCGGCGGCCTATATCGCCAAGCTGCGGCAGATCCTGCGCTACCTCGGCACCTGCGACGGCAACATGCAGAACGGCAACCTGCGCGCCGATGTGAACGTGTCGGTCTGCAAGCCGGGGCAGTACGAGAAGTACATGGAAACGCA
>CAYVQK010000119.1:0-11205 GCA_964454145.1 uncultured Oceanicola sp. | reverse complement strand
CCAGCTCGTCCACCCAGGCGCCATCGAACTGCGGCCCCCGGAGCGCCTCCGGGTCGCTGGCCGAGAAAACCTGCGCCACCGCCCCGTTGGGCCATTCGAGCTGCTTGCGGCCCGCCTTCCACTCCGGTTTTCGGTCGGGCGGCGAGCAGGCGAGGATGCCGCTCTCGCCGAACACCATCACCTCGCGGGCCTGGTCGATGGTCTCGCCCACCAGCGCGATCCGCCTGCAACGGCCCTCGTCGAACGGGCCGGAGCCCTCGACCTGCGCCCGCACCCACTCGGCGCCCGCCCGGGTCTTGCCCGCGCCGCGCCCTCCGAGGATCACCCAGGCCCGCCAGTCGCCCTCGGGTGGCAGCTGATGTTCCAGTGCCCAGAACTCGAAGAGCCAGGGCAGCGCCGCCAGCGCCTCAGCGCTCAGGCTCTCCAGAAAGCTCTCCTGCATCGCCCGCGGCGCGGAGGCGAGCCAGGCGGCGCCCGATCTCAGCCCTTGCGGCGTCGAGGTCGAGCACCCCGGGTCCGTCGCCTGCGGCACGGTCCCCTCCGCCACCTCGCTTCTGATGTTGCTCAACAAGCTCTTTCTCCTGATGGGCCGCAAGAAGCATCCGCCGCAGCCGGCGGACGTCCTCGAGCACCTTCTTAGCGCGCTTTTCCGCCCCAGCCCCCCCGCGCCCGATGGAGGCCACCAGCGCTCCCGCGCCCTCGGCCAGAAGCTGCTCTGCGCCGGGCAGCCTGCGCCCAGCCGCCCCGCCCTCGCGGTCGGGTCGTTTCTCCATGGTCATGTCTCGCTAGAGGCCGGCGCTGCCTGCACCGGCATTAAAAAAGCGGCCAACCCCTTCGGATTGCCGCGCCCACCTCTCTCAGCATGTCACAACCTATAGACGAGACCGTGCGCCGAGTCAAGCCAATTCCGGCCACTGCGGGCGGTAACCGTCTGTTTCGTTAGGGTTTTCTTAACACTCTGACGCAGTCCGCCAGACCGCCCGGCACCTCACCTCGGCGGCCAGGTGCCCTCGGCGATCCGCTTCTTCACCTCGTTCGGCTCGTAGTACTGCCCGAGCATCCCCCGCTCGTTGAGCAGGGCCCGCACCTTCTGCAGCGCCTCGTAGTCGGGGTTGCCCTCCTTCACCCGGCTGGTCGCGGCAAGCCAGGGCAGGGTCATCCCCCGCCGGTCCACCGCGCCAATGAAGGCACCCCGCTCGATCAGGAACAGCGCCATCGGCCAGCTGTCGGCCACCGCGGCCTTCAGCAGCGGCGTCGCGCCCTGGAAGCCAGGCACCTCGATATCGCCGCCCGCGTCGAGCAGGGCCTGGATCTTCTCGAACTCCTCCCGCTCCACCCACCAGTGGATGATCGGCAGGCCATCCGGCCCCTTTTCCTCGATGTCGACGGTGCTCATCGCCCCTCCAATCTCAAACACGCCCATCCGGGCGCCGCCCCACGTGCCCGCGCCGAGCACGGCGAGGACGGCGACCGCCCCCAGTGCCCAGCCGCGCGCGCTCACGTGCAGCCATTGTCCGCCTGGTCCTGGCGGATCTGTTGCTCCTGCGCCGCCAGCGACCGCTGCATCTCCTCGATGGAGTGAAACCGCAGCTGCTGGTTGGCCTTCTCCTGCGCCGCCTGCTTCGCATCGAGCGCGCGCTGTTCGATGAAGTCCGGCACGTAGTTGTCGGGATTCGCAATCTGCCGCGGCACCCGGTCGCTGTCGGCCCAGATCTGGGTGGGCTCCATCTGGCGCCGGTTCCCGAAGGCCTGCGGCATCGGGCTCCAGCTGTGGTCCTGAGCCGCGTTCAGAGGATCGGTGCGCAGATAATAGGCCTGCACATCCGCATCCGGGTTGCCGCCTTCCATGGTGTTCTCATGCAGGCCCGCGGCGTTGAAGGTGTAGGCCGGGTCACCCGAGGCCGTGGCTGCCGCACTGGCCATGCCGCCGCCCAGCGAGTGGCCGGTATAGCGCACCTTGCCCGGCTGCGCGGCACTGGCGGTGCGCCCGATCTCGTTCGCGCGACGGTAGTATTCGGTCTCCATCCCGGCACCCTGCCCGAAGTTGGCCCCCCAGTCTCCCATCGAATCCGGCGTCGTGCCCTCGAAAGCCACGGTATAGGTCTCCTCGCCCGTCACCGGGTTGGTATGCACGAAGACATCGGCGTTGAAGTCGCTGTCGGGCATCGCGGTGAGGTCGTTGACCCCGTCATGCAGGCCAAGCGCCTCAAGGTCCGCCTGGGTCGCGCGGCGGGTGTTCGCGGGCAGATCGCCTCCCTCCCCGTCGAGATAGGCCGCCGCCGACATCGCCGCCATGTCCTGCGCGGTCTGGTTCTCGGCCAGCGCCGCCGCCAGCGTCACGCAGACAGGCCGCGGGTTCATCCCCGGCATCGCCCCGGCACCGCCGCCGGCACCCCCGCCCCCGGCCAGCCCGATCAGCACGTTGGGCTGCCCCTTGATGATCGCGCCGCCCTTCGCGGTCGGATCGCCCATCCGCGCCGCAGGCTGGTTCATCACCAGTACCGTGGGCGAGCCGAAAACGATGGCATCCACCGCCGCTGGCGGCGGGCCGATGCAGGCACAGAGGTCGCCCATGCGGGCCTGCGGCAGGCCCCCGGTCAGCACCGTTATGGCGCAGGGCGGGATGATGGGAAGGCCCGGCGACAGCGGGCAGGCATGGTTGTCCCCAATGCGGGCGGCAGGTTGGCTCATGCGAATTATTCCGTCAGTTCAATGAGTGCCATGAAAGCATCGGGCGGCGTCCTGTCAAGGTCACCGCCCGGAAATCGCAGAACAATTGCAGGATTGTCGAGCCACTGCGGCCCCGGCTCAATTGTTGCTCTCCGGCTCGCTCGCGGCCCGCTCCGCCTCGATCTCCCGCCAACGCGCGACATTCTCATTGTGCTGCTCGAGCGTCTCGGCAAAGGCGTGTCCGCCGGTGCCATCGGCCACGAAGAACAGGTAGGACGTGGTATCCGGGTTCAGCGCCGCCTCGATGCTGAGACGGCCCGGGTTGGCGATGGGCGTCGGCGGCAATCCGTCGATCACATAGGTGTTGTAATCCGTCCGCGCACGCAGCTCGCTCTGGCGCAGGCCCCGGCCAAGCGCGCCGCGGCCGCCGGTCACCCCGTAGATCACCGTCGGGTCCGTCTGCAGCTTCATCCCCTGCTCAAGCCGGTTCACGAAGACGCTCGCCACCTGCGGCCGCTCCTCGGGGATGCCGGTCTCCTTCTCCACGATCGAGGCCATCACCAGCGCCTCCTCGGGGCTGTCATAGGGCAGCCCCTCGGCACGGTTGTCCCAAGCCTGGGCAAGGATCGCCCGCTGCGCCACCTGCATGCGCTCGACGAGCGCGGCCACATCCGAGCCCTTGCGCACCTCGTAGCTGTCCGGGGCCAGCGACCCCTCCGGTGGCACCTCCACCTCGCCCTCCAGGAAGCCCGAGGCCTTCAGGCTCTCGATCACCTGCCAGCTCGTCACGCCCTCGGCCAGCGTCACCCGGTACCGCACGTCGGCACCGGCAGAGCCCTCGACGTAGGTCGCAGGCGCCTCCTCGGTGGCAGGGTCGAACTTGGCCACCTCGACGTATTCCTGCGTCGCCGGGTCCAGCTCGCGCATCACCAGCTCGGCGGTCAGCACGCCGACACGATAGTTCACCTCGGTCCCGCAGGTGCTGCGGCCGGCAGTGGTGATGCTGTCGATGATCTGCTGCATCGAGGCGCCGGGCGGCACCAGGAACGACCCGGCCTTCAGCTCCTGCGTCCGGTCGGTGTATTCCGCCCCCATCCGGAAGATCATCCCGTTGCTCACGGCGCCGCGCTCCACCAGCTCGTCACTGACCGCGCCCATGTTGGAGCCCGGCCGCACCTGCAGGCAGATCGCCTCCGCCAGCGGGCCCGCGCCGGTGAACTGCTTCTGCGCCCAGGTCACGCCCACGGCAAGGCCGATCATCAGCACGATGATCACCGTCAGGCCGTTGGAGGCCAATGCACGCCACATCAGCCGTCGACCTTCCGCAGGATGAGCGAGGCATTGGTTCCGCCGAAGCCGAAGCTGTTCGACAGCGCCACCTCGATCTCCCGCTCATGCTTGGCATTGGCGGCAAGGTTCAGCCTGGGCTGCACCGCCGGATTGTCGAGGTTGATCGTGGGCGGCGCCACCTGGTCACGGATCGCCAGCGCGCAGAAGATCGCCTCCACCGAGCCCGCAGCACCCAGCAGGTGCCCGATGGCGCTCTTGGTCGACGACATCGTGGCCTTGCTCGCCGCATCGCCCATCATCCGCTCCACCGCACCCAGCTCGATGGTGTCGGCCATGGTCGAAGTGCCATGCGCGTTGATGTAGTCGATATCTTCCGGGCTGATCCCCGCCCGCTTGATCGCCGCCTCCATGGCGCGATAGCCGCCGTCGCCGTCCTCGGACGGAGCGGTGATGTGATAGGCGTCGCCGCTGAGGCCATAGCCGATCACCTCTGCATAGATCTTCGCACCGCGCGCCTTCGCGTGCTCGTATTCCTCCAGCACCACGATGCCCGCACCCTCGCCCATCACGAAGCCGTCCCGGTCCTCGTCATAGGGCCGGCTGGCGGTTTCCGGCGCATCGCCCCGCTTGGTCGAAAGCGCCTTGCAGGCGTTGAACCCGGCGATCCCGATCTCGCTGATCGGGCTCTCCGCGCCGCCCGCGACCATCACGTCGGCATCGCCCCACTGGATGAGCCGGGTCGCGTCACCGATCGCATGGGCGCCGGTCGAACAGGCGGTCACCACGGCATGGTTCGGCCCCTTGAAACCGTACTTGATGCTCACCTGCCCGCTGACGAGGTTGATGAGCGCGCCCGGGATGAAGAAGGGGCTCACCCGGCGCGGCCCGCGCTCCTTCAGCAGGATCGCCGTGTCGGCGATGGAGTTGAGCCCGCCAATGCCCGAGCCGATCATCACGCCCGTCCGCAGCCGGCTCTCCTCGTCCTCCGGCATCCAGCCCGAGTCCCGCACCGCCTGCATCGCCGCAGCCATGCCGTAAAGGATGAAGTCGTCCACCTTCCGGCGGTCCTTCGGCTCCATCCAATCATCGGGGTTGAAGGTGCCGTCGCTGCCATCGCCCATCGGGATCTCGCAGGCGTAGGTGGTAGCCAGGTGAGAGGCGTCGAACCGGCTGATCGTGGCCGCACCCGACTTGCCCGCAAGGATACGCGCCCAGGTCTCCTCGACGCCACAGGCCAGAGGAGTAACCATGCCCAGTCCGGTAATCACGACACGCCGCATCTGCTCGGCCCCCATTCTTGGTGTTTTCCGTCGGTCCAATTACACGGGATTGACCCCGCGCGGCAAGGCACGATCAATGCTGCCGCGCGGCATCCCGCCCGCCGCCCGGCGAGGATTTTTCCGGAAAGCTTCTCCAGCCTGCAAGAACCTTCCAGAAGATTTTGCAGGGCCCAATGAAAAACGGCGCCCGGAGGCGCCGCGTCTCGTCGTCCTGTCGCGCGGAGCGATCAGGCGGCTTCAGAGATGAACTTCACCGCGTCGCCGAAGGTCTGGATGGTCTCGGCGGCGTCATCGGGAATCTCGATGCCGAACTCTTCCTCGAAGGCCATCACCAGCTCGACGGTGTCGAGGCTGTCGGCGCCCAGGTCGTCGATGAACGAGGCGTTCTCGGTCACCTTGCTCTCTTCGACGCTCAGGTGTTCGACAACGATCTTCTTAACCCGATCAGCGATATCGCTCATGAATTCTCTCCGTCAGTTTCCGGGCCTTTGCGCCCTTCCGGTGTCCCTTGCCCCGGGTGGAAGCCCCACCAAGGCCCTGCCTGCCAAGGGCTTCTTGCCCCGGCCGCTCGAAATGTGCGCCGCCTATAACATGGTTTCAGGCGGACGCAAACGCTTTCCCAAGGGCGCAAAATCGCGCCCTCTCGATCAGATCATGGCCATCCCGCCGTTCACGTGCAAGGTGGTTCCGGTTGTGTATCCGGCCTCGTCGCTGGCCAGATATAGCGCCGCCGCGGCGATTTCCTTCGCATCGCCCATCCGGCCCGCCGGGATCTGCCCCATGATCGCGCCCTTCTGCTCGTCGTTGAGCTTGTCGGTCATCGCCGTGGTGATGAAGCCCGGCGCGATGCAGTTCACGGTGATGTTCCGGCTCGCCACCTCATAGGCCAGGCTCTTGCTCATGCCCACCAGCCCCGCCTTGGACGCCGCATAGTTGCCCTGCCCGGGGTTGCCCGTCGCGCCGACGACGGAACTCACGTTGATGATGCGGCCCCAGCGGTTCTTCATCATCCCCCGCAGCACACCCTTGCAGAGCCGGAAGGCAGCGGTGAGGTTCACCTCGATCACCTGCGCCCACTCCTCCTCGCTCATCCGCATGAAGAGGTTGTCCCGCGTCACGCCCGCGTTGTTCACCAGGATGTCGAGCCCGCCCATCGCCTCCGCCGCCTGTTTCGGCAGGGCGTTCACCGCCTCCGCGTCGCCGAGATTGCAGGGCAGCACATGGGCCCGCTCGCCCAACTCGGCGGCCAGCGCCTTCAGCGGCTCCTCGCGGGTGCCGCTCAGCCCCACCGTCGCACCCGCCGCATGCAGCGCCTTGGCGATCTCGCCGCCGATGCCGCCGCTCGCGCCCGTCACCAGCGCACATTTCCCGGTCAGATCAAACATCTCGCTCACTCCTCGTTCAGCGACGCTGCGGCCGCCTTTGCATCCTCGGGCGTGCCCACCGCGCGGGTCGCCACGTCCTTCTCGATCCGCCGGATCATGCCGCTCAGCGCCTTGCCCGCGCCGATCTCCCAGATCTCGGTCACGCCCTGGCTCGCCATGAACTGCACGGACTCGCGCCAGCGCACCCGGCCCGTCACCTGTTCCACCAGCAGCGAGCGGATCGTGGTCGGGTTGCTCGTCGCATGGGCCCGCACGTTCGTCACCACCGGCACAGCGGGGTTCTGCATGTCCACCTCGGCCAGCGCGCGCGCCATCACCTCGGCCGCGGGCGCCATCAGCTCGCTGTGAAACGGCGCGGAGACCGGCAGCAGCATCGCCCGCTTCGCGCCCTTCGCCTTGGCGATCTCGCAGGCGGCTTCCACGCAGGCCCGGCTGCCCGAAATCACCACCTGTGCCGGGTCGTTGTCGTTCGCAGCCTGGCAGACGCCGTTCTCCGAGGCCTCGCGGGCCACCTCTTCCACCGCGGCAAAGTCGAGCCCGAGGATCGCGGCCATCGCCCCCTCGCCCACCGGCACCGCCGCCTGCATCGCCTTGCCGCGCGTGCGCAACAGCCGCGCCGTGTCGGCCAGCGTGAAGGTGCCCGCCGCACAGAGCGCCGAGTACTCCCCCAGCGAATGCCCCGCCACGAAGGCCGCGTCCGTCACCTTGACCCCTTCGGCCTCCAGCGCCCGCATCGCGGCGATCGAGGTCGCCATCAGCGCCGGCTGAGCATTGGCCGTGAGCGTCAGCTCCTCCGCCTCACCCTCCCAGATGAGCGCGCTCAGCTTCTCCCCCAGCGCCTCGTCGACCTCTTCGAACACCGCCGCAGCGGCCGGATAGGCCTCTGCCAGGTCACGGCCCATGCCGATCACCTGCGCGCCCTGCCCCGGAAATACGAATGCCCTCATCGCCCCCTCCACGGTTGTTTTGCCCGTCCTACCCCGTCCCGCCCCATGCCACAAGATATCCGCAGGCCAGAGCGGTTACGCGCCAACGCGCCGGATTATTCCGTGTGCCTGCGCACAACTCCCCCTCAGATCACGCCACTACACCACCGATCCGCACAGCGCTATCGTCGCGCCAACAACCGGAGTTCCCCGATGCCCCTCGCCAACACCGCCGCCCGCTACGGCACCGTTTCCAAGAGCTTCCACTGGCTCACCGCCCTGCTCGTCCTCGCCCTCTGGCCGCTCGGATGGTTCGCCAATGCCTGGCCCTACGACACGCAGGAGGCCTTCGACACCAAGTGGCTCCTGTTCTCCCTGCACAAGACCCTCGGCGTCGCGCTCTTTGCCGTGGCCCTCGCCCGTGTCGGCTGGACCCTGACCCAACCCCACCCCAAGCCGCTCAACGGCGAGAACCGCGCCGAGACCCTTCTCGCCTCCATCGTCCACTGGGTGCTCTACGGTTCCATCCTCGCGCTTCCCATCACCGGCTGGATCGAGCATGCAGCCTCCGAAGGCTACGCGCCCATCCTCTGGCCCTTCGGCCAGGGCCTGCCCTTCATCCCCAAGGACATCCCCCTCGCCGTCGCCTTCGCCCACATGCACGTGGCGCTCACCTGGGTGATCCTCGGCGCTGTCGGCCTGCACATCGCCGGCGCCCTGAAGCACGCCGTGATCGACCGTGACGGCACCCTCTCCCGCATGTGGTTCACCCGGAACGCGCCCCCCACGCCGCCCGCCTCAAGAGGCCACGGCGCCGCGCCCGCCCTCATTGCCGCCGGCATCTTCGCCGTCGCCCTCGCGCTGCCGTTCCTCGCCGGCGATGAGCAAGCCGGAGAACCCGTCGTGGCCGAGGCGCAAACCGAGGCCCCCCAAACTGCCGAGGCTGCGGCAGACTCAGGCGCCACAGCCTGGACGGTGCAATCCGGCACCATCGCCCTCACCATCCGGCAGATGGGCCAGTCCGTCTCCGGCGCCTTCCCCGATTTCACCGCCGACATCACCTACGATCCCGAGGCCACCGGCCCCGAGAAAGGCGCCGCCACCGTCACCATCGACGTCACCACCCTTTCCCTCGGCTCGGTTGCCGCCCAGGCCCAGGGCCCCGACTACTTCGACACCACGCAACACCCCACCGCCACCTACGCCGGCCCCATCGTCGCCGGGGACGACGGCAGCCTCACCCTCGACGGCACCCTCACCATCAAGGGGCACGCCGCCTCTGTTCCTCTCCCCTTCACCCTCACCATCGAGGGCGACACCGCCACCGCCTCCGGCACCGCCACAATCGACCGCCGCACCTTCCACGTCGGCGACAGCATGACCGACGAGGCCTCCCTCGCCTTCCCGGTCGAGATCACCATCGACCTCACCGCCACCCGGGCGAACTGAGTCCGGAACAAAAAAGGGGCCGCCGGTCATCACGGCGGCCCCAGTCTTCCGGAGAAAACTCTGGCTCAGCTGTCGCTCTCGCCCTCGGCGCCCTCGGCCGGCGCGGCACCCGCCTCGATGGAAATCTGCACCTGCACCTCGTCGCTCACCATCGGCGCGAAGGCACCCAGGTTGAACTCGCTGCGCACCAGCGTGGTGGTCGCATTGAAGCCCGCCCAGGGCACACCGGCCATCGGGTGGCTGTCGGTCTGGGCATTCAGCTTGGCATCCAGCACGACTTCCTTGGTCACGCCGTTCAGCGTCAGATCTCCGGTGATCAGAGCGGTCTCGTCACCGGTCACCTCGATGCCTGTGGAGGTGAAGCTCACCTCTTCCGCCGCATCGGCGCCGAAGAAGTCGCCGCTCATGAGGTGCTGGGTCCGCTCGTCCCAGCCGGTGATCAGGCTGGCCTCGGGAAAGGACACCGTCACGCTCGATGCGGCCGGGTCTTCCTTGTCCCACATGATCTCGCCCTCGAAGCCCGAGAACATGGCTGTCGTGGTCGAGAAGCCGAAGTGATCGTAGCTGAACACGATCTGGCTGTGGCTCGGGTCGAGGGTGTATTTCTCCGCCTCGGCCAGAACGGGGGTGGCGGCAACTGCGATCGCGGCGCCGAGGAAATGGGTCTTGAACATGCGGTGGTCCTCATCGGGTGAAAGAAGGTCTTCCCCCAAGAGATCGGATGCCGCAGTGCAGAAGACAACGCGCACCAGCGCACAATCGCTGTTGCAATTCGCGCATCATGTGCGCTTGAAGGCCGTTCAATCGCGCCGGGCTAAAGCGCCTCTCGCGCCCGCAGCAAGTCCGCCCCGATCCGCCGCGCCACGCCCTCCAGAGCGTCCGGCGCCCCGTGCAGAACTGCGCCGCGCCGTTTGCCGGACTCCAGCACCAGCGCCGCGCGGCCGCCCTGTCCCTTTACCTCGAGCCCGGTGATCTCGACGAAGCTCCACTGCGCCAGCAGCCGTGTGCCGCCTTCGGCCCGCAATTCCCTCTTGCGGAGCATGCGCCTCTCCAGGTCCACGTCCAGCTCGAGCCGCGGGGTCTTGCCGGCACGAGCCGCAATGATGCCGCCGCCCACCACGAGCCCCACGCCGATCACCGCCTTGCCGATCGTGCCGGCGTCCATCGGCAGCGCCAGCAACCCAAGGCCCGCAAGGACGAAACTCGCCCCGATCAGCCGCCCCATCGCGCGCCCGGGCGCAATCTCGCCATCCTCCGACAACACGTAGCCGCCCACCCGCTCGGTGGTGCGCAGGCCCGTCGCGGCCGAGTGCAGGGCGGCACCCAGACCGCCCCTGTGCATTTCAATCGACGCCATCGCCAGATGTCCCTCTCGCTTGTTGTGCCGTCACCTCTGCTCTCCCGGCCATCTTGCCCCTCAACCCACCGGATTTGAGGAAAAAATCCGGCAACATCCCGGCTTCCCCCGCCGTCGAGTCCTTTCCGCAACAGCTGCCGCCGCTCCGCCGGGGTTGCATCGCGCGTCTCTTTGCGTATAAGGCCGCATCTCTTCGCACACTTCCCTCACAGCGGAGCCACTCGTGCCCGGGCCGCGAAGAGAGATACGGCCCGGCTTTGAAGCCCGCTCGAAACAAAAGGAACTGCCGCATGCCGCTCTACGAGCATGTCTTCATTTCGCGCCAGGATCTGTCCGGCGCCCAGGCCGAAGGCCTGATCGAACACTTCTCCTCCGTCCTCGGTGACAACGGCGGCAAGGTCGTCGAACACGAGTACTGGGGCGTGAAGACCATGGCCTACAAGATCAACAAGAACCGCAAGGGGCACTATGCCTTCCTGCGCACCGACGCCCCCGCAGACGCCGTGCAGGAAATGGAGCGCCTGATGCGCCTGCATGACGACGTGATGCGCGTCCTGACCATCAAGGTCGACGCCCACGAAGAGGGCCCCTCCGCCCAGATGCAGAAGCGTGACGAGCGCGAGCCGCGCCGCGAGCGCCGTTGATCGTAACCTGAGAAAAGGACAGTAAGCCATGGCTACCAAACCGTTTTTCCGCCGTCGCAAGGTCTGCCCGTTCTCCGGTGAGAACGCGCCCGCGATCGACTACAAGGACACCCGCCTGCTGCAGCGCTACATTTCCGAGCGCGGCAAGATCGTGCCGTCCCGCATCACCGCGGTGTCGGCGAAGAAGCAGCGTGAACTGGCCCG
>CAYVQK010000118.1:0-11239 GCA_964454145.1 uncultured Oceanicola sp. | reverse complement strand
CCCTCGGGCACCGCGCTGATGCTGGGCGAGGCCGCGGCAGAGGGGCGCGGGCACGGGCTGAAGGACGTGTACGAGGCGGCGCGCGACGGGATCACCGGGGCGCGGAAGCGCGGGCAGATCGGGTTCTCGGCCATTCGCGGCGGCGACATCATCGGCGAGCATGACGTGATCTTCGCCGGGCCGGGCGAGCGGCTGACCCTGTCGCACAAGGCGAGCGACCGGAACCTGTTTGCCAAGGGCGCGCTGAAGGCGGCGCTCTGGGGCCAGGGGCGCAAGCCGGGGCATTACTCGATGCTGGATGTGCTGGGGCTGAGCGACGGGTGACGGGGTGGTGGGCAGATTGCCCACCCTACGGTGAATTTCCTGACCAAAGCCGTGCAGGTGCGCAGCGCAAGCCGGGGGTATCCGGCCACCGCGCCGACCGCTCAGAAGTCGATCGCCAGCCCCTTCTTCTCCCAGTCACCGTAGCGGACGGGCTCGGGGCCGTCGCGGCCGCCGAGTTCCTCGGGGAGGTCGAGCGACTTGGCCGTCTTGCGGCGCTCCTCGGCCTCGGCGAGGGCGCGGAGGGCTTCGGGGGGCAGGTCTTTGCGGGGCTCGGTCATGGCTGGCGCTCCTTGTCAGGGCTCGACCCGTGATATAGCCCGCGAGGCGCAACCGGAAAAGGGGAAGCCGATGGCCGATGCGGCACGGGAGCTGGCGCTGTCCTTCATCAAGGGCGTGCTGGCGCAGCGGATCATGATGCAGGATCTCGTGGCCGCCACGCAGGCGCCGCCCGAGGTGATGGCGCGCGCCCAGCGGCTGGCGAATGCGACCCTGCGCAACATCGGGCCCGCCGATGCCGCGCTGAAACCCTGGCTGAAGAAGGCGCCCCCTGCCCCGGTGCGCGACGTGCTGCGGCTGGCGACGGTGGAGCTTCTGGCCCTCGGAGAAGCCGCGCACGGCGTGGTCAGCGAGGCGGTAAGCCTGGTGCGGCAGGTCTCGCCCCGCGCCACCGGCATGGCCAACGCGGTGCTGCGGCGGGTGGCCGAAGAGGGCCGGGCGGCCTTCGACGCCGCCCCGCCGACGCGGTTGCCCAACTGGCTGCGCGGGCGGCTCGGAGCGACCTATGGCAACGCCGTGGTGGCGAAGATCGAGGCGGCCCATGGTGCCGGCGCGCCGCTGGACCTGACGGCGAAGGGCGACGCTGCGGCGCTGGCCGAGGCGGTGGGCGGCGTGCTGCTGCCCTCGGGCTCGGTGCGGGTGACCGGGCCGGTGCAGGTGACGGCGCTGCCGGGCTTCGAGGCGGGCGACTTCTGGGTGCAGGACGCGGCGGCGGCGATGCCGGCGAAGCTGCTCGACGCGCAGCCCGGCGAGCGGGTGCTCGACCTCTGCGCCGCGCCGGGCGGCAAGACGATGCAGCTTGCCGCGGCGGGGGCCGAGGTGGTGGCTGTCGATCTGTCCGCGCGGCGGCTGAAGCGGGTGGAGGAGAACCTCGCCCGCACCGGGCTGACGGCGGAGCTGGTGGCGGCGGATGTGCTGGCGTGGGACCCGGAAGGCCAGTTCGACGCGATCCTGCTCGACGCGCCCTGTTCGGCCACGGGCACGATCCGGCGGCACCCGGACCTGCCGCATGTCAAGGACGGGAAGGGGCTCAAGGAGCTCTTTGCGCTGCAGGCGGCGATGCTGGAGCGGGCGATGGGCTGGCTGAAGCCCGGCGGGCGGCTGGTGTATTGCACCTGCTCGCTGCTGCCCGAGGAGGGCGAGGCGCAGGTGGCGGGCTTCGAACTGGTGCGCCCCGAGACCGAATGGATCGAGGAGGGCTGGCGGGCCGGGGACGGGCTGCGGCTGAGGCCCGATTTCTGGGCCGAGCGCGGCGGGATGGACGGGTTCTACATGGCGGTTCTGCGCAAGGGGTGAGGCGGCGGGCGGCGCCGGCCATTCATGCCTGAACGGCGCCTTCGGCTTGATTCCGTGCGGGTACCAGGCTTGGGCGGTCGGCCTGAACCGGCACACCTCCCGATCAGCAGGTGACACCCGCCGCCCATGGGCCTATCCTGCCGCCAACCAAGAAATCGCCCCAACGGGCAGCCCGAGAGCATGATGGCAGGCACCCTCGCAAAGCATCCGTCCGCGAACTGGACGCGCATGGCCAACCGGCTGCAGGCGCGGCTGGCCACGTGGTCGCGGCCTGCGACGGGCTTCACCAGCCAGCCCGAGCCGCGCACCATCGGCAGCTTCGCACGGGGGCGGCAGCTGATTGCGGGAACCTACCTCTTTGCCGGCTACCTGATCGAGGCGCAGGGCGACGAGCGCCCGATCTGGGACATGCCCTCCCCTGCCCCGGAGTTCACCGAGGCGCTGATGGGCTTCACCTGGCTCGATGACCTCGCCGCGGTGGGCGACCTGCGGGCGCGGAAGCGGGCGCAGGACTGGACCTGGGTATGGATCGAGCGGTTCGGGCGCGGGCAGGGCGCGGGCTGGACGCCCGACCTGACGGGGCGCAGGCTGATCCGCTGGATCAACCACGCGCTCTTCCTGCTGAACGGGCGCAGCGCGGAGCAGTCGCAGGCCTATTTCAAGGCGCTGGCCGGGCAGACGCGGTTCCTGTCCCGGCGCTGGCGCTCTGCCGCGCCGGGGCTGCCGCGCTTCGAGGCGCTGACGGGGCTGATCTATGCCGGGCTCGCGCTGCAGGGGATGGAGAGCCACGTGGCCCCGGCGCTGAAGGCGCTGTCGCGGGAGTGCGACCGGCAGGTGGATGCGCAGGGCGGCATCCCCACCCGCAACCCCGAGGAGCTGATGGAAGTGCTGACGCTGCTGACCTGGGCGGTGCATGCGCTGGTCGATGCCGATCAGCCGGTTCCGAAGCCCGTCACCGCCGCCATCGCCCGGATCACCCCCACGCTGCGCGCGCTGCGCCACGCCGACGGCGGGCTGGCGCGGTTTCATGGCGGCGGACGCGGGCTGGAGGGGCGGCTCGATGCGGCGCTGGTGGCCTCGGGCGTGCGCGAGGGGCCGGGCGAGGGCCTGTCGATGGGCTACGCGCGGCTGGCGGCGGGGCGGACGACGGTGATCGTCGATGCCGCGCGGCCACCGCGGGGGCCGGCCTCGGCCCGCGCCCATGCCTCGACGCTGGGCTTCGAGCTGACCTCGGGGCGGCGGCCGGTGATCGTGAACTGCGGCTCGGGCGCGAGCTTCGGCGAGGGCTGGCGGCGGGCGGGGCGGGCCACGGCCTCGCATTCGACGCTGGCGGTGGAGCGCTATTCCTCCTCGCGGCTGGCCCCGGCGAGCGGCCAGCGCGGCGAGTTTCTGGAAGACACGCCGACACAGGTGAAGGTGGAGCGCACCGCCGACAGCGAGGGCACCCACCTGCTCGCCGGGCATGACGGCTACGGCACCACCCACGGCCTCACCCACATGCGCCGGCTCGACCTCGACCCGGCGGGCCGGCTGCTGAAGGGCACAGACACGCTCAGGGCCTTCACCGAGGAGGCGCGCAAGGCCTTCGACGCGGCGATGACGCGGATGCAATTGCAGGGCGTGGCGTTTACCGCGCATTTTCACCTGCACCCCGATGTGGACGCGACGGTGGACATGGGCGGCATGGCGGTGTCGCTGGCGCTGAAGTCGGGGGAGATCTGGGTGTTCCGCCACAACGGCGCGGCGGAGCTTTCGCTGGAGCCCTCCGTCTACCTCGAGCAGGGGCGGATCAAGCCGCGGGCGGCGCGGCAGATCGTCCTTTCGGCGAAATGCATGGATTACGGGCACGAGATCGGCTGGACCTTGGCGAAAGCACAGGATACCTCGCAGGCCATCCGAGACACGCTCCGCCCCAGCCTCGACGACGACAGCGAGGATGAGGACGCGGGGCAGGGCTGACCGAGGGGGCCGATGCCGATGAGTGACCTGCAACCGATCCGCCGCGCGCTGTTTTCCGTTTCCGACAAGGAGGGGCTGGTGGAGCTGGCCGAGCTCCTGGCCCAGCGCGGCATCGAGATTCTCTCCACCGGCGGCAGCGCGGGCCTGCTGCGCGAGTCGGGCATCGACGTGAAGGACGTGGCCGATGTGACCGGCTTTCCCGAGATGATGGACGGCCGGGTGAAGACGCTGCATCCGCGGGTGCACGGCGGGCTGCTGGCGCTGCGCGACAACGTCGATCACCGCGCGGCGATGGAGGAGCACGGGATCGAGCCGATCGACCTGCTCGTGGTCAACCTCTACCCCTTCGAGGCCACGGTGGCGAAGGGCGCGGACTATGACACCTGCATCGAGAACATCGACATCGGCGGCCCGGCGATGATCCGCGCCGCGGCGAAGAACCATGCCTTCGTGAACGTCATCACCGACGTGCAGGACTACGCCGGGCTGATCGCCGAGCTCGACGAGAACGACGGGCAGACCACGCTCGCGTTCCGCCAGCAGATGGCGCAGACGGCCTATGCCCGCACCGCCGCCTACGATGCCGCCGTGAGCACCTGGATGGCGGATGCCATCGGCCAGCCCACCCCGCGCCGCCGGGCCTTTGCCGGCACGCTGGCGGCCACCATGCGTTACGGCGAGAACCCGCACCAGCAGGCGGCCTTCTATACCGACGGCAGCCACCGCCCCGGCGTGGCGACCGCGCAGCAGCACCAGGGCAAGGCGCTGAGCTACAACAACATCAACGACACCGACGCGGCCTTCGAGCTGGTGAGCGAATTCGCCCCGGCGGAGGGCCCGGCCTGCGCCATCATCAAGCACGCCAACCCCTGCGGCGTGGCGCGGGGCGCGACGCTGGAGGAGGCCTACGCCCGTGCCTTCGACTGTGACCGGACCTCGGCCTTCGGCGGGATCATCGCGCTGAACGGCAAGCTCGACGGGGCCACGGCGCGGGCGATCAGCGAGATCTTCACCGAGGTGGTGATCGCGCCCGAGGCCGACGACGCGGCGAAGGAGGTCTTCGCCGCCAAGAAGAACCTGCGGCTGCTGACCACCGGCGCGCTGGCCGATCCGCGCCAGCCGATCCTGACCTATCGGCAGGTGTCGGGGGGCATGCTGGTGCAGGACAAGGACGTGGGCCACATCGGCGTGGACGACCTGAAGATCGTGACCCGGGTGCAGCCGACCGACATGCAGATCGCCGACATGCTCTTTGCCTGGACGGTGGCCAAGCACGTGAAATCGAACGCGATCATCTACGTGAAGGACGGCGCCACGGTGGGTGTGGGTGCAGGCCAGATGAGCCGGGTGGACAGCAGCCGCATCGCCGCCCGCAAGAGCCTCGACATGGCCGAGGCGCTGGGGCTCGACGCGCCGCTGACGCAAGGCTCGGTGGTGGCCTCCGATGCCTTCTTCCCCTTCGCCGATGGCCTGCTGGCCGCGGTGGAGGCGGGCGCCACGGCGGTGATCCAGCCGGGCGGCTCGATGCGGGACGACGAGGTGATTGCCGCGGCCGACGAGGCGGGCATCGCCATGGTGTTCACCGGCATGCGGCATTTCCGGCACTGACATGAAGGTGATGGGCCTCTTCGCGCTGGTGGCGTTTGTCATCGACCAGGCCAGCAAGTGGCTGGTGTTCCACTGGCTGAACCTCTGGGAGGTGCAGCGGATCGACGTGATCGACCCGCTGCTGGTGTTCCGTCCCGGCATCAACGAGGGCATCAACTTCGGCCTCTTCGGCGGCGGCTCGGGCGCGCAGCGGATCGTGCTGATCGCCGTCGCGCTCGTGCTCTGCACCCTGCTGGCCGTCTGGGCCTGGCGCAGCTTCACCACCACGCGGGCCTTCGCCAGCGCGGGCTTCGTGATCGGCGGGGCGCTGGCCAACGCGCTCGACCGGGTGATCTACCCCGGGGTGCTCGACTTTCTCAACATGAGCTGCTGCGGCTTCACCAACCCCTATCTCTTCAATCTCGCGGACGTGTTCATCTTTGCCGGGGCCTTCGGGCTGATCCTCTGGACCGGCGAGAAAAAGGCGGCTGACGAGGGCGGTGAAACACGCTAGAACGTGCAAAAGACCAAGAGGAAGGCCGAGTGGTTTCAGGGGCTCAGATGAGGGTGAAGGCAGCCGGGCGCATTGCGCTCATGCTGGTCGCTTGTGCGCTTGTCGCGGCCTGTTCGCGTGGCGCGCCGGACTTGATGAACATCCAGCGCGGGCAGGACACGCCCGACGAGTTCGCCATTCTGCCGAACAAGCCGATCGAGACGCCTCCCAACTACCGCGACCTGCCGCCGCCCACCGTGGGCGGCCCGAACCGCGCCGATGCGACGCCGTTCAAGGATGCCGTGGCGGCGCTGGGCGGCAACCCCAACGCGCTCAACCGCACCGGGCAGATCCGGGGCGAGCCCGCGCTGATCGGCCATGTCACGCGCTATGGCCTGACCAGCAACATCCGCTCGCAGCTCGCGGCGGAGGACTACGAGTTCCGCAAGCGCAACGACGGGCGCCTGCTGGAGCGGCTGGCCAACGTGAACGTCTACTACAGGGCCTATCGCCGCCAGTCGCTGGACCAGGACGCCGAGCTGCTGCGCTTCCGCCGGGCCGGCGTGGCGACGCCCTCTGCCCCGCCGCCGGGCTACCAGTAACCTCTCCGCACAGCATCGCGGCGCATAACCGGGCTTCACAAGCCCGTTGCCCTACTTGCGCATATCCGCCCCATGCCTAGGGTAACTCTCGCATTGAAAGAGAGGAGCGCCGATGCCCCCCATCCGCCGCGCCGGAGCCGTGATTGCCACGCTCCTTGCCTTCGTCACATCCCCTGCCCTTGCCGAAGAGGTTTCGACCTTCTCGCTCGACAACGGGATGGACGTGGTGGTGATCGAGGATCACCGCGCGCCCGTCGTCGTCAACATGGTCTGGTACCGCACCGGCGCCGCCGACGAGGCCCCCGGCAAGAGCGGGATCGCGCATTTCCTCGAGCACCTGCTGTTCCAGGGCACCGATGACCTCGCGCCCGGGGAGTTCTCCCGCGTGGTCGAGGAGAACGGCGGCACCGACAACGCCTTCACCTCCTGGGATTACACCGGCTACTTCCAGCGCGTCGCCGCCGACCGGCTGGAGCTGATGATGAAGATGGAGGCCGACCGGATGGTGGACCTCCTGATCACCGAGGAAGACGTGGCGACCGAGCTCCAGGTGATCCTCGAGGAGCGCAACCAGCGGATCGAGAACGACCCCTCGGCGCTGTTCGGCGAGGACCGCCGGGCGGCGCAGTGGATGAACCACCCCTACGGCATCCCGATCATCGGCTGGAAGCACGAGATGGAGGCGCTGACGCGTCAGGACGCCCTCGATTTCTACAAGCTGCACTATTCGCCCAACAACGCGATCCTGGTGGTCGCCGGCGACGTGGAGCCCGAGGAGGTGAAGCGCCTCGCCGAGACCCATTTCGGCCCGCTTGCCGCCAACCCCGAGCTGAAGCCCCGCGCCCGCCCGCAGGAGCCGCCGCACCGTGCGCCCATCCACATGTCGTTCGAGGATCCGCGCATCTCGCAGCCCTACGTGGTGCGCACCTACCTCGCACCCGAGCGCGACACCGGCGCGCAGGAGAAGGCCGCCGCGCTGACCTTCCTCGCCGAGCTGATGGGCGGCTCGCCCACCTCCTCGCTGATGGGCCGCATGCTGCAGTTCGACGAGAACCTCGCCGTCTATTCCTCGGCCTTCTACTCGGGCGACAGCCTCGATGACGGGCAGTTCGGCTTCTACATCGTGCCGGTGCCGGGCCGCAGCCTGGAGGAGGCCGAGGCCGACATGGACCGGGTGATCGAGACCTTCCTCGAGGAGGGGGTCGACATGGAGGCCTTCGAGCGGATCAAGATGCAGGTGCGGGCGAGCCAGATCTACGCCAAGGACAGCCTGCAGGGCCTTGCCCGCCGCTACGGCGAGGGGCTCACCACCGGGCTGACGGTGGCGGATATCCAGGCCTGGCCGGAGGTGCTGCAGGCGGTGACGCCGGACGACGTGATGGCCGCCGCCCGCGAGGTGCTCTCGTCGCAGGCGGTGGTGACGGGCTACGCGATGCGCCCCGAAGAGGCCGCGCCCCAGCCCGCCAGCGCCCCCGCGGCCCCGCCGCAGCCCGAATCCCAGGAGATCTCCCAGTGACCTTTCTCAAGCGTATCGCCTGCGGGCTGCTGCTCGCCGCCCTGCCGCTCATCGCCCAGGCCGAGGTGGACATCGAGGAGGTGACCTCGCCCGGCGGCGTCGATGCCTGGCTGGTGAACGAGCCCTCCATCCCCTTCGTGGCGCTGGAGATCCGCTTCAAGGGCGGCGCCTCGCTGGATGCCGAGGGCAAGCGCGGGGCGATCAACCTGATGACGGCGATCCTCGAGGAGGGCGCCGGAGACATGGACGCCCGGGCCTGGACCGCCGCACGTGACAGCCTCGCCGCGTCGATCGACTTCGACGTGCACAACGATGCGCTGTCGATCTCTGCGAAGTTCCTCACCGAGAACCTCGACGAGGCCGCCGAACTCCTGCGCCTCGCCATGGTGGACCCGCGCTTCGACCAGGATGCACTCGACCGGGTGCGGGCGCAGGTGCAGTCGATCATCCGCTCCAACGGCAACGACCCCGACAAGATCGCCGGCGACACCTTCGACCGGCTGGCCTGGGGCAACCATCCCTATGGCACCGATCTCAACGGCACCGAGGAGAGCGTCGCGGCCCTGACCCGCGAGGACATGGTCGACGCCAAGGCCCGCGTGATGGCGCGCGACAGGCTCTACGTGAGCGCCGTGGGCGACATCGACGCCGCGCGCCTTGCAGGGCTGCTCGACACGCTCTTCGGAGAGTTGCCCGAAACCGGGGCGGAGATGCCCGAGCATGTCGACTACAATCTGCCGGGCGGGCTCACGGTGGTGCCCTTCGACACGCCGCAATCGGTGGTGACCTTCGGGCAGAGGGGCATCACCCGCGACGATCCCGATTTCTTCCCGGCCTTCGTGATGATGCAGATCCTCGGCGGCAGCGGCTTCAACTCGCGGCTGATGGAGGAGGTGCGGGAGAAGCGCGGGCTGACCTACGGGATCTATGCCTATGCGGCGCCGATGGACTATGCCGAGTACATCGGCGGCGGCGTGGCCTCGGCCAACGCCCGGGTGGCGCAGGTGGTCGAGGTCGTCCGCGCCGAATGGGAGAAGCTCGCCGCCGAAGGCGTCAGCGAGGCGGAGCTGGAGCGGGCGAAGAAGTACCTGACCGGGGCCTACCCGCTGCGGTTCGACGGCAACGGGCGGATCGCCAACATTCTCGTCGGGCTCCAGATCGAGGGGCTGGGGGTGGACTACATCGAGAACCGCAACGGCTTTGTCGAGGCGGTGACGGTGGAGGACATCAAGCGGGTCGCGGGCGAGCTGATCGACCCCGAGGGGCTGCACTTCGTGGTGGTCGGCGCGCCGGAGGGGCTGGAGGAGACGGCGGGGAACTGAGGGCGCGGCTCTGCGCCCCGGTTGACCGCGACGCGGCGCCGCGCTACCCCCCGGCCTCTCATCACCAAGGGAGGCCCCATGGCCCGCCGCAAGGGACGCGACATTTCCGGCTGGATCATCCTCGACAAGCCCGCCGGCCCCACCAGCACCGCCTGCGTGAACAAGCTGCGCTGGGCCTTCGAGGCGAAGAAGGCCGGCCACGCGGGCACGCTCGACCCGGCCGCCACGGGGCTGCTGGCCATCGCCTTCGGCGAGGCGACCAAATGCGTGCCCTACGTGATGGACGCCGAGAAGTGCTATGGCTTCACCGTGCGGCTCGGCGCGGCGACCAACACCGATGACGCGGAGGGCGAGGTGATCGCCACTTCCGAGGCGCGGCCGACGGATGACGAGATCCGCGCGGCGCTGGGGCAGTTCACCGGTGAGATCATGCAGGTGCCGCCGAAGTATTCGGCGGTGAAGATCGACGGCGAGCGCGCCTATGCGCTGGCGCGTGACGGCGAGGACTTCGAGGTGGAGGCGCGGCCGCTCTGGGTGGAGAGCCTGGAGCTTGTGGCCCGGCCCGATGCCGACACCGCCGAGCTGCGCATGGTCTGCGGCAAGGGCGGCTACGTGCGCGCCATCGCCCGCGACCTGGGCGAGGCGCTCGGCTGCCTCGGCCATGTGGTGACGCTGCGGCGGGAGTGGTCCGGCCCGTTCGACCTGGAAAACGCGGTGACGCTGGAGCAGGTCGAGGCGCTGGCGCGCACCCCCGAGGTGGAGGGGCTGCTGCTGCCGCTGGAGGCCGGGCTGGGCGATCTCGCCCGGGTGACGGTGAACGAGGCGGCGGCCACGCGGATCGCCCACGGCAACCCGGCGCCGGTTGTCGCTTCCGACGCGGAGTTCGGAGAGGAATGCTGGGCCGCCCACCAGGGCCGCGCGATTGCGCTGGGGCGCTACATGGGCGGCGAGTTCCATCCCGCGCGGGTGCTGAACCGGTGAACGGGCGGCCATGATCACCCGCACCCACACCAAGGGCGATGCGCCTTCCACCGCCGTCTACTCCGACTGCGAGCGCTATCGTTACCTGCTGACCCGAACCTGGGCGCCGCAGGGCGAGAAGGCGCTGTTCATCATGCTGAACCCCTCGACTGCGACCGAGGTGCAGAACGACCCTACGGTGGAGCGCTGCGAGCGCCGCGCCCGGGCGCTGGGCTTCGGCAGCTTCCGGGTGACCAACATCTTCGCCTGGCGCGACACCGACCCCAAGGCGATGCGTGCCGCCGCCGAGCCGGTGGGGCCGGAGAACGACATGGCGATCCTCGAGAGCTGCGCCTGGGCCGACCGGATCATCTGCGCCTGGGGCAGCCATGGCGCGCATCTGGACCGGGGCAAGCAGGTGGAGGCGCTGCTGCGGCAGGGCGGCTGGCCCCTGTTCCACCTCGGGCTGACGAAGCACGGGCAGCCGAAGCATCCGCTCTACATCGGCTACACCGAGCAGCCGCGGCCCTGGCTCTAGCTCAGGGGTTCACCCGCAGCGCCGCGGCAAGGGCCTCGGGGCCGTCGGGGCAATCGACCTGCACCACCGGGCGCCCGCCGAGGTTGACCTGCCAGGTGCCGTCGATGGTGGGCAGCATCACCACGTCATCCGCATCCGGCCCGTCGTAGAACACATCGAGCCGCTCGCTTTCGGGCGAGAAGCCCTGAACCATCGCAAGCGGCCACTGTCGGGTGACGGTGAGGCGCAGGCGGCGCGGAGCCTCGGTGGCGACGATCACGTCGCCCGTGGCCATCGGCAGGATCAGCCGGCCTTCCTCGTCATAGGCGTCTGCGGGTTCGGGTTCGGGTTCGGGTTCGGGTTCGGGTTCGGGTTCGGGTTCGGGTT
>CAYVQK010000117.1:0-11318 GCA_964454145.1 uncultured Oceanicola sp. | reverse complement strand
GCTCGGCCAGTTCGTCCATGTGCTCGTTGATGAGCTGGCCGAACTTCATCATCACCCGGGCGCGGCGCTGCGGGTTGGTGGCGCCCCAGGCCTTCTGGGCCTCGGCGGCGCGAGCGACGGCGTCATCCACTTCCGCCTTGGTGGCCAGTGCGACGCGGGCCTGCACCTCGCCGGTGGCGGGGTTGAACACGTCGGCGCTGCGGCCGGATGTGCCGGGGCTGCGCTTGCCGTCGATGTAGTGGCCGATCTCTTCCATGGCGGATGTCCTCCTCTTTTCGGGTCGGGCGGACCATACTCTTGCATTTCTCCCGGTAGAAGGGCCAGTTTGGCAAACACGTCTTGCAAAAATGCATGGAGGAGCCTGTGGCCGTCTCTTGGGACGACATGCGGATATTCATCGCGGTGGCGCGGGAGGGCAGCCTGTCGGGCGCCGGGACGGTGCTGAAGCTGGACCCGGCGACGGTGGGCCGGCGGGTGCAGCGGCTGGAGGAGAGCCTGGGCGCGCCGCTGTTCCTGAAGTCGCCGCAGGGCTATGCGCTGAGCGAGGCGGGCGAGCGGCTGATGCCCCATGCGGAGGAGCTGGAGCAATCCATGCTGACCGCGGAGGATGCGGTGCGCGGGCAGGAGGACCGGCTCACCGGCACGATCCGGATCGGCGCGCCGGATGGCTGCGCGACCTTCCTGCTGCCGCAGGTTGTGGCGCAGATCTGCGACGACCACCCGGGGCTGGAGGTGCAGATCGTCTCGCTGCCGCGGGTGTTCAACCTCAACCGCCGCGAGGCCGACATGGCGATTGCGGTGAGCCGGCCCACGGCCGGGCGGCTGACGGTGCAGAAGATCACCGATTACCACCTCTACCTCGCCGCCTCGCGGCCCTGGATCCGGCGCAACCCGGTGGAGACCCTGGACGACCTGCGGGGCAAGCGGCTGATCGGCTACATTCCCGACATGATCTTCGACAAGGAACTCGATTACCTTGGCGAGCTGGGGCTGGAGCGGGTGCAGCTGGCCTCCAACTCGGCCTCCGTGCAATTTGCCTGGGTGCGGCAGAACGCCGGCATCGGGATCATGCATGGCTTCGTCATGGGCACGGTGCCGCGGATCGAGAAGGTTCTGCCCGAGCAGGTGCGGCTGCAGCGGAGCTTCTGGCTGGTGCGCCATGCCGACGACCGGAGGGTGCGGCGGCTGAGCCGGTTTGCGGAATTGCTGCTTGAGGGGGTTCGTGCCGAAGTAGCCCGTCTGGAAGCCGAGGCTTGACAGGCGGGGCCTGCTGGCGCGACGCTCAACCTGAAGGGGCGACGTTGGAGGTAAGCCATGCTTGTGCAACAGATTCTCAAGGACAAGGGCGGCGACGGCGTGCTCTGCGTGAAGCCCGGGAGCGCGGTGTCGGATGCGGCCAAGCTGCTTTCGGAAAAGCGGATCGGCTCGGTGATCGTGTCCTCCGACGGCAAGACCCCGGCGGGCATCCTGTCAGAGCGTGACATCGTGCGCGAGCTGGGCCGCCGCGGCCCCGGGTGCCTGAGTGACAAGGTGGACGACCTGATGACCTCCAAGCTGGTGACCTGCTCCAAGGAGGAGACGGCGCTGGGCGTGCTGGAGAAGATGACCGAGGGCCGTTTCCGCCACATGCCGGTGATGGAGGGCGACGAGATGATCGGGCTCATCTCCATCGGCGACGTGGTGAAGGCGCGGCTTTCGGAGCTGGCGATGGAGAAGAACGCGCTGGAAGGGATGATCATGGGGCATTGAGCCCCGTGATGCCCCGGTGTTGAGCGCGGCGCCTGATCGGCGCGGCCTCGTGCATTCGGAATTCACGCAACATTATTGCGCCGCCGCCCGGGCTTTCGCCTTGCCCCCGGGATGCCGCTGGTGTTTTCTGCCCGCGATCCAGGGCGCGAGGAGGGACAGCGATGCGTGTGGGGCTTTATCCGGGCACTTTCGACCCGGTGACGCTGGGCCATGTCGACATCATCACCCGCGCGACGGCGCTGGTGGATCGTCTTGTGATCGGGGTGGCGGTCAACCGTGACAAGGGGCCGCTCTTCGACCTCGAGGAGCGCGAGGCGATGGTGGCGGAGGCCTGCGCGCCGATCGCCGAGAAGACCCGCTGCGAGATCGTGGTGCACCCCTTCGAGAACCTGCTGATCGACTGTGCCCGCGACGTGGGCGCCGGCCTGATCATCCGTGGCCTCCGGGCGGTGGCGGATTTCGAGTACGAATACCAGATGGTGGGCATGAACCGGCAGCTCGACGCCAGCATCGAGACGGTCTTCCTGATGGCCAGCGCGGAACGGCAGGCGATTGCCTCGAAGCTGGTGAAGGAGATCGCGCGGCTCGGTGGCGACATCTCGAAGTTCGTGAGCCCTGCCGTGCGCGAGAAGCTGCTGGCCAAGTACGCCTGAGCCGGGTAGGGCAGCGGCATGGTCGCCAATGTCATCTGCATCAAGTGGGGCACGCTCTTCGGGCCCGAGTACGTGAACCGGCTCTACTCCGGCGCACGGCGGCACCTGAGCGAGGATGTGCGCTTTTTCTGCATGACCGAGGAGCGGGCCGGGCTGCACCCCGACGTGGAGGTGCTGGACCTGCCGGTGGAGCCGTTTCATGACGAGATGAACGCGGCGCTGGCGGTGGCCAACCGGCAGGGGGCGATGCGGAAGGTGTCGCTGTTCCGGCCGGGGCTGATCGCGGACCTCGACGGGCCGCTGCTGGGTTTCGACCTCGACGTGGTGATCACCGGGCCGCTCGACGGGCTGCTGTACTTCGCCCCCGGCAAGGTAGCGATGCGGGCCGACTGGGTGGAGGCGCGGCGGGGGCGCAAGACCGGGCATGGCTCGGTGTTCCGCTTCGATCCGGCGTTGCACGGCTGGCTCTACGAGGTGCTGGCGGCGAACCCGACGGCCGAGGTGGAGAAGGCGCGGGGCAGCGAGCAGCGGTATACGAGCACGCTGGCGCAGGAACGGGGCGCGTTCGCCTACCTGCCGGGCGACGAGGTGGTGAGCTTCAAGCATGACTGCCTGGGGTTGCCGCCGGTCAACTGGCTGAGGCCTGCGACGCTGCCGGAGAAGGCGAAGGTTGTGTGCTTTCACGGGCATCCGAAGATGCATGAGGCGGTGGAGGGTTACTCCGGCTCCTGGCTGCGCTACTGCAGGCCGACGCCGTGGCTGGCGGAGCACTGGATCGACCGGGCGCGGGAGGATCTGGGGCCGGAGTGGGCGTAGGGTGGGCAATCTGCCCACCGTCGTCGGGACTCGCTTCGGAAGGTGGGCAGATTGCCCACCCTACATCACACCCCGGTTAACAGAATATCGAGGGCGCGGGTGATGTCGTCGGCCTGCGCGGCGGCGGTGCCCTTGCGGGCAAGGGCTGTGCGGCGAACCGATGTGATCAGTCGGGTGGCCAGTACCAGCGTCTGGTCACCGTGGCGGATGGTCGGGTTCAGCCCCTTTGCGGCGGGGTAATCGGGCAGGAGCGGGATGACCACGAGGGCGGGGTCGGGCGGGAGGATATCGCTTTCGACCACGACCATCGCGATGCCGTTCCATTCGGCAATGTCGAAGCGTTTCAGCTCTTCCAAGTTGCCGGGCCGGTCTGGATCGCGGCGAGTGGGTGGCCGTTCTGCGCGTGCCACTCGGCCTGGGCCGCGAAGGCCTTGGCGTTTTCCTCGCGCCAGCGCCTTTGGCGGGCCTCGGCCACGGCGCGGCGAAGCGCCTCGCCCGCCACCGCGGAGACGTTGACGCCCAGATCGCGCGCGGCGTCGAGATCGGCGGCATCCATCGTGAGCGAGGTCTTGCGTTTGGCGGCTGTCATGCGGGCACCTTGACTATACCGCAGTATCATACCGCAAATGCGAGGTTCCGGCAATCCTGGCCTCAGCCGCCGGTATGGCTCATGTGGCGAGAGACCTGGCCGGCCACCGTCTGGCGGGAGTAGTCGAAATCGTGGCCCTTGGGCTTAAGGGCGATGGCAGCGCGGATCGCGGCGTCGAACTCGGGGCCGGGGCCGTATTGGCGCAGGGGCGCGCGGAGGTCGGCGCGGTCTTCCTGGCCGAGGCACATGTAGAGCTCGCCGGTGCAGGTCATCCGGACGCGGTTGCAGCTTTCGCAGAAATTGTGGGTCAGCGGCGTGATGAAGCCGATCTTCTGGCCGGTCTCCTGCACCTGCACGTAGCGGGCGGGGCCGCCGGTGCGTTCGGCGAGGTCGATCAGGGTGTAGCGTTGGGCCAGCTGTGCGCGGAGATCCTTGAGCGACCAGTACTGGCCGATGCGATCCTCGTTGCCGAGGTCGCCCATCGGCATGACCTCGATCCAGGTCAGGTCCATGTCGCGGGCGGCGCAGAACTCGGCCAGGGTGAAGAGCTCGTCCTCGTTGAAGCCCTTCAGCGCGACGGCGTTGATCTTGATCCGGAGGCCTGCGGCCTGGGCGGCGTCGAGCCCGCGCAGCACCTGGGGCAGGCGGCCCCAGCGGGTGACGCGGGCGAACTTCTCCTCGTCGAGCGTGTCGATGCTCACGTTGATGCGGCGGACGCCGGCGGCGGCCAGTTGCGGTGCGAAACGTTCGAGCTGGGAGCCGTTGGTGGTGAGGGTCAGCTCGTCGAGCGCGCCGCTCTCGAGGTGGCGGGTCATCCCCTCGAAGAAGGTCATGATGCCCTTGCGCACCAGCGGTTCTCCGCCGGTGATCCGGAGCTTGCGGACGCCCAGTCCGATGAAGCCGGTGCAGGCGGCATCGAGCTCTTCCAGCGTGAGCAGCTCCTTCTTGGGCAGGAAGGTCATGTTTTCCGACATGCAGTAGACGCAGCGGAAGTCGCAGCGGTCGGTCACCGAGACGCGCAAGTAGGTGATCGGGCGCTGGAAGGGGTCGATCAGGGGTGTTTTCATGGGGTATAGGTAGGCCTCGAGGGGCGCAGCGGCAAGGTGAATTGCGGCGCGCCCGACGAAGGTCGGAACAGAGCGAGGCAAAGCGGATGACGTGGAAATTGGCGGGGCTGACGGTGCTGGCGCTGGGTTTGGCAGGCTGCACGGAAGGGCCGTTTGCAGCGAAACCCGGGGCCGGAGCGGGAGCGGGGGCGGGTGCGGAGGCGCCTGCCACGGCGGTGGCCGCGCCGAAACCTCCCGCGGACGCGCGGACGGTGGCGCAGTTTGATACCACCACGGCAGAGGAGAAACAGGCGGCGGCGGCGGCGCCGGTGGCGGCGGAGCGGGAGCTTGGCACGACCATCGCCTCGCTGGGCGATCCGACCGATCCGGGGTTCTGGGCGGAGACGCCGCTGGTGACGGTGGCGCAGTCGGGGCGGCTCGTCTATCCGGGGAACGGGAACTCGGTGCAGGTGGAATTGCGGCCCTCGGGCGGGGAAGCGGGTTCGGGGACGCGGGTGAGCCTGCCGGCGTTCCAGGTGCTTGGCGCGCCACTGACAGGGCTGCCGGAGCTGGTGGTCTACGCCGGGCAGGCGGGGTAGCGCGGTGTGGTGGGCAGGTTGCCCACCCTACGGTTTGCGTTGCGCTGGCGGAGAGGTCGGAGTGGGGGCGCTGCCCCCACACCCCCGGAGTACTTGCAGCAAGAAAATGTACGGGGCGGCGCGTTAACCTTGATTTCGGGTTAACGGGGCAGGTGCTTGGCGGCTTCGCGGCGGGCGAAGGCTTTGAGATGCTGGCCGGGGCCTTCGAGGAAGATGCGGGTGGCGGCGGGGTCGTGTTTGGAGAGGTCGCGGAGCCACCAGGCGACGGCTTTCTGGATGAACCATTCGCGATCGGTGACGTAGGTTGCGGCCCAGCCGAGCACGCGGGCGCGGGCCTGCGCCTCGGCGGCGTTGGGGTGGCTCTTCTTGGCGAAGGGCAGGGTGGCGACCAGGGCGGCGCGGCGGGTCCAGAGGTTTTCGCTCGTGGTCCAGGGGTCGACCTCGTCGAGGCGGGAGGGGTCGGCGGCGAGGCGCTTCTGGGCGGCGATCATGGCGTGATCGGCGATGGCCCAGCTGTCGAGGTCGTGGGCCCATGACTTTATGAGGCTCCAGGTGGCCTCGTCGGGGCGGATGCGGGCCTGGGTGAGGAGCTTGGCGGCACTGATGCGTGCCTCGAAGATATCGGTGCGCCAGAGGGCGTCGGCCAGGGTGACGCGCTCGGGCACGGCGAGGGCGTGGCGCCAGGCGGTGGTGATGTCGTTCAGCGCGCCGTTGGGGATGCCGATGACCTCGCGGGACTGCTTGTGATAGGCGGCCATGCCTTCGGCGCGGCCGGGCTCGGCCAGGGCGCGGAGGGCCGCGAGGGCGTCATCGAGGGTCATTCGGGGATGCCGGTGGGGGCGCCGTCGAGGGTTTTCGTGTTCTTCTCGACCCAATATGCGGCAATGCCCTCGGGCCCGCGGTCGGCTGTCCACTTGTCGAGCGTGTCGCGCTCTTCGCGGTAGTCGAAGAAGGGGACGGCGTAGCCGCAGGAGGTTTGCACGAGGTCGATGGACATGTCGAAGACCTGGCGGGCGCCGAGGTGGGGGGAGAACTCGGCGTCGAGTGCGGCGAAGGTCGGGTCGGTGGTGTGATGGGCGGTGGCGGTGCCGTAGCAGCGCAGGATCAGCGGGCGCGTGGTGAAGGAGCACCACATCACGGTGACGCGGTTGGATTGCAGGAGGTGGCCCGCCGTCTCGTTGCCGGAGCCGGTGAGGTTGCGCCAGAGGATGCGGTTGGGCCCGAGGACACGGAGCGAGTCGCCGCCCTTGGGGGAGAGGTTGACGCGGCCTTCGGGGGCGGCACTGGCGGTGAAGTAGATGTGCTGGGCCTCGATGAAGGCGATGTGCTGGGGCTCGAGGGCGGGGAACTGCTTGGCCATGGGGGCTCCGGGTGGTGGGTTGGCACCCACCCTACGCCGGGTGGCGGCGGAGGGCTATTCCACCGTCACCGACTTGGCGAGGTTGCGGGGCTGGTCGACGTCGGTGCCCTTGGCGACGGCGGTGTGGTAGGCCAGCAGCTGCGCGGGCAGGGCGTAGAGGATGGGGGCCAGCGCCGGGGAGACCTCGGGGAGGATGATCTGGCGCCAGGTGCCCTCGGCGGCGGTCTTGGCGCCGCGGGCGTCGGTGACGAGGACGACCTTGCCGGCGCGGGCCATGACCTCCTGCATGTTCGACACGGTCTTGTCGAAGAGGCCGTCGGAGGGGGCCATGAAGACCACGGGCGTGTGCTTGTCGATGAGCGCGATGGGGCCGTGCTTCAGCTCGCCCGATGCATAACCTTCGGCGTGGATGTAGCTGATTTCCTTGAGTTTAAGCGCGCCTTCCATGGCGAGCGGGTAGAGCGGGCCGCGGCCGAGGAAGAGGATGTCGCGGGCCTCGGCCAGCTTCTGGGCGGTGGCTTCCATCTCCGGCGAGGCGGCGAGGGCGGCGTTGAAGAGGCCGGGGAGGGCCTTGAGGTTGGTCAGGTGCTCCTGCGCCTGCTCGGGCGTGAGGGTGCCGCGGTCGAGGCCCGCCTTGAGGGCGAGCAGGAAGAGCACGGTGAGCTGGCAGGTGAAGGCCTTGGTGGAGGCCACGCCGATCTCGGCCCCTGCGAGGATCGGCAGGGCGATGTCGGAGGCGCGGGCGATGGAGGACTCGGACACGTTCACCACGGAGGCGATCATCGCCTTGTCTTCGCAGTAGCGCAGGGCGGCGAGTGTGTCGGCGGTTTCGCCCGACTGGGAGACGAAGAGGGCGAGGGTCTTGGCCGGGATCGGAGGCTCACGGTAGCGGAACTCGGAAGCGATATCGACCTCGACGGGGAGACGGGCGATCTGTTCGAACCAGTACTTGGCGGTGAGGCAGGCGTAGAAGGCGGTGCCGCAGGCGACCATGGTGAGGCGGTCGAATTTGGTGAAGTCGAGGCCGGGGTCGGGGAGCTGGATGCCGCTTTCAGTCAGGTAATAGGCCAGCGCGTCGCCCAGGACGGTGGGCTGCTCGGCGATTTCCTTGGCCATGAAGTGCTTGTGGCCGCCCTTCTCGATGCGGGTGGCGTCGATGGTGACGGTCTTGACGGGGCGGTTGGCGCGGTTGCCCTTGGCATCCATGATCTCGACCGACTGGCGGGTGAGCACGGCCCAGTCGCCGTCTTCGAGGTAAGTGATGCGGTCGGTCATGGGGGCCAGCGCGATGGCGTCGGAGCCGACGAAGACCTCGCCGTCGCCGTGGCCGATGGCGAGGGGGGAGCCCTTGCGGGCGGCGATGAGGAGGTTGTCCTCGCCCTCGAAGAGGAAGCAGAGGGCGAAGGCGCCGGTGAGGCGGGCGATGACCTGCTCGCAGGCGTCGCGGGGGGCGAGGCCCTGGGCGAGGTAGTGCTGGGTGAGCAGGGCGACGACCTCGGTGTCGGTTTCGGTCACCGTCTTCAGCCCGTGGCCCGCCAGCTCCTCGCGCAGCTCGCGGAAGTTCTCGACAATGCCGTTGTGGACCACGGCGACGGGGCCGCAGCGGTGGGGGTGGGCGTTGGTCTCGTTGGCGGCGCCGTGGGTGGCCCAGCGGGTGTGGCCGATGCCGGCCTTGCCGGGGAGCGGGTTGTGCACCAGCAGGTCGGAGAGGTTGACGAGCTTGCCTACGGCGCGGCGGCGGTCGAGCGCCTCGCCGTTCACCGTGGCAATGCCGGCGGAGTCGTAGCCGCGATATTCCAGCCGCTTCAGGGCCTCCACCAGCAGGGGGGCGGCTTCATGGTTGCCGAGGACGCCGACGATTCCGCACATCAGTGTTTCTCCTGTTTGGCGGCCTTGGCGGCGCGCAGCTTGTCCATGAGCTTGCGCGCGAGGCCCGGTTTGTTGGTCTGGCGGGCGCGGGCAAGGGCGAGGTCGCCCGGCGGCACGTCTTGCGTGATCACAGAGCCGGAGGCGGTGAGGGCCTCGGCGCCGACGGTGACGGGGGCGACCAGCATGGTGTTGGAGCCGATGAAGGCGCGGGCGCCGATCTCGGTGCGGTGCTTGAAGACGCCGTCGTAGTTGCAGGTGATGGTGCCCGCGCCGATGTTGGCGGCCTCGCCCACGAAGGCATCGCCGATGTAGCTGAGGTGGTTGACCTTGGCGCCCTCGGCGATCTCGGCGTTCTTGATCTCGACGAAGTTGCCGACCTTGGCGTTGTTGGCGAGTTCCGCGCCGGGGCGGAGGCGGGCGTAGGGGCCGACCTGGGCCCCGTGGCTGACGTGGCAGCCTTCAAGGTGGGAGAAGGCGCGGATCTCGGCGCCGGTCTCGACGGTGACGCCGGGCCCGAAGACGACGAAGGGCTCGACGGTGGCATCGCGGCCGATCCAGGTGTCCCAGGCGAAGTGGACGGTGTCGGGCGCGGTGAGGGTGACGCCGTTTTCCAGTGCTTCCGCGCGCTTCGCGGCCTGGAAGGCGGCCTCGGCGGCGGCGAGATCGGCGCGGGAGTTGACGCCCATCGTCTCTTCCTCGGCGCAGCGGACGACGCCGCAGGAGAGGCCGTGGGCGCGGGCGATGGCGACGATGTCGGTGAGGTAGTATTCGCCCGCCGCGTTGTCGTTGGTCACCTCGTCGAGGAGGGAGAAGAGCTGGGTTGCATCGGCGCAGATGACGCCCGAGTTGCAGAGGGGGATCTGCCGCTGGGTTTCGGTGGCGTCCTTGTACTCGATGATGGCCTCGAGGCTGTCGCCGTCCATGAAGAGGCGTCCGTAGCGGGCGGGGTCGCGTGGCTCGAAGCCGAGGACGACCACGGCGTGGGTGGCGCGGGCATCGAGCATGAATTGCAGGGTGTCGGGGCGGATGAAGGGGGTGTCGCCGTAGAGGACGATGACGTTGCCTTGGGCGCCCTTCAGTGCGTCGCGGGCCTGCAGCACGGCGTGGCCGGTGCCGAGGCGGTCTTCCTGGATGACGACAGTTGCCGTCTCGTCGATCTCGGCCACGGCCTTCTCGACCGCTTCGGCGCCGTGGCCTGCGACCACCACCACGCGGTCGGGCTCGAGTGCGGCGCCCGCGTGCATGGCATGGGCCAGCAGGGGGGCGTGGGCCACCTTGTGCAGCACCTTCGGCATGTCGGACTGCATGCGGGTGCCTTGCCCCGCTGCGAGGATGATCAGGCTGGCGCCCATGGCCTCTGCCCCTTTTGTTCTGCTCAACTCCGGTTTAACCCGGAGACCTTGGCTCCGTTCTATCGCAGGGGCGTAGGGTGGCAAGGGGCTCAACGGTCACTTGTGGTGACGGATTGTGACAGGAGCGGGCAATGAAAACGGTGGTCTTCGACCTGGACGGGACGCTGGCGGACACCTCGAAAGACCTGATCGCGGCGGCGAATGCCTGTTTCGTGGCGCGCGGGCTGGGCGAGCTGCTGGACCCGGTGGGCGATGCGCGGTGGGCTTTCAGGGGCGGGCGGGCGATGCTGACGCTGGGGCATGGGCGCGCGGGGTTCGGCGCGGCGGAGGTGGAGGCGGACTATCCGCTGCTGCTGGAGCATTACGGGGCCAACATCGACGTGCATACGGTGCTCTACCCCGGCGCGATGGAGGCGGTGGAGGCGCTCAGGGGCGCGGGATATGCGGTGTCGATCTGCACCAACAAGCCGGAGGGGCTGGCGGAAAGCCTGCTGGGGCGGCTGGGCGTGCGGAGCGCCTTCGGGGCGCTGATCGGGGCGGATACGCTGCCGGTGCGGAAGCCGGACCCGGCGCCCTATTTCGCCGCCGTGGAGCGGGCCGGGGGCACGCGGGGGATATTGATCGGGGATACCGAGACCGACCGGGAGACGGCGCGGGCGGCGGGCATTCCCTGCGTGCTGGTCACCTTCGGGCCGGACGGGCGCGAGGTGGAGGCGCTGGAGCCGGAGGCGCTGCTGGACCGGTTCGAGGATCTGCCGGAGCTCGCGGCGCGGCTGCTCGCGGATTGACCGTGGTGAAGGGCCGGAGCAGGGTGCGCGCATGACTGAGGTTTTCACAGGGAATTTCACCCAGCAGGAAAAGCTGCCCGAGGCGGCGCTGGAGGCGGCGATGGCCGTGCTCGGGCACGGGCGGCTGCATCGCTACAACCTCAAGCCCGGCGAGACGGGCGAGGTGGCGCTGCTGGAGCAGGAGTTCGCCGCCTTCGTGGGGGCGAAGTATTGCCTGGCGACGGCGAGTGGAGGGTCGGCCATCGGCGTTGCGCTGCGGGCGGTGGGGGTGAGTCCGGGCGACCGGGTGCTGACCAATGCCTTCACCCTGGCGCCGGTGCCGGGGGCGATTGCGGCTGTGGGGGCGGTGCCGGTCTTCGTGGAGGTGACGGAGGGGCTGGTGATCGATCTCGATGACCTCGCGGCGAAGGCGGGGGAGGCCTCGGTGCTGCTGCTGAGCCATATGCGCGGGCATATCTGCGACATGGATCGGCTGATGGCGATCTGCGACGCCGCCG
>CAYVQK010000116.1:0-11429 GCA_964454145.1 uncultured Oceanicola sp. | reverse complement strand
GGGCCTATCACGACACCTACTACGTCGTGGCGCACTTCCACTACGTGATGAGCCTCGGCGCGGTGTTCTGCATCTTCGCGGGGATCTACTTCTACTTCCCCAAGTTCACCGGCAAGATGTACTCGGAGACCGCGGGCAAGATCCACTTCTGGGCGATGTTCATCGGCGCCAACCTGACATTCTTCCCCCAGCACTTCCTGGGCCGTCAGGGCATGCCCCGCCGCTACATCGACTACCCCGAGGCCTTCGCCTTCTGGAACCACATCAGCTCTCTCGGCGCGTTCCTGAGCTTCGCCAGCTTCGTGTTCTTCATCGTCACGATCTTCTACGCGATGCGCAAAGGTGCCCCCTCGCCGGCGGCCAACCCCTGGAACGAGCACGCCGACACGCTGGAGTGGACGCTGCCCTCCCCGCCCCCGGAGCACACCTTCGAGATCCTCCCCAAGCGCGAGGACTGGGACAAGGTCGCCCACCACTGAGGCGGACCGCCACCGATACGAAAGGCCCCGGGATAACCCCCGGGGCCTTTTTCCGTAGGGCGGGACTTGTCCCGCCACCGACCGCCGACCGGCCACTCTTCCTGCCACCCCGCAGGGTGGGCAATCTGCCCGCCAACCCACGCCCAACCGCCCCCCTCGCCCCCGGCACGCCGCAGGGATAGACTCGCCCCCATGCCCTACACCTGGCAAACCCCGCCCCCTCCGGGCACCCGCGCGGCCCTCTCCGCCTGGCCCTTCCGCTCGCTGCCGAAGATCGGATTCGTCTGGTTCATCGGCGGCACCGCGGCCCTGCTCTGCGTGCCGCTGATCCCGGCCATCGGCACCCCGGTGCTCTGGGGCCTCCTGCCCTTCATGCTGGGCGCGCTCTGGCTGACCTGGTTCCTGCTCCAGAAGAGCTACCGCGACGGCGAGATCCTCGAGGAGCTCACCCTCTGGCCCGACCGGCTGCTGCTCACCCGCCAGAACCCCAGGGGCGCCCCTCTGACCTGGGAGGAAAACCCCCACTGGGTCCGCGTCACCCTGCATCGCACCGGTGGGCCGGTGCCCAACTACGTCACCCTCTCCGGCAAGGGCCGGGAGGTTGAAATCGGCGCCTTCCTCAGCGAAGAGGAGCGCATCGCGCTCCACGCCGAGCTTGCCGCCCTCCTGCCGCTGAGAGACTGATGGCCCAAGAGCCCGCCACGCCCAAATGGAAACGCGCCGCACTGCGCAGCGCTGCCGCGCTCTCCCCCGCGCTGGCCCGTGCGCTCGGCCCTGCGCACTCCGAGGTCGCAGCCCTGTCGCGCCGCGCCCACCCGCTGCCGGCACCCGCGGCCCCCGAGGTGGTCTTCCTCCTCCCGCTCGTCGGCAAGCACCACGTGGGAGACTGGTCCACCGTCGAATCCCGCCTCGCGGCCACCCTTGCCAGCTTCACTGCCCAGACCGACCCGCACTGGCGCGCCCTCATCTGCGGGCAGGACGCCCCCGCCCTGCCGGATGATACACGCATCCGCTTCCTCCCCTTCACAGAGGCAGTCACCGGCAACGACAAGTGGAGAAAGCTCGCCACCCTCTGCCGCGCCCTGCCCGAACAGGGCCCCGAGGACGGCTATGTGATGCCCTTCGACGCCGACGACCTCCTCGCCCCCGGCGCAGTGGCCGAGATGCGGAGCCGCCGCACACCGGGAGGCTACCTCGTCGAGGAGGGCTGGCTGATGGACGCGGGCCACGGCACCTTCGCACGCGCCGCCCCCCGCAGTCTCGCCGCCCCCGGCCAGAAGCCGTTCTGGAAGCTCTGCGGCTCCTGCGCCTCCTTCCGCTGCACCCGCGACCCGGGCGACGCCGCCTTTCTCGAAGCGCTCACCGCCCACGAGCACCGCATGTTCCCCTACCTCGCGGCACTGGCCGGTCGGCCCCTCGCGCCCCTGCACGCGCCGGCGGCACTCTACATCCTGAATCACGGCGAAAACTTCGGCGCCCGCCGAGGGCGGGTGTCCTTCAAGGCGCGATTCGTCGAGCGCTTCGCAGTGTCGCCGGAGGAAGAGGCGCGGATCAGGGCCTCATTCCCGGGCCTGGCAGCAAGCGGATAGCGCGGAGCGGGGGCGCTGCCCCCGCACCCCCGGGATTTTCAGGGAGCAATGAGAAGCCGGGAGAGGGCGCCGGTGTCCGCACGGCGGGCCATCTGCCCGCCACCCGGTTACGCCAGCCGGTCCTTCACCATCGGGCCGACCGCGCCGAAATCCATCTGCCCGGTGTAGCGCTCCTTCAGAACGCCCATCACCCGGCCCATGTCGCGGATGCTCTCGGCACCCGTCTCCTCGATGGCCTTCGCCACCGCCGCCTCGGCCTCCTCCTCGGAGAGCTGCTGCGGCAGGAACTCCTCGATCACCTTCACCTCGGCCAGTTCGCGCTCCGAGAGGTCGAGCCGGCCGCCCTCCTCGTAGGCGCGGACGCTTTCCTGGCGCTGCTTGACCATCTTGCCGAGGATGCCCAGCACCTCGGCGTCGGTCACGCCCGCCTCGCCTGCGCCGTTCGCGCCACGAGCGGCGATGTCCTTGTCCTTGATCGCCGCGTTGATCAGGCGGAGTGTCGAGAGGCGCTCGGCCTCCTTGGCTTTCATCGCCTCCTTCAGCGCCGTCGAGACGCGGGTGCGGATATCCATGCGGTTCTTGTCCCCGATTGCGCCCGCCGCGCGGTGAGTGATCGCGCGTCCCCCGGGCCAGACAGGGGCGCACCCTAAGCCGCACCGCCCCGAGGGGCAAGCGGGGCCCGCACGGACGTGGCGGAAACACCACGTTTCGCCGGCCCCGACAGCGGGTTGACGGCCCCGGCCCACCGCCCTAGACACGGGCGGATTTGCCTTGCCCCGAAGGAGTCGCGCCCATGCCCAGCCAGCCCAAGCCCACCGCCTGCCTCGCCCTCGCCGACGGCACGCTGTTCTACGGACAGGGCTTCGGCGCCACCGGCATGAAGACCGCCGAACTCTGCTTCAACACCGCGATGACCGGCTACCAGGAGATCATGACCGACCCCTCCTACGCCGGCCAGATCGTCACCTTCACCTTCCCCCACGTCGGCAACGTGGGCGTGAACCCCGAGGATGACGAGACCGCCGATCCGGTGGCCGAGGGCATGGTGGTGAAATGGGATCCCACCGAACCCTCCAACTGGCGCGCGACCGAGCAGCTCCAGGACTGGCTCGCCAAGCGCGGCCGCATCGGCATGGGCGGGCTCGACACCCGGCGCCTGACCCGGGCGATCCGCCAGCAGGGCGCGCCCCACGTGGCACTCGCCCACGACCCCGAGGGCAACTTCGACATCGAGGCGCTGATCGCCGCCGCCCGCGGCTTCTCCGGCCTCACCGGGCTCGACCTCGCCAAGGGCGTGACCTGCGCCCAGAGCTACAAGTGGGACGAGATGCGCTGGGCCTGGCCCGAGGGCTTCACCAGGCGCGAGGGGCCGGGCCACAAGGTGGTGGCCATCGACTACGGCGCGAAGCGTAACATCCTGCGCTGCCTCGCCTCCGCCGGCTGCGAGGTGATCGTGCTGCCCGCTACCGCGACGGCCGAAGAGGTGCTGGCCCACGAGCCCGAGGGCGTGTTCCTCTCCAACGGCCCGGGCGACCCGGCGGCCACCGGCGAATACGCCGTCCCGATGATCAAGGCCGTGCTGGAGAAGGACATCCCCGTCTTCGGCATCTGCCTCGGCCACCAGATGCTGGCGCTGGCGCTGGGGGCGAAGACCATCAAGATGAACCACGGCCACCACGGCGCCAACCACCCGGTGAAGGATCTCACAACCGGCAAGGTCGAGATCACCTCGATGAACCACGGCTTCACCGTCGACAGCCAGACCCTGCCCCAGGGCGTGAAGGAAACCCACGTCTCGCTCTTCGACGGCTCCAACTGCGGCATCGCCGTCGAGGGCAAGCCGGTGTTCTCGGTCCAGTACCACCCCGAGGCCAGCCCCGGCCCGCAGGACAGCTTCTACCTCTTCGAGCGCTTCGCCGCGGCGATGAAGGAGAAGGTGGCCGGCTGACGGCGCCCCTTGCACGGGCGTCCGGCCGAGCCTTAACCGATCCTTAACCAATAGCGCGCCACTCTGGAAGCGCGGGGCCGCCGGGCCTCCGCTCTGCCGCCGGGCCAGCTCCCGGCGCCACCAGGGGGAAACATATGCGCGCCACGCGCCCGCTGCCGCAGCGCCGTGCCGCCGGCGCCACGCCGCCCGAGTCCGACGGCGCGCTCAGGCTGATCGAGCCCGGGCGCCCGACCGAGGCCACGCGCCCCCGGCTCGGGAGCATCCTCGTCGAGATGGGCGCGCTCGACCCGGGCGACCTGCTGAAATCCCTCGCCATCCAGGCGCGCGAGGATGCCCGGCTGGGCGATATCCTCCTCGCCCACGGCATGATCTCCCAGCCGCAGCTGATGCAGGGCCTCGCCCGCCAGTGGAACGCCCGCGTGGTCGATCCGCTCGCCGAGCCGCCCGATCCCCGGCTGGTCGATCGCTACGGCCCCGAGCTCTGCCTGCGCCACGGCCTCCTGCCCTGGCGCCGCCTCGGCTCGCTCACCGTCGTCGCCACTGCCCGCCCCCAGCTCTTCGCCCGCCACCAGGAGGCGCTCGAGGCGGTCTTCGGCCCGGTGGTGATGGCGCTGGCGCAGGAGGGCGAGATCGCGCGCGCGGTGCAGCAGATCCGCGCCAACGCGCTGGTCCGCCTGGCCGAAACCCGGGTCGCCGCCCCGATGAGCTGCCGCGGCCTGATCTCGCGCCGCAGCCAGCACCTGATGCTCTGGGCCTGCCTCGCCATGCTCGCCGCCATGCTCGCAGCACCCGGCCTCACCTTCGGCCTGCTCGCCGCCTGGGCGGTGCTCACGCTGGCCCTGCAAATGGCCCTTAAGGCCGCCGCCACCGGCTTCGCCTGGCAACGGATGCGGGCCGAACGGCGCGAGCGCCGCCGCCGCGCCGAGGCGCTGATCGAGGAGGCCCGTGCCATCCGCCCGCCCGAGCCGCTCACGCTCGCCTCTGCCCTGCCCGCCTTCAACAGCCGCCGCAACCGCCCCGCCATCGCCCGCCTGCCCGTCGTCTCGGTCATGGTGCCGCTGTTCCGCGAGGAGCACATCGCCACCCACCTCCTGCGCCGCCTCTCCCGGCTCACCTACCCCAAGGAACTGCTCGACATCTGCCTGGTGATGGAGGCCTCCGACGACACCACCCGCCTCACCCTCTCGCGCATCCACCTGCCGCCCTGGATCCGCGTCATCATCGTGCCCCGCGGCGCGGTGCAGACAAAGCCGCGCGCCCTGAACTACGCGCTCGAGTTCTGCCGCGGCACCATCGTCGGGGTGTGGGATGCCGAGGATGCGCCGGAGCCCGAGCAGATCCACAAGGTCGTCCGCCACTTCCACGAGCGCCCGGCCGAGGTCGCCTGCCTCCAGGGCGCGCTCGATTTCTACAACGCCGGCACCAACTGGCTCTCGCGCTGCTTCGCGGTGGAATATGCCAGCTGGTTCCGCGTCGTCCTGCCCGGCCTCGCCCGCCTCGGCTGGGCCATCCCGCTCGGCGGCACCACGCTCTTCTTCCGCCGCGAGGCGCTGGAGCGGCTCGGCGGCTGGGATGCGCACAACGTCACCGAAGACGCCGACCTCGGCATGCGGCTGGCGCGCATGGGCTACCGCACCGAGCTGGTCGAGAGCACCACCTTCGAGGAGGCCAACTGCCGCACCCTGCCCTGGATCAAGCAGCGCTCCCGCTGGCTGAAGGGCTACGCGCTCACCTGGGCCGTGCACATGCGCAGTCCCCGCGCGCTCTGGCGCGACCTCGGCGCCTGGCGCTTCGCCGGCTTCCAGCTGCTGTTCCTCGGCGCGCTCACCCAGTTCATCCTCGCGCCCCTGCTCTGGAGCTTCTGGCTCCTGCCGCTCACCGGCTGGCACCCGCTCGCCGCCGCCCTGCCCGGCTGGGCCCTCTGGGCGCTGGCCCTCACCTTCCTCGCCTCCGAGGCGATCAACATCGCCCTGGGCCTCACAGGCACCCGCCTCGCCGGCCACCTGACCCTGCGCAAATGGGTGCCCACGCTGCACCTCTACTTCCCGCTCGGTGCGCTCGCCTCCTACAAGGCCCTCTGGGAGATCGTGACCAAGCCCTTCTACTGGGACAAGACGGCCCACGGCTTCCACCCCGATGACGACGATCTCGCCCCCATCATCGTGGTCGCCCCGCCGCCGGTCAGTCCCGCGCCGCGTCCAGCTTGAGGCGCTGCTCGAAGGCCGCCGAGATGTGGCGCCGCAGCGCCTCCCCCGCACCCTCCTCGTCGCGCGCGGCCAGCGCATCGACGATCGCCTGATGCTCCGCCAGCGCCACCGCGCCCCGGCCCTCCGCCGCAAGCGAGGTAGTGGCCAGAAGCGCCATGGACCGATGCACGAGGTCGAGCTGCTGGATCAGGAAGCGGTTGTGGCTCGCCAGGTGGATCTGCCGGTGAAACCGCCGGTTCGAGCGGCTGAGCGCGCTCGGGTCGTCCACCCTGCCGCGATCCGCCTCCACCATCTGCCCCAGCACCTTCACCTCCTCTGCCGTCGCATGGCGGGCCGCCAGCCTTGCGGCCAGCCCCTCCAGCTCGGCCCGCACGATGTAGAGTTCCGCGAGCTCGTTGTGGTCGAGCGAGGCCACGATCAGGCTGCGCCCGTCGCGCACCAGCAGCCCCTGCGTTTCCAGCCGCTGCAACGCCTCGCGGATCGGCGTGCGCGACACGCCGAACCGCTCCGCCAACTCGCTCTCCACCAGCCGGTCGCCGGGCTTGTAGGTGCCGTGGTCGATCGCCTCGAGGATCAGCCCATAGGCATCGCTCTGCGTGGGCCGCGCTGTCGGCATGGGCACTCCTCCTGTTCCGTCCGGCGAGCCTATGCCCCCGCGGCCCGGCAAGGCAAGCTGCCCTTGCGCCGCACCCCGCGCCGCCCTAGCGTCCGCCCCATGTCGCATGCCCCCCTCTTCTCCCACGTCGCCGCCTGGGTCTTCGACCTCGACAACACGCTCTACCCGCCCGAGGCCCGCCTTTTCGACCAGATCGAGGTGCGAATGACCGCCTGGGTGATGGAGGCGCTGGGCGTCGAGGAGCCCGAGGCCAACGCCCTCCGCAAGAAGTACTGGGCCGACTACGGCACCACGCTCGCGGGCTTGATGGAAGTCCACGGGCTCGACCCGGCCCCCTACCTCACCCATGTCCACGACATCTCGCTCGATCACCTCGAGGCCGACGATGCGCTCGCCGCCGCAATCGCCGCGCTCCCCGGCAACAAGTTCGTCTACACCAACGGCTCCAAGCCCTACGCCGAGCGGGTGCTGACCGCCCGCGGCCTCTCCGGCCTCTTCGACGAGGTCTTCGGGGTGGAGCACGCGGGCTTCCGCCCCAAGCCCGAGCGCGCCGCCTTCGAGACGGTCTTCGCCAAGGCCCGGCTCGACCCCACCCGCGCCGCCATGTTCGAGGACGACCCCCGCAACCTCGCCGCGCCCCACGCGATGGGCATGCGCACCGTCCACGTCGCGCCCGAGCGGCTGGAAGCGCCGCACATCCACCACCACACCTCCGACCTCACAGGCTTTCTCGTCCCTGTCGCCCGCGCGGCGGGGTAACAGGCCGCCGCCTTGCACATTTTCATGTGCATCGTGTGTGCATGGGCTGTGCATGAGGTGTGCATCAGGTGTTGCTGCTGAATTTGCCCCGGTTAACGCCGCTCCCGCCGCCCCGCACCGGCATTTCCGCAAACCGCCCCCTGCGCCACTCCGCCCCCTTGGCAATCGCCCCCGCCGCGCCCTAAATCCCCGCCATGGCACGCAAAACCACCGATATCCTCATCGCCGGCGCCGGCATTGCCGGGCTCACCGCCGCCGCCTGTTTCGCGCAAGCGGGCTACAGCGTCACCCTCGCCGCCCCCGCGCCGCCGAACCGCGATAAAACCGAGGGAGATCAACGCTCTACCGCCTTCCTCGACCCCGCGATCACGCTCTTTTCCGAGGCCGGTCTCTGGTCCGCGCTCGCCCCCCATGCCCAGCCGCTGCAAGAGCTCCACATCACCGACACGGTCGGTTGGCCCCCGCAGATCCGCGACTCCCGCGCCTTCGCCTCCGAGGCCGAGGGCCAACCCCCGCTGGCGCAGAACCTGATGAACTGGCGCATCGCCGACGTGCTGCTCAACGCGCTGGAATCACTGCCGAATGTCACCCTCCACTGGGGCGCCGGCTTCGCCTCCATGGTCACCCGCGAGGGCGAGGCCCTGGCCCGGCTGACCGACGGTACCTCGCTGCGAACCCGCCTCGTCATCGGCGCCGACGGCCGGGACTCGACAGTCCGCGAAGCCGCTGGAATCCCTGCCGAAATCTCCCGTTTCGGCCAGAAGGCCCTCGCCTTCTCCGTCACCCACCCCGAGCCGCACAACAACATCTCCACCGAGGTCTACAACCAGGGCGGCCCCTTCACCCTGATCCCGCTCCCCGACGACGATGGAACCCCCACCTCCGCCGTGGTCTGGATGAACCCCGGCCCCGAGGCCCTGCGCCTCCAAGCCCTTGATGCGCAGGCCTTTTCCGCCGAGGCCACCACCCGATCCGCCGGTCTTCTCGGCCCGCTCACCCTGGCCAGCCCCCGCGCCCTCTTCCCGATCATCACGCTCCGCGCCAAGGCGCTCACCGCCCAGCGCACCGCCCTCATCGCCGAGGCCGCTCATGTGATCCCCCCCATCGGCGCCCAGGGCCTGAACACATCGCTGAACGACCTCGCGGCCCTGCTGCACACGGCCACGCCCGAGAGCCTCGGCTCCCGGCAACATCTTGACGCCTATGAAAGATCCCGCGCCCGCGATGTGGCTGCGCGGGTCGCGGCCATCGGGCTCTACAACCGGCTCACCCGCTCCGGACTGCCGCCCCTGCAATCGCTGCGGCTCTCGGGCCTGAAGGCGGTGGCCGACGTGCCGCCGCTCCGCCGGGCGGTGATGAAGGCAGGCATGGGCGGTTAACGCGCCCGTAACCTTCAGGCGATAACCTTGTCGAGAACCCGCTCGAGCCGTCCGAGCGTCGCCTCAACATCCGCCAGCTTGTCGAGCCCGAAGAGCCCGATGCGGAAACTCTTGTAGTCGGCCCCCTCGTCCACCATCAGCGGCACGCCCGCGGCAATCTGCACGCCCTCGGCGGCAAAGGCCCGGCCGGTCTGCAATTCCGGATCGTCGGTGAAAACCACTACCACGCCCGGCGCGCCATAGCCCTCCGCGGCCACGCTCTTCAGCCCCTTGCGGGCCATGAGGTTCCGCGCCCCGTCGCCCAGCGCCTGCTGCGCGGCCTTCACCGTGTCGAAGCCCTTCGCCTCGGTCTCCTTCAGCGCATCGCGGAACACCCGCAGCGCATCGGTCGGCATCGTCGCGTGATAGGCATGGCCGCCGTTCTCGTAGGTCTGCATGATCGCCAGCCACTTGCCGAGGTCGCAGGCGAAGCTGTCGGATTTCGTCTCCGCCACCTTCTCCTCAGCCCGTGCCGAAAGCATCACCAGCCCCGCCGAGGGTGGCGCCGACCAACCCTTCTGCGGCGCCGAGATCAGCACGTCCACCCCGGTCGCCTCCATGTCGACCCAGATGCAGCCCGAGGCGATGCAGTCGAGCACCATCAGCCCGCCAACCTCATGAACCGCCTTGGAAATTTCGCGGATATAGTCATCCGGCAGGATCATTCCGCTCGCCGTTTCGACATGCGGCGCAAACACCAGCGCCGGCGCCTCGGCCTTGATCCGGGCCACAACCTCTTCCACCGGCGCGGGCGCGAACGAGGCCGTCGCGGCATTCCCCTCCCGCCGGGCCTTCATCACGATCTCCTCCGCGGGGATGCCGCCCGCGGCGAAGATCTGGCTCCAGCGGTAGGAAAAGAAGCCGTTGCGCACCACCAGCACCGTCTCGTCCTTGGCCAGTTGGCGGGCCACCGCCTCCATCGCATAGGTGCCCCCGCCCGGCACCACCGCCACGGCCTTGGCGTTGTAACAGGCCTTCAGCCCGGCCGAGATGTCGCGCATAACCCCCTGAAAGGCCTTGCTCATGTGGTTCAGTGAGCGGTCGGTGAACACCACCGAGAATTCCAGCAGCCCGTCCGGGTCGATATCTCCGCGCAAGGCATTCATGGGGCGTTCCTCCATACAAGATCGCCCATAGCTAGCCTCGGTCGCCGCCAAAGCAAAGCCCTCCCGAGGTCGCAGTCAGCCCCCGAGCGGCCCCGGCCGCCGCTCCTCGGTGAGCAGCACATTGGCCTCCACGTTGCCCACGCCGGGCAGCGCCATGATCCGCCGCCGCAGCACCCGCTCGAAATCGGCAAGGTCGCGCGCCGTCACCCGGAGCCGGTAATCGTAGAGCCCCAGCACGTGCTCAACCGTCTGAACCTCCGGGATCGCGCTCACCGCCCGCTCGAAATCATCGAGCGAAATCCGCCCCTTGGTCGCCAGCTTCACGCCAAGGAAAACAGTCACGCCAAACCCGAGCTTCTCCGCGTCGAGCCTCAGCCGGCGCCCCGCGATCGCGCCGATCTCGGTCAGCCGCCGGATCCTCCGCCAGGCCGCCGGCTGCGAAAGCCCCAGCCTGCGGCCCACAGCTCCAGCCGATTGCCGGCCATCCGACTGAAGGGCGCGCAAGATTTCCCAATCCACCTCGTCCAGTGTCATACCGGCAGCGCCTCCTGCACCTTGATCCGGCTCACATGCATTAGTGCCTCGATGTCGGCGATATGGGGCAGCGCCATGATCTTCTCGCGGTAGACGGCCGTCCAATGCCCCATGTCCCGCGCAATCACCTCGAGCCGCACATCGACCCGGCCGAGGAAGGTCTGGATCTCGGTCACCTCCCGCACGGCGCGCGCGGCTGCAAGGAAATCGTCAAAGGCGCGCGGTAGCGTCTTGTCGAGCGTGATCCGCAGGCTCACCCGCACCGCAAAGCCCAGCGCCTCCCAGTCGATCACCGCTTCCTGCCCCCGGATGACGCCCTCGCGCTCCATCCGCTCCACCCGCCGCCAGGCCTTCTGCGGCGAAAGCCCCACCCGCTCGGCCAACTCGGCGGCCTTCAGCGTCGGCTCCGCCTGGAGATGGCGAAGAATGCGCCTGTCGTGATCGTCGAGCATGAAGTTTCCATCTGAAAGAACATCCGTGAATGATTTTTTCACCCACGCAGCGACAAACGTCAATTCCTCTCTCCCTTCCCGGCCATCTCAACGCTACAAACCGCGGCAGCGAAACCACTCCCGGAGGGACCATCATGCGCGTGTATTACGACCGCGATTGCGACATCAACCTGATCAAGGACAAGAAGGTGGCCATCCTCGGCTACGGCTCCCAGGGCCACGCCCACGCGCTGAACCTGCGCGACAGCGGCGCCAAGAACCTGGCGGTCGCCCTGCGCGAAGGCTCCCCCTCGGCCAAGAAGGCCGAAGCCGAAGGCCTGC
>CAYVQK010000115.1:0-11452 GCA_964454145.1 uncultured Oceanicola sp. | reverse complement strand
ATCCGCGGCCGCATCGGCTGGCCGTTCACCACCTCCTTGTCGAAGAACAGCCCGAAGCCCGCGTTGATCCGCTTCGGGTGCTTCACCTTCCCCGGCTCGCAATGGTTGGCCTCGTGGCAATGCGGGTTCTGGTCGGTCGGCCGTCCCGACACGGCATGGACCACCCGCCCGTTGCAGCGCGCCTGCATCACCCCGTCCGCACCCGCCGACCATCGCACCAGCAGCTCTACCTTCGTCCAGCCGCCAAGCTGCCCCGGCCCGGCACAGGTGCGGCCCAGAAAGGTCAGCCCCCGCGTCCGGTCGAGCTCGAGCGACACCAGGTGGTTCTTGATCATCTCGCCCTGCCACAGCGCCACCGCCAGCCGGCTGTCGGGCCCGCCGGTGAAGGGTACTGCCCGCGGGTTGTGGAAGGCGGCATGGGTCAGCCCGCCCGCCACGCGGATGTCGAAGGCATAGAGCATGGCACTGCCGATCTTCGCCTCGCCCGCCGAGAGGTAGGACTTGGCGTTGAGGTTGCCGCAGTCGCTCTCGCCGCGCCCGTCGCCATAGCTGCGGGCCTGGCAGTCGCCGGGCATCAGGCTGAACCGGATCACATCGCCCGCCACCTGGGGCGTGCGGGCGCTGTTGCGCCCCTCGGCCATGCCCTTGGGGTAGCGCTGCGCCTCGGCCTGTGGCGCGGCGAGGGCGAAGGAGAGGAGAAAGAGGGCGAGGAAAAGCCTGATGAAACCGGACATTGCAACGACTCCATGGTCAATGGTCGCCACGATGCCACAGGCCGCCCCCGCCCCGAAGAGTGCGCATCCGGCCCTGCGTCCCGGCATCCGAGAAGGGCCCCCGGCACCATGCCGAAGGCCCCTTCCTGCCGGTTGCCCGGCCTACTCCGCGGCGAGCGCCATCGCCTTGATGTCGGCGGCGCTGGGCCGGTTGCCACCGATGCCCCAGTGCCCGCTCTGCACCTCCTTCACCCGGACCCAGGTGACGCCGCGCATGGCCTCCCCCTCGATCTCCACCATCGCGTCGGTGACCTTCTCGATCATCTTCGCCTTCTGCGCGGTGTCGAAGACACCTTCGATCAGTTCGATATCAACCAGCGGCATGTCAGTCTCCTTTTCGGTTCAGCCGTTTCGGTGAGGAAGATGTGCCACGCTGCCGCCCCTCCGCTCCACTTCGCGTCCTGAAGCAAACCCGCTACAAAATCTGAAGTGGACGCACAGGCCCCCCGGATGAGACACTTCCCCAAGGAGGTGCCCGAGATGACCGACCAGTCCTACCCCCGCTTCTGCCCCGTCGCCATGGCCGCGAGCCTGCTCGAACCCCGATGGACGATGCTCGTGCTCTGCGAGATGTGGGCAGGCTCGACCCGTTTCTCCGAAATCCAGCGCGGCGTGCCCGGCATGTCGCCGGGCCTGCTCTCCAAGCGGCTGAAGGAGATGGAGGCAAACGGGCTGGTGCTGCGGCAGGCGGGCAGCGGCGCCCATGCCGAATACATCACCTCGCCCATGGCCGACGAGCTGCAGCCGCTGGTCCGGGCCCTGGGCGAATGGGCGCACCGCCATGTCGATTGCGAGGTCTCGCTGAAAGGCCTCGATGCCCGGATGCTGATGTGGAACATCCGCCGCAAGATCGACACGCTGCAACTGCCGCGCCGCCGCAGCGTGATCCAGTTCATCCTGAAGGACACGCCCGACGGCACCGCCAACTACTGGCTCGTGGCCAGGCCGGGCGCGGAAACCGACCTCTGCCTGACCGACCCCAAGCATGACGTCGATCTCTACCTCGTGGCCTCGCTGCGCGATCTCACCGCGGCCTGGATGGGCCATTCGAGCTTCGAGGCCGAGATCCTCGCCGACCGGATCCAGCTCACAGGCCACGAGCTGATGGCCCGCAGCCTCACCCGCTGGCTGATCCGGTCGAGCTATGCCGACATTGGCGAGACAAAGACCGAGGAGGCCGCGCCGCGCACCAGGGTATCGCGGGTCTGCTGAGCCCCGGCCGCGCACGCCTCGCCTCCCGGGCGGGGCGCGCAGGCCTCCAGCCATGAGCCTGCACCCCCGATGGCCCGCCCATCCGGCCGCTCATGCGGCGCACCCCATTGAACCCACGCTCAAAACAACCGACATAGGGCCCAACCTTCAAAGGAGCCCGCATGTCCCAGAAGAACCCCGCCGCCCTCGACTTCCTGCTCACCCGCCGCTCGCGCCCGGCCAAGACGCTCACCACTCCCGTGCCCACCCGCGACGAGCTGGGGCCCATCCTCCAGGCTGCCGCCCGCGCACCCGATCACGGCAAGCTGGAGCCCTGGCGGTTCATCGTGCTGGAGGCCCCGGCGCTCGAGCGGCTCGCGGCGCTGGCCGGCGAACGCGGCGCGGCACTGGAACTCGACCCCGATAAAATCTCCAAGTTCCAGGCCCAGCTCACCCAGCCCGGCCTCGCGGTGGTGGTGGTCTCCTCCCCCGTCGAGAGCGAGAAGATACCCTTCGTCGAACAGCTCTACTCGGCCGGCGCCGTCTGCCTGCAGATGCTCAACGCCGCGCTCGCCTCCGGCTGGGGCGCCAACTGGCTCACCGGCTGGGGCGCGCATGACCGCGAGTTCATCACCAAGGGCCTCGGCCTCGCCCTGCATGAAACCGTCGCAGGCTTCATCCACATCGGCACCGAAACCGCCGAGCCCCCCGAGCGCCCCCGCCCCGACCTGACACAGATCACCGCCTGGGTTGCCGAATGATCTTCTCCGATTTCGGCAAGGCCCTGAACCAGATGTTCGATGGCCGGTTCCTCCGGGTGCTGGCCATGGGCCTCGGCCTCACCATCCTGCTCCTCTTCTCGGTCTACGGCGTCTTCATCTGGTTCCTCGACTGGGTCACGCCCGAGAGCTTCACCATCTTCGGCCGCGAGGTCACCTGGATCGACGACCTGTTGTCCTGGGCCTCCATCGCGCTGATGGCGCTGATGTCGATCTTCCTCATGGTGCCCGTCGCCTCCGCCTTCACCGGCCTGTTTCTCGAAGACGTGGCCGCCGCGGTGGAAGACCGGCACTACCCCCACCTGCCCGACGTGCCCCGCTTCCCCTGGACGGAAGCCCTGCGCGACAGCCTCGGCTTCTTCGGCATCCTGATCGTGGTGAACATCCTGATGCTGGTGCTCTACATCTTCGCCGGCCCGCTGATTCCGCTCCTGTTCTGGGCGATCAACGGCCTGCTGCTGGGGCGCGAATACTACCAGATGGTCGCCATGCGCCGGATCGGCCGCCAGGCCGCCAACGAAAGCCGCCGCCGCCACTTCGGCAAGGTCTGGTTCGCCGGCATCCTCATGGCGATCCCGCTCAGCGTCCCCCTGGTAAACCTCTTCATCCCGATCCTCGGCGTGGCCACCTTCACCCACTTGTTCCACCGGCTGGAACCCGACCTCGCCCGCACCCCTCCACGCGATCCCGGCCCGATCCGCTAGACCACCCAAGCCCCATTTTCTTGCTGCAAATACTCCCGGGGGTGTGGGGGCAGCGCCCCCACCCTGACGGCGCAGCCCGTAGCGCCGCCTGCAATGATGATGTAGGCGACGCTTCGGGCGCCCCTACTGCCCCTCGACGATCGGCCCCTTCGGCCCGAACCGCTCCAGCAGGTCGAAATCCGAGATCCCGATCAGGCCCGACATGATGACGGCGCAGATCGCCCCGGCCACCGGCACCGCGATGAGCGTGGTGATCTTCAGCCGCTTGCCCAGCTTGAAATCCGCGGGCGCCCCGGCATGGGTGCCCGGCACCACCTCGCCCCGGTCGCCCTGCGTCTCCAGCCGCACCGGCAGCACCAGGAAGAGCACCATGAACCAGGTCACGGCAAAGACGACGAGGGCGGCGGTGATGCTCATCAGACCTGCTCCAGCTCCACCAGGCAGCCGTTGAAATCCTTCGGATGCAGGAACAGCACCGGCTTGCCATGGGCCCCGATCTTCGGCTCGCCCGTGCCCAGCACCCGCGCGCCCTCGGCCTTCAGCCGGTCGCGGGCGGCGAGGATGTCCTCGACCTCGTAGCAGATGTGATGAATGCCGCCCGAGGGGTTCTTCTCGAGAAAGCCCGCGATGGGCGAGCCTTCGCCGAGCGGATGGAGCAGCTCGATCTTGGTGTTGGGCAGGGTGATGAAGACCACCGTCACCCCGTGATCCGGCTCGTCCTGCGGCGCGCCCACATCGGCCCCCAGGGTGCCGCGGTACTGCGCCGCGGCGGCCTCGAGGTCGGGCACGGCGATGGCAACATGGTTCAGCCGTCCGATCATGTCTGGTCTCTCCCGTTGAAACGCTGGGCAGGTTATGCCGCCCGGCCCCGGCCCGCACAAGACGCGCCTTTGTCGCAATCCGCCGGGCGCATTTACCTCTTCTTAGGGTTGCTGGTGTCTTCTCGGGGCGTACCGCCTTGAGGGAGGCCCCCATGACAGACGATATCTCGCACTTCCCGATCCCGCAGCAGAAGCCCACGCGGGAGCGGCCGCTGCTCGGCGCCACCGTGCTGGTGGTGGAAGACAGCCGCTTCGCCTCCGAGGCGGTCCGCCTGCTCTGCCTGCGCTCCGGCGCCCGCATCCGCCGGGCCGACACGCTCGCCTCCGCCCACCGCCACCTGCAGGTCTACCGGCCCACCGCGGTGATCGTGGATCTCGGCCTGCCCGACGGCTCGGGGCTCGGGCTCATCGGCGAGCTTGCCCGCTCCGACACCCGCGTGCCGGTGCTGCTCGCCACTTCAGGCGACCCGGCCAGCGAGGACGAGGCGATGCGCGCCGGGGCCGACGGCTTCATCCAGAAGCCGATCACCAGCCTCGCCGCCTTCCAGCAGGCGATCCTCGCCCGGATGCCCGAGGGCACCCAGCCGATGGGCCCGCGGGCCGTCTCGGCCGATGTCATCTCGCCCGACCCGCTGGCCCTGCGCGACGATCTCGCCCATGTGGCCGACGTGCTCTCCACCGGCGAGGGCGACCCGCAGATGCTCGATTACGTCGCCCAGTTCCTCGGTTCGGTCGCCCAATGCGCCTCCGACGCACCGCTCGCCGCAGCCGCCGCGGGCCTCGCCACCGCCCGCGCCGCGGGCCGGGCCGGCGGCACCGAAGCCGCCGCCATCTCCCGCCTCGTCGCCACCCGCCTCGAAGGCACCATCGCCTTGTAGCCCGCCCCGGGGCCCTCCCGCCCCCGGCCCGCGGGCTGCGCCCTTGCCCGGCGTTGGGCCGGGCGCGCGGCTGAAGCCGCGCGCGGGGCCTCCGGCAACGGCAGGACTCCGGGGCCCGAGGCAGCGCAGGAGGCACGGCCGGGCCCGAAGAGAATTCGGGCCTCCGGCGGGAGTATTTCACGCAAGAAAATGAGATCAGGCAGGGCCCTGGGTCTACGGCCCGTCCGCGCCCGCACGCCCGCGCCTCGGCGCAGCGGCGTTACAGCGCCGGGTCGGAGGCCGCGCGCACCAGGCCGGTGAGGTCTCCCAGCCGCTCGATCTGCCGCCCCTCCGCATCGAAGTTCTCCGGCCGCAGCCAGGCGCGGTAGGCCTCCCGCAGGGCAGGCCACTCCTTGTCGATCGCGGCGAACCAGGCGGTGTCACGGTTGCGCCCCTTCACCACCATGGCCTGGCGGAAGACGCCCTCGTAGCTCAGCCCCAACCGCTCCGCCGCGCGGCGGGAGGCCATGTTCAGCGCGTTGCACTTCCACTCGAACCGCCGATACCCTGCCTCGAAGGCCCAGCCGATCAGCAGGCAGAAGGCCTCGGTCGCCGCCCGGGTGCGCTGCAGCTCCGGCGCCAGCGCGATGTAGCCCAGCTCGATCGAACCCGCCTCCGGCGCGATCCGCATGAGCGAACAGGTGCCGCCCCACTGCCCGGTATCCCTGTTCAGGATGGCGAAATGCAGCGGATCGGCGCTCGCCTCCGCCTCCCGGGCCCAGCGGTGATACTGCGCCGCCGAGTGAAACGGCCCGACCGGCATGTAATCCCAGAGCGCATCCTGCCCCGAGAAGGCGCGGAAGAGCGTGGCGGCATGGGCATCGGCCGAGAGCCGCTCGAGCCGGCACCACTGCCCCTCCAGCTCGGCGAACTCCGGCCGCGCCGGAGGCACCCAGCCTTCCACCAACTCGCCCAGGTCTCCGCCCTCGCCCATCGCCCAACCCCTTTTCATGCCTGCAGAATCCCTAACCGCCCGAGGTCAGCAGGAAAACCCGCAAATTGGCCCGCGCCTTCCATCCCTCTGCCGCATTTCACCGCCATTCCTGTGCCAGGCAGCACGATCGCCCCCGAGACGGCGCAAAGGAGAAGGCCCGTGAACCGCATCGCAAACGCATTCTGGTCGGAAGACGAGGGCAACGTCACGGTCGACTGGGTCGTGCTCATGGCAGGCGTGGTGTCGCTCGGCTTCGCCGTGGCCGCCACCGTGGCGACCGGCACCCGGACGGTCACCTCCGACATCACCGAAACCGTCACCGAAGTCGAGGTCTGAGGCCCGCCTCAGAGGATGATCCGGGGCGCAGCGGCAAAATCGAGCCCCGGAAACACGCTGCCCGAGAGCACATCGCCGCCGATCCCGAACAGCCCCTCCATCGCCCGCGCCGCATAGGCCCGCACGTCCTCGGTGGGCATCAGGTCGCGCCGGTCGTAGAGGTCGGCCTCCGCCAGCCCCGGCCAGCGTCCGAAAACCTTGCCGCCCTTCAGCGCTCCGCCCGCCATCACCATGAGCCCGCCGGTGCCATGGTCGGTCCCGGCCGATCCGTTCTCGCGCACAGTGCGGCCGAACTCGGTCATCGCCAACACCGTGGTCTTGCCCCAGAGCGGCCCGAGCCCCGCGTGCATCAGCTGGATCACGTCCGAAAGCTGGCCCAGCGCATGGGGCAGGCTGCGGGCCTGGCCGTTGTGGGTGTCCCAGCCGTTGAGCGAGAAGGCGGCGATGCGGGTGTCGCCGCGCAGCCGGTCCACCGCGAACTCGGCCATCTGCATGTGCGCGCCCTTGCCGCCCGGCGCCGCCATCATCGTGGCCATCTCGGCATCGCCCTCGTCCTCCACCCCGGCGGCCTCGGCGGCGGCGATGTCCTCGGTCAGCTCCAGCGCCTCCAGCACCGCCGCCTGGTAGACGGGATGCTCCTCGTAGACCATCTCGAACAGCCGCCGCGCCTGGGGTGAAAGCTCGAGCCGCGTGCCGGGCGACCAGTTGCCGGTAGGCGCCGCGCCCGAGAGCATCAGCAGATCCTCCCGCCCGATCGCATAGGCGGTGTCGGCCTCGATCCCGGGCACCGCCTGCAGCATCCGGTTCAGCCAGCCGTCGCGCAGCGCGCCGGTTGTCACGTCAAAGCCGGTGCCCGCCTCCAGCAGATCCTGCCCGTCGAAATGGCTGCGCTTGTCGCGGTAGGGGGTGGAGACGGCATGGGCAAAGCCCAGTTCGCCCGCCGCCCAGAGCGGCATCAGCCCGCCCAGTGCCGGATGCAGGGTGAAGAACCCGTCCAGCGGCAGCCCGTCGCCCGCCGCCAGCGTGGGCCGCGCGGCGGCATAGCCCGGGTCGCCCACCGGGCGCACCACGTCGAGCCCGTCCATCGCGCCGCGCAGGATGATCACCACCAGCCGGTTCTCCCAGGGCGCGGCGGCAAAGGCCATCGGCGTGAGCAGCGGCGAGGCCGCCAGCGAACAGCCGGCCGTGGCCAGCAGCGCCCGTCGTGTCAGCAAGAGCCGGCTCATCGCCTCACCTCCGTTGAAAGTCCGGGGAGGCGAGGATGATCCCCACCCCCTCTTCCCGCCGCTCCGCCGCCCCTGCGGCGAAGGCCAGCCTCGGCCCCGCCTGGCCGCCGAGGGCCGTGCCGAGCAGCGCGCGCGGGTCGGGCAGCTCGAGCCCCTCGATCCGCCCCGCCGACATCGCCCAGTTGATCCGCACCGCCAACCCCTGCGGCGTCAGCCAGTTTGCACCCTCCTCGGGCCAGCCGTCCGGCCCGTTCGGCTCCTCCCAGGGCTGCCCCATCAGCGCCATCGGCCGCAGGAAGAGCCCCTTGGTCCGGTTCCGGTTGAGCCCCGCCACCTGCCGGCCCTCCAGGCCCAGCGCCCGGCAGGCCGACACCACGAAGTCGAAGGGCTGCTTGGTCTTCTCCAGCGGCCCCCAGGCCTCGGGATGCTCCAGCAGCGCCACGGAAACCGCCCCAAGGTCTCCACCTGTCTCCTCGAAGCGCCGCCGCAGCGCCTCGACCAGCGCCTCGGGCGGCGTGTCGGAGACGAAATGCACCGCGAGCTTCCGGGCGATATGGGCGGCGGTGTCGGGATGCACGGCGATGTCGTCGAGCGCGGCGTGAATATCCGCCAGCTTGGGCGTCTCGGCACCATAGACCGCGCCCAGCACCTCCTCCGGCCCCGGCTCGCCCTGCACGGCACGGAAGGACATGCCCTCGCGCAGGTCCGCACGCATTCCGGCCAGCAGCTCGGCAAACTGCCGCACGTCGGCCTGGTCATAGCCACCGCCCACTCCCAGCGTGTGCAGCTCCAGCACCTCCCTGGCGAGGTTCTCGTTCAGCCCGCGCCGCCGCCCGCGCTCGGCCTGCTTCATGGCGTAGCCCGAGCCCGGCCCGACCGAGCTGTTCTGATCCAGGTAGAGCAGCATCATCGGATGCGTCACCGCCGCCTTCAGCATCACGGCGAAAGGCGCGGTGAGGTTGGGCCGGATCGCGTCTTCCACGAAGTGCTGCACCGCAAATCGCGCGAGCCCCCGGCCCTTCACCGTGAAATGGTCCGCCCAGAAGCGGGTCAGCCGCTCGCGAAAGGCATCCGGCGCGTCCACCGCCCGGGCCACGGTGGCGCGCAGCATGGCCTCGTTCAGCCGTCGCCCCTCGCCCCGCAGCGCCATGATCTTCTCGCGCGCGGTGGCATCGCCCTCGCGCCGGGCCCGGCTCAGGTCGCTGTGCGCCTGGAACCTCTCGCGCTGCTCCGCCATGGAAGGAATCGGATAGGCCGCCGCCATCTCGTCGGGCGCCTCCAGCGCCTGCACCATCGCGGTCAGGCTCTCCGGCGCGGCGCGGCGCGGCGACAGCCCGTATCCGAAGCGGATCGCGGCGATCTCGGCGGAAAAGCTCACTCGGGGCTCCGTCACTGGGGCGGCTCGAAGACACGAAGGGTCACACGCGCGGCCCTCCGCCTTCCGTCGAAGATAGGTCATCCCGCGGCCCGCCGCGAGCCCCCCCGGCGTCACGGTTTCGCGTGCCGCGGCAGCCCTCCGCCGCGCCCTGCGCCGGAACCCGCCGCATCGCCCGCGCGTTGCCCTGCAAATCCGTTTTCCCCGACATCAGGAGCCACGCCGATGACCGCCGACATCTACGCCGCCATCAAGGCCGACCACGACCGCCACCGCGAGCTGCTCGACACCCTTGCCGAAACCTCCGGCGACAGCGACGCGCGCCGCGCCGCCTGGGAGGAATTCTACCACGACGTGAAGGCCCATGCCGCCGCCGAGGAAGAAACCTTCTATTCCAAGCTCATCAGCGAGACCTGGGGCCAGGAACACGCCCGCCACTCGGTCCACGAGCACCAGGAGCTCGACGACATCATGGAAGAGCTGAACGAGATGGACATGTCCTCCCCCGGCTGGCTCACCCGCTTCAAGACCCTGAAGCACGACTACGAGCACCACATCGAGGAGGAAGAGGACGAGGTCTTCACCCGCGCCCGCGAGGTCATCCCCGAGACCGAGATCAAGGGCTACGGCGAGAAGTTCGAGGCCCGGAAGAAGAAGGAAGCCAAGCTGATCGAGAAGAAGAAGGAGGATGCGCTGGAGGAGTGAGCCTCCCGCACCCGGCCTCGCAGCCTACCGCTCCATCATCATCTCGTGCACCGCCTGCATGCCACTCTCAGCCATGCGGCTGACCTCCCCCGCATGCACCTGCAGCGCCTCCACCACATCCGGGTCGGTGGAGGTCTGCACCACCACGATCCCCTCGTCGGTCACCTCGATCTCCGTCTCGATCGCGCCGGGGCGCTCGAAGAAGATGTCGAGCGTCGGCGACTGGATGAAGATCTTCGGGTCACGCCCCTCCTCCACCCGCGCGATCATGCCGGTGACATGGCTCACCAGCACCTCCATCACCTCCGGGTCGCTCGAGCGGGTCACGGTGCGGATCCCGTCCGGCAGCAGCTCCACCTCGCGCGAGAGCGTCTCGAAATTGGCGAACATCACCGCCAGCTCGCCGCTTTCCTCGGGCGTCGCATCCTCGCCCCGCAGGCCCGGCATGTTCACCTCGTCATGGCCCATGCCGCCCGCGCCATGGCCATGCATCATCCCGTGCATGCCGCCGCCGCCGGCCATCTGCGCCACCGCCCAGGAGCCCCCTGCCAGCGCCACCGCGCCCGCGATCAGAAATACGCCAATCCGTGCCATTCGAATGCTCCCGAGGCTGCAACCGGCAGCACTCTAGCGCCGAACACATTCAAGATCACGCATATTCATTCCCACGCCCCTGCGCCAAAACGCCCCGGACCTTTCGGTCACGGGGCGCAGCTTGGTCAGGCGCGGCGGCGCTTGCGCAGCAGCTTCTGCGCAAGCTTCCAGACGGCCCAGTACTTGAAGAGCTTCTTCATGGGTCGGTCCTCCATTTGGAGGACCAACACCCTTGCGCGCCGCCGGTTCCGCAGCTCAGGCCGGATCGGCCGGCCCGAAGCTCTCCCAGTTCTCGCCCATCGCCACGATGCAGGCCCGCCCGTCGGTGTAGTTCTGCACCATGGTCCAGTCGCCCGAGCGCTCCGTCACCCAGAACTCCACGAAGGCATCCGGCCCCCGCAGCCCCCGCCCCGCGAGGGTGGCGCCAAACCGCGTCTCCAGCTTCTCCACGATCCGCGCCCGGTCATCGCAGAACACATCTCCCAGGGGCCCACCCGCCGTGGCGGCAAAGGGCGCAGAAGCCAGGACAAAGCTGAGAAAAATCCGCGTCATCCACGAATCGTAGCACGCCGATCAGACCCGCGTAACAGTTTTATGACGACGCGCCCTTAGGGTGGGCAATCTGCCCACCACCCCCTACGCGATGAAATGAGCCCGCAGGCTCACTCCTCCTTTACCACCCTCAACGCCAGCTCCCGCAGTTGCTCGTTGGTCGGAAGCGACGGAGCCCCCATCATCAGGTCTTCCGCCCGCTGGTTCATCGGGAACATCACCACCTCGCGCAGGTTCACCTCGTCGGCGAGCAGCATCACGATGCGGTCGATGCCGGCAGCGCAACCGCCGTGGGGCGGGGCGCCGTAGCCGAAGGCGGTGTAGAGCCCGCCGAAGCGCGCCTTCACCTCGTCCTCGCCGTAGCCCGCGATCTCGAAGGCCTTCAGCATCACCTCCGGCTTGTGGTTCCGGATCGCGCCCGACACCAGCTCGTAGCCGTTGCAGGCCAGGTCATACTGGTAGCCCTTCACCGCGAGCGGATCGCCCTGCAGCGCCTCCATCCCGCCCTGCGGCATGGAGAAGGGGTTGTGCTCGAAGTCGATCTC
>CAYVQK010000114.1:0-11617 GCA_964454145.1 uncultured Oceanicola sp. | reverse complement strand
GCGCTCCAGCCGATCTGGTCTCAGCCGCACTCCAAGCCGGTCTCATTCGAGGATGTCAAAGCCGTCTCGAAAGAGCGGATCGGGCAGATCATCGCCGAGCTGGGCCTCTCGTAATCATCTGAAAAGGATAGGGAAAATGTCCACAGTAGCGCGCAATGCGACCAAGCAGAACATCTTCAAGTCGATGAAGGACATCGACCTGAGCTCGCGGGAGGTGTCGCACCAGTGCGGCGTCACCATGAACGACTCCGTCGAGGCCAGGGCCATCGCCGAGTTCATGGAGGAGAACGACCCGAAGGTGACAATCACCTACAACCCGGCGACCATCCGCATCGACGGTGAAGGCAAGCTCATCTTCAAGATGGACGAGATCACCGAGTATCTCGGCCGCGAGATGACCGCCGAGATCTTCGAGGTGAACACCTCCACCCACTATGGCCGCATGGTCCGGGTCGACGACAACACCGTGATCCTTTTCGGCGACATGAACGAGGTCATGGAATTCATCTGACCGCTTTCCGGCGGGCGGATGCTTCAGGCCCCGCCCGCCGCACCAAGATCAGCCCAGGCCTGACGGCCAAACACTATGCGAAACGCAAGGGAGGACGGACATGTACAAGACACCTGAAGGCAAGGAAATTTTCATTCTCGACGGCCACACCCACTTCTGGGATGGCAGCGCCGAGAACCAGTCCAACGTTCACGGCAAGCAGTTCATCGACTGCTTCTACGCCTACCACACCAACCTGAGCCCCGCAGACCAGCTCTGGGAGAAGTCGAAGTTCGAGAAATACTCGGAAGACGACATCTACCGCGATCTCTTCGTCGACGGGCCCAATGACATGGCGGTGATCCAGACCACTGTGCTGAAGGACTTCTACAAGAACGGCTTCGGCTGCCTGAAGCGCTCCACCGACATGGCAAAACGCCACCCCGAGCGGTTCATCGTCAATGGCTCCTTCGATCCGCGCGATGGCGAGAAGGCGCTGGAGTACATTCACTTCATGAAGGAAACCTACGACATCCAGGGCGTGAAGATGTACACGGCCGAGTGGAATGGCGAGAGCAAGGGCTGGGCGCTGAACGACCCGGCGGCCTACAAGTGCTTCGAGCTCTGTGACAAGCTCGGCATCAAGAACATCCACGTCCACAAGGGCCCGACGATCATCCCACTGTCGAAGGACGCCTTCGATGTGCATGACGTCGACCACGCTGCAACCGACTTCCAGAACCTCAACTGGATCATCGAGCACTGCGGCCTGCCACGTCTCGACGACTTCTGCTGGATCGCGACGCAGGAAACTAACGTCTACGGCGGCTTGGCGGTGGCGATGCCCTTCATCCACTCGCGCCCGCGCTACTTCGGCGAGGTGATGGCAGAACTGCTGTGGTGGATTGGTGAAGACAAGCTGCTCTTCGGCTCCGACTACGCGATCTGGACGCCGCAGTGGCTGGTCGAGAAGTTCTGGGCCTACCAGATCCCTGAAGACATCTCGGCCGAGCGCGGTGGCGTGCAGTTGACCGACGAGATCAAGGAAAAGATCCTCGGTCTCAATGCGGCCAGGCTCTACAACATCGACGTCGAGCAGAAGAAGGCCCAGCTCGCCGGCGCGCCCGTGCAGATCGCGGCGGAGTGAGGCGATGTTTGTCGCCAATCTCATGGCCGACCTGGAACTCGAAGTCTGGGACCGCCTTTCGGCGGTCACGGACCCCGAGCTGGACGAGCCGATCACCGACATGGGCTTTGTCGAGCGGGTCGAGATCTCGGGCGAGAACGTAGTGCAGGTCGAATTCCGCCTGCCTACCTACTGGTGCTCGCCGAATTTCGCCTTCCTCATGGCCTTCGGCATCCGCCGCGAGGTGCTCTCGCTGCCCTGGGTGCGCGGCGCCAACGTGCAACTCAATGATCACTGCTTCGGGGATCGGGTGAACGAGGGCGTGAACAGTGGCCGCGATTACCACGAGGTCTTCGCCGAATACTGTGAGGGGGCCAATCTCGACGAGGTGGTGGAAAAATTCGCTGCCAAGGCGTTCGACCGTCGTCAGGAGGTCATCCTTCTCGGGGTCCAGGCACTCGGCAGACGGCCGGAGGAGATCGTCGGCATGACGCTCGGCGCACTGTCCGCAGTCAGCTTCAGCGGCGAGGAGGAGACTCGGCAACTGCCGCGCTACCTGGAAATTCTCGCAGCTCGCAATCTGGCCGAGGAACCCGAAGATCTAGCCTTCCCAGCCTGGGACGGCACGTCGATCGACCCTGCCGCGCTGGCCGATCACCTGACCCGGCTGCGCAGTACGCGCATCAACATGGAGTTCAACGGCGCCCTCTGCCGGGGGCTCGCCAAGACCCGCTACAAGGAGGTCGAGATCGGCCCTGATGGGCCGATGCTGGTCGACTTCATCGCCGGACGTGTGCCGCCGAGAGAAGCCGCACCCACGGCCCGCAACTAGCGGAAACGACAGGAAGATCACTTTAGCCGCCTGGGAGGAGCTCCGGGCGAAGGAGGAAGTAATGGCTAAACTCATGGTGCACGGCAAGAGTGCCCGCAAGTGTCTCGCCCGCGGTGTCGCGCGGCTGGCGGCGGCGGTCGAGCCCACGCTCGGGCCCAAGGGCCTCAACGCAATGGTCGACAGGCCCGTCGGCACGCCGCTCGTCACCCGTGACGGTGTCAGCATCGCCTCGGAAATCGAGCTGCGCGACCGCTTCGAGAACATGGGCGCCCAGGTCGTCCGCGAAGTCTCGATGCAGACCAACGACGTGGCCGGGGACGGCACCACCACGGCCATCGTGCTGGCCAACGCCCTGATCCAGCGCGGCGTCGAGCTGACCGACAACAGCGTGCGGCCCGTCGATCTCTGCAAGGGGATCGACCTCGCTGTGAGCCAGATTGTCGCTGCGATCGAAAAGAGTTCGCGCGATTGCGCCGACCACCCGGAGTACCTCGAGGCCGTGGCCCGTGTCTCGGCCACCGACGCCAGGCTGGGCGAGCTTGTCGCCGAAGCCTACCACCGCGTGGGCAAGGACGGGGTCATCTCGGCCGATTTCGGCGTCACCATCGAAACCACGATGGACGTGGTCGAGGGCATGTCCTTCGAGCGCGGCTACATATCCCATCACATGGTCACCGACCGCGACAACATGGAAGCGGTGCTGCGCAATCCGCTGATCCTGCTGACCGACCAGAAGATCCTGAAGCCCGAGATGCTCGACGCCGCCATCGCGATTGCCGAAGGAGAAAAGCGCCCACTGCTGATCGTGGCAGAGGAGATTTCCCCCGAGGTAGTGGTGAAGCTGCTCGAGGGGGGCGGGGCCGGTAAGTACCTCATCGTCCATCCCCCGGAATACGGCCACTGGCGCACCGCGATGATGGACGATCTGGCGATCCTCACCGGTGGCGAGGTGCTGGCACGCGATCTCGGCAAGAAGATCGAGAACGTCACCCGCGCCCAGCTCGGCGGGGCAGAGACGGTCCGCTCTCACGCCGGCGGAACCTCGGTGCTGCGTGGCGAGGGCGACCCGGATGCCATCGTGGCACGCCGCAAGCAGGTTCAGCGGCAGCATGACGTCGCGCCTCCGAACATTGAGAAGGACAAGCTGCGCGAACGGCTCTCCAAGCTGACGGGTGGCAGCGCGATCATCTACGCGGGCGGCTTCACCCCGGTGGAGCAGAAGCGCACGATACAGCTGATCGAAGATGCGCTCTGCGCCGTGCGCGCAGCCGCTGATGACGGCGTGGTCGCGGGTGGAGGCACCGCCTTGGCCCAGATCGCCGATTGCCTCGACAGCCTCGATGCGCTGGGCGACGTCGCCAAGGGCATCCAGCTCGTGCGCTCGATCCTGACCACACCGGTCCGTCGCATCGCCCGCAATGCCGGGGCCGACATGGAGGTGGTGTCCGAGAAGGTGGCAGGCGGACCGGCAGGTTACGGCTACAACGCCGCAACCGGTGCCTACGGGGACATGTTCGAAGCCGGGATCATCGACCCGGCCCGCGTTCCGGCCAGCGCCCTGGTGAACGCCGCCTCCGTCGCAACCCTCATCCTCACCACCGAGACCCTGATCGGAGACCTCGAAGAGGGCGAGGCCGACCCGACCGAGGGCCCGGCCCTTGGCGGCGGCGCAGAGCTGCTCGGTCGCGCCTGAGCGCGGCGATCTCCCATTCGGCCGCCCCGCAGCGGGGCGGCCCACCTGAGCGAAGGACTGAACACATGAAAGCAGCAAGACTTTACGAATACGATCCCGCCATGAACGTCGAGCTCAAGATCGAAGACGTGGCTCCTCCCACCGTCACGGCGCCCGACGAGGTGATCGTAAAGGTCGGTGCGGCCGGGCTGTGCCGCACCGACCTCCATATCATCGAAGGTGTCTGGAAGGACATCATGGATACCGAGGGCAGCCTGCTGCCCTACGTCATGGGCCACGAGAACGCCGGTTGGGTCGAGGATGTCGGCAGCGCCGTCACTTCGGTGAAGCCGGGTGACGCTGTGATCTGCCACCCGTTCAACAGCTGCGGCATCTGCCTCAACTGCCGCTACGGCCATGACATGTACTGCGATCACGGCAAATTCCCGGGGCTCGGGCTAGACGGGGGTTTCGCCGAGTATTTCAAGACCAACGAGCGCTCTGTGATCAAGCTCAACACCGGCATCACGCCGCTCTCTGTGGCGCCCATGGCCGACGCCGGGATCACCGCCTATCGCGCCGCAAAGAAGGCCGCGAAGCTGCTCAACCCGGGTGGCTACGTTCTGCTGCTCGGGATCGGCGGCCTCGGCCACATCGCGCTCCAGGTGCTCAAGCACACCTCCGGGGCGCGGGTGATCGCGGTCGATCGCGAGCCGGCGGCACAGGTGCTGGCCCGTGAACTCGGTGCCGACATCGTCCTCGACGGCGGTCCCGATCTCATCCAGGAGGTCAAGGATCTCACCGGGGGCGGCGCGCATGTCGCCATCGACTTCGTCGGAGAACACGGGACAGAGAACATCTGCTGGCGTCTGCTGCGGCAGGGCGGCGAGCTGATCATGGTGGGCTATGGCGGCACCGTCGAGGTGCCTACGCTTGAGCTCGTCGCAAACGAGATCAAGATCGGCGGCAGCCTCGTGGGCGACTTCGTCGAACTGGTCGAACTGATGGAGATGAACGCCGACGGAAAGGTGAAGATGCACCAGACCGAGTACAAGCTGGCGAACATCAACGACGCCATCAGTGACTTCAAGAACCGCAAGTTCACCGGTCGCGGGGTCATCGTGCCCTGAAGCGGCCAACCTCGTGAATGCCGGGGGTAGCCTCAGGGCCTACCTTCCCCCCCCCCGGCGTCTCCCCTGCGGCCGCGCCCCTGAAAGCGGTCGCAGGGATCAAGTCATCGAAGGCACTGAAGTCCTGGCGCCCGGGAAGGCCACCGTGATGGTCCCCGGTGGTCGAGAGCACCGCCAGTAGGCGCTTTTCCGCCCGCTGGCAGGCCGGTCGGCGAATAGCCTCTGCAGGAAAAGTGCCGAAGATAGCGGAGTTCTTCGCCCGCTCTAAACACCTTGGATCTGGCCGCAAGGACGGCGGGTGCAAGACGTTCGGAGGGGGTGTCGTGGAAAACAATAACGTGGCGTCAGGTTTTGCGACCTGATAAACTTTGAAACTGGGAGGAGCGCGCGTGGATATCTTTTCGAAGCGCGAAGGACCGCGTCCTGAGGACGCGCAAGCGAAGCGTTTGATCTCCGAGAATGCGGGCAAGATCCGCAGGCTTGCGGACCAGATCAGCAATGGCGGCTATACGCGGATGCGCGAGCAGGAGGCGCGTCGCCGCGAAGAGCCGAGGGCCGAAGGCCTGATGATCCATGATCTGAAGGCGCCGCGCGCGCGCGACGATCTCAAGCCCTACATCCGGATCAGCCTCAATGGGCGCGTGGTCTTGACCGACCAGTCCAGCGGTCGCCAGATCCAGCTTCTGGGCGAGATCCGTGGTGGCGTCATGGGCAAGCGTTTCGTGCTGGCGACCAAAGAGAACGGGTACATTTCTCCTATCGACGACGAAACCTTGAAGGCCCTCTCCCATCTCCAGACTGTCGAACTCACACGCGAGTTCGGCGAAAAGGATCTCGCCGCCGCAATTGGCGAGAGCCTCGGGCTGGAGCTGTAGAAGATGATGAGTTCACGGGGCTTTCGGACTGACAACGCAAACGGAGAACCCTTTCTCGATCATGGCGCGAGCAAGCTATTACAAGGCCAGCAAGACACCGGGTACCCCAACCGATAAGAAACCGGTGTCCCGCGAAACCTCACCCGAGTATTCCGAGCGCAAAACGCGCGCGGCCTGGGAAAAGTTTGTCGCCTCCAGCCGGGATCCCGCCGCGGCACACGAGAACATCCGCGAAGATATTCTCGCCTCCTGGAAGCGCAGCATGGAGATGGGGGTAGACGCGGCAACTGCGGGTTCCCGCAAGATCAACGATGAAAACGAGGTCTACCTGCGGCGTGATCGCAGCGCCGCACTCCGCAAGGCGGCATCCGCGGCCTTCAACCGCCTCGCACCGCATCTACGCGACGCCAACACCATCTTAATCCTGGCAGACGAGCAGGGCATCATCGTCGATGCGATCGGGGACGAGAGCGTGCTGGACGAGGGTCAGGGCATCCACCTCGAGATCGGGGGTCAGTGGAACGAGAAGATCGTCGGCACCAACGGTATCGGCACCGCGCTGGAAACAGGCAAGCCGACCTATGTGCATGCGGCAGAGCATTTCGTCGAGGGCGTGCAGGCCTGGACCTGCGCCGGCGTTCCGATCCGCGATCCTTTCACCCAGTCGGTCATCGGGGTGGTCGACCTGTCCGGCCCGCCGCATATCTTCCGGCAGCACAACATCGCGCTGGTGCTCGCCGCTGCGCGGGAAATCGAGATTGCCCTGAGCGAGCAGCAGCGCCACGACCGGACGCAGTTGCTGGAAGCCTTCCTGATGTCCGACTACAGCCACGTCGACAACAGCGTGCTCCTCCTGGATCCGACGGGGCGGATCCTGTTCCGCCGTGGCCTCGAAGACAGGGATTTTCCGCAAGTTGCCGAGCTGTCCGTCGGTCACAAGCTGTTGCCCAAGCTGGAAGATTTTCGCGACGTCGATCTGCCGAAATTCCTTCCACCCAACGTGCGGGCGCGCGGCATCGAGCGGCTGATCTTCGAGAACACGCCCAGGGGCGCCGCACTGTTCCTGCAAAACGAACGTGCAACGGGCCGAAAGCCCGCCGGAACCCACAAGATCAAGCCCCGCAGGAACGTGGCCGAGAACGAGATCGAAATCGTTGCGAGCTCGCCCAAGATGCTTGAGGCCATCGAACTGGCCGAGCGCGCCGCACGGGCGAATGTGTCGGTGCTGATCCAGGGCGAGACCGGCGTCGGCAAGGAGCTGTTCGCGAGGCTCATCCATGCGCGCCAGTCGAACGACAACGCGCCATACATCCCGGTAAACTGCGCCGCCATATCGAGCGACCTGATCGGCGCCGAGCTCTTTGGCTACGTCGATGGTGCCTTCACCGGCGCCGCCCGCGGCGGGCGCCCCGGTAAGTTCGAACTGGCCGATGGTGGCGTGCTCTGCCTCGACGAGATCGGCGACATGCCGATCGAGCTTCAGCCCTATCTCCTGCGCGCCCTCGAACAACGCGCCATCTACCGGATGGGCGACAACCAGCGCCGTCCGGTCAACGTGCGCCTCGTCGCCATGACCAACCGTGACCTGCGAGGCGAGATCGAGAAGGGCAAGTTCCGCCGCGACCTGTTCTACCGTATCGGTGTGGTCACCATCGCGGTGCCGCCACTGCGCGCGCGCGGCGACGACCTCCTCGAACTGATCGACCACTTCTCCACCCACTACGCCGCGGAAACCGAGCGCCCACGCCTGACCTTCAGCGACGAGGCGCTTGCACTGCTGAGGGCCTATCGCTGGCCGGGCAACGTGCGCGAGCTCCGCAACCTCATGCAACGGGTCTATCTGGTGACCTCGGGCAGCGTGGTGCGCGACAAGGATCTGCCGCCAGAGATCTGGGACGACTACGACGGCCCCGAGGAAGACCCGCTGGGCAGTATCCTGAAGGGCAATTCGGGCGACCTCGAAAGCATAGAGGCAAGCGCGATCCGCCGAACGATCCTTGCCGAGAACGGCAACCTGACCAAGGTCGCGGCGGTGCTCGGTATTTCGCGGCCCACGCTCTATCGCAAGATCAAGCAGTACCGCCTCAGCCGGGACTGAGCACTCAGTCGAGCCGGGCCGGCAAATCCTTCACGCGCCGGATGGGAATCGAGGATTCCAGCGAGGCCACGCCGGGCAGCTTGGTCAGCCGGCCGGTGAGGAACCTTTCGAACTCCAGCAGGTCGCCCACGGCGACGCGCAGCAGGTAGTCGAAGCTGCCGGTCATCAGCCAGCAGTCGACGATCTCGGGGCAGCGGCGCATCTCCTGCTCGAAGGCCACCAGCCTGTCGTCAATCTGTCGGTCGAGCCGTACCGAGACGAAGACGTTGAACCCGAAGCCCAGCTTCGCCTCGTCCACGCGGGCGCTGTAGCCGGTGATATACCCCTCGGCCTCTAGCTTGCGGATCCGCCGCGCACAGGGGGAGGGAGAAAGGCCGATGCGCTCGCTGAGCTCCTGATGGGTCAGCCGCGCATCCTTCTGAAGCTCCCGGAGGATCTTTCGATCGAACTTGTCGAGGTCTTCCATGGTTGGCGCCTGATCCCATCGCCAAATTTCACCAACGCGCCGAATATCAGCGCAAGATGCACCAATCTGCCACGAAATAGAAGGCCTTCGCCGCGAGTTGAGGTGTATTCAGGCCAAAAGGGGAGGCTACCGTGACCGACGCGAACAGACACCTGAAGACCATCGAGCAGCGGCTGCTGTGGCTGTCGCACTGGATGATCCACAACGCCAACCACCTCCGGGCCAAGCAAGATGGCATCAAGATCGGTGGCCACCAGGCCTCTTCGGCCTCGATGGTCTCGATCATGACCGCGCTCTACTTCTCCGCCCTCCGTCCCGAAGACCGGGTTGCCGTGAAGCCTCATGCCTCGCCGATCTTCCACGCCATCCAATACCTCATGGGCAACCAGACCCTGGAGCGGATGAAGAACTTCCGAGGCTACGGCGGCGTGCAAAGCTATCCAAGCCGCACGAAGGACGTCGACGACGTGGATTTCTCCACCGGCTCGGTCGGCCTCGGCGTGGCGATCACTTCCTTTGCCGCGCTGGTGCAGGAGTACATACGGTGCAAACCATGGGGCGCGGACGCGCCGGCAGGGCGCATGGTGGCGCTGGTTGGGGATGCGGAACTGGACGAGGGCAACGTCTACGAGGCGCTGCAAGAGGGCTGGAAGAACGACCTTCGCAACTGCTGGTGGATCATCGACTACAACCGCCAGTCGCTTGACGGCATCGTGCGCGAAGGCCTCTTCGAGCGGGTGGAGAAGATCTTCGACGCCTTCGGCTGGGAGGTGGTGCGCGTCAAGTACGGGCGCCTCCAGCAGGCCGCCTTCGCCGAACCGGGCGGCGCCCGACTGCGCGACTGGATAGATGCCTGCCCCAATGCCGAATACTCCGCGCTGGTCTACAGGGGCGGCGCCGTCTGGCGGAAACGGTTGATGGAAGACCTTGGCGATCAGGGCGATGTCTCGGCCCTGATCGACCGTCGCAGCGATACAGAGCTGGCCGCGCTGATGGAGAACCTCGGTGGCAATTGCGTAGAGACCATGGCGGAGACGTTCGACGGGATCGACCATGACCGCCCCACCTGCTTCCTCGCTTACACCGTGAAGGGCTGGGGCACCCCCATCGCCGGGCACAAGGATAACCACGGCGGGTTGATGACCAAGGCGCAGATGGCTGACTGGCAGGCCCGGATGGGCGTCGCGGAGGGCGACGAATGGGAGCCGCTCGCTACCGTGGCCGACCCGGATGGGCTGCGCCGGTTTCTCTCGCAGGTGCCTTTTTTCGCCACCGGCACACGTCGCTTCGACGATGCGCGCCTGGCCGTGCCGTCCATGGCCATTGACAGCGACCGCGAGATCTCGACACAGGCCGCCTTCGGCAAGATCCTCGACACGCTCGCTCGCGGCGACAGCGCGCTTGCCGCCCGCATCGTCACCACCTCGCCGGACGTGACTGGTACAACGAGCCTCGGACCCTGGGTGAACCGCCGCAAGCTCTTCGCCCGCGATACCGTGCCCGACGCCTTTATCGAGCACCGCATTCCCTCCACGGCGAAATGGGAGTTCTCGCCAGACGGGCAGCACATCGAGCTGGGCATTGCGGAAATGAACCTCTTCCTCCTGCTCGGCGCGGCTGGACTGTCGCACAGTCTCTGGGGCAAGCGTCTGCTGCCGATCGGCACGGTCTACGACCCCTTCGTGCACCGCGGCCTAGATGCTTTGAACTATGCCTGTTATCAGGACGCCCGCTTCATGATTGTCGGCACCCCTTCCGGTGTCACCCTGGCCCCCGAGGGCGGCGCGCACCAGTCGGTCGGCACGCCGCTCACCGGACTGGCGCAGGACGGGCTGGCGAGCTTCGAGCCCGCCTTCGCCGACGAGCTGGCGGTGATCATGGAATGGGCCTTCGGCTACATGCAGCGCGATGGCGCGGGCGACCCCGACGAGCGCACCTGGCTGCGTGACGAAACCGGCGGCTCCGTCTACCTCCGGCTGACGACAAAGCCGCTGGAGCAGCCTGGAAAACGAGCCGACGAGGCCTTCCGCCAGGGCGCGATCGACGGAGCCTACTGGCTGCGCAAGCCTGGCCCGAACTGCACTGTCGTACTGGCCTACCAGGGCGCGGTGGCCGACGAGGCCATCGCTGCCGCCGGCGCCGTGGCGGAACACCGGCGCGACATCGGCGTGCTCGCCGTCACCTCAGCCGACCGGCTCAACGCAGGCTGGACGGCGGCGCAGAGGGAGCGAGCCCGGGGAAATCCGGAGGCCCTGAGTCACGTCGAACGACTTCTGGGGGATCTGCCCGCCAGCTGCAGCATCGTGACGGTGATCGACGGCCACCCAGCCACACTCGCATGGCTCGGCTCGGTCGCAGGGCACCGCTGCATCGCCCACGGCGTCGAGCATTTCGGCCAGACCGGCTCTATCGGAGACCTCTACCGCCACTTCCGCATCGACCGCGGGGCACTGGTGGAGTCGATCAGCCGGCTTACGTCGGGGGCCGCGATTGCAGGGTGAGGCTTGATCCGGTCGGGTCACGATGGGGCGCAAAAAAACCGGCTCTCTGCTTCTGTATGGAAGGGGTCCAGCTACCGCGATCTGAGGCGGCAACACTGGAAGAGACGACAAATTGCCCGATTGGCCTGCTGTCGTGCTTTTGGTCAGGGGAAGAGTTGGAGCCCCGGTAGCGACCCTGCGCCAAGCTGACGATCGTAGCTGAAACCTGGGCGGCAGCTAAATGGGTTTTGCTGACGCAGGCCCAGAAGAGGAGGAAGTGACAGACAAGCCCTTTTGGTCGATCTGCGGACAGCATTCCTGCGGCAAGGGTGGATGACGGCTTTTGATTAATGCTGCGGCTGCCACGCAGCAGTGCCGCAAATCCGCTTCCCGTCCGAAACGGCCGCTCTCCATAGTCGCGGCAAAACCCTCGCTTCCCGCCCTTCGT
>CAYVQK010000113.1:0-11641 GCA_964454145.1 uncultured Oceanicola sp. | reverse complement strand
CCGACCCCAACAACCACCACCCGCAAGCCGCAGCACCCGCATTCGCGCAAAACCGACCTGCCGCAAAACCCCTTGCGTCAACGATCCGACCGGCCCAAATTGAACCCGCGTTCAATAAACGCACATGGGAGGACATCATGGATTTCGCGCTCTCCGAGGAGCAGCAGGCCATCTTCGACATGGCCCACGGCTTCGGGCAAGACAACATCGCCCCCCACGCCGCCCAATGGGAGAAGGACGGCACCATCCCCAGATCCCTCTGGCCCGAAATCGCCGCCCTCGGCCTCGCCGGCCTCTATGTCCCCGAGGAGCACGGCGGCTCCGGCCTGACACGGCTCGACGCCACCCTCGTCTTCGAGGCCCTCTCCATGGCCTGCCCCTCGGTCGCGGCCTTCCTCTCCATCCACAACATGTGCGCCAAGATGCTCTCGGCCTTCGGCTCCGAAGAGACCCGCGAGAAGTACCTCCCCAAGGCGCTCACCATGGAGACGGTCTTCTCCTACGCCCTCACCGAGCCCGGCTCGGGCTCCGACGCGGCGGCGCTGAAGACCAGGGCGCAGAAGACCAACGAGGGCTACAGCCTCACCGGCACCAAGGCCTTCATCTCCGGCGGCGGCTATTCGGATGCCTACATCGTCATGGCCCGCACCGGTGACGACAGCCCCAAGGGCATCTCCGCCCTCGTGGTCGAGGACGGCACCCCCGGCCTCTCCTTCGGCGGCCTCGAAGACAAGATGGGCTGGCGCTCCCAGCCCACCCGCCAGGTCCAGATGGACGGCTGCAAGGTGCCGCCCGAAAACCTCCTCGGCGAGGAGGGCATGGGCTTCAAATACGCCATGATGGGCCTCGATGGTGGCCGCCTCAACATCTCCGCCTGCTCGCTGGGCGCGGCGCAAACCGCCCTTTCCCGGACCATCGCCTACATGCACGACCGCAAGGCCTTCGGAAAATCCATCGACCAGTTCCAGGCCCTCCAGTTCCGCCTCGCCGACATGGAGATCGAGCTGCAGGCCGCCCGCACCTTCCTCCGCCAGGCCGCCTGGAAGCTCGACACAGGCGCCCCCGACGCCACCCCCTTCTGCGCCATGGCCAAGAAGTTCTGCACCGAGGCCGGCTCCCGCATCGTGGACCAATGCCTGCAACTCCACGGCGGCTACGGCTACCTCGCCGACTACGGCATCGAGAAGCTGGTCCGTGACCTCCGCGTCCACCAGATCCTCGAAGGCACCAATGAGATCATGCGCATGATCGTCGCCCGCGCTATGCTGGCGAAATGACCGACATCTCCATCCGCACCGAGGGCCGCGCCGGCCGCATCACCCTGACCCGCCCCAGGGCGCTGAACGCGCTGACCTACGAGATGTGCCTGGCCGTCGATGCCGCCCTCACCGACTGGGCCGATGACCCCGCGGTGCAGATCGTCCTGATCGACGCCGAGGGCGAAAAGGCCTTCTGCGCGGGGGGCGACATCGTCGAGATGTACGAGACCGGCACCGCCGGCAACTACGACTACGGCCGCCAGTTCTGGCGCGACGAATACCGGATGAACGCCCGCCTCGCCACCTACCCCAAGCCCGTCGCCAGCTTCCTGCAGGGCTTCACCATGGGCGGCGGCGTCGGCCTCGGCTGCCATGCCCCCCACCGGATTGTCGGCGAAAGCTCCCAGATCGCCATGCCCGAATGCGGCATCGGCCTGGTGCCCGATGTGGGCGGCAGCCACATCCTTGCAAAGCTCAACGCCCTCCACCCCGGCGCGGGCGCCTGGATCGGCGCCACCGGCCACCGGCTCCGCGCCGGACACGCGCTCTTCGGCTTTGCCGATCACTACGTCGACGAGGCCGACTGGCCCGCCCTCCTCGCCCACATGATCGACACCGGCACCCCCGAGATCCCCACCGCGCTCGAGCGCTCCGATCTCGCCTCCACCGCCGACTTCTTCATCCAGATGCGCGGCATCGCCGCCCATTTCGACAGGCCCACCGCCGAGATTCCCGCCTCCCTCGCCGCCGACAGCTCCGACCTCGCCGAGCAGGCGCTGAAGGCCCTCTCCCGCGCCTCCCCCCTCTCGGTCGCCTGCCACCTCGAAATCCTCCGCCGCCTCGGCCCGAAAGACACCATCCACGACGCCCTCGCGCTCGAATACCGCTTCACCTGGCGCTGCATGGAGCACGGCGACTTTCTCGAAGGCATCCGCGCCGCCGTCATCGACAAGGACAAGTCGCCGAAATGGCGCCACGCCTCCCTCGCCGAGGTCACGCCCGCAGAGGTCGACGCCATGCTCGCGCCGCTGGGCGAGGACGAACTCACCTTCTGAACGCGTGAAATAATCCGCGCCCGAACCTTGCAATCCCCGAAACCTGACCCCACGTCAGCTTTTTTAACGGAGATTGTTCAATGCATAAGACCTCGATGCTCATGGCCGCAGCCTGCCTCGCGCTCACCGGCTGCGCCCGCTCCACCGTCACCGACCTCAACACCCGCGAGTTCATGGTCTCCACCGCCGCCGCCCCGGTCTGCGGCACCCGCGGCGCGCGCGAGGTGGTCACCAAGATGGCCGCCGTCGAGGTGCTGCGGAAGGGCTTCATCTACTACTACATCACCGGCGGCAGCTCCGACAACAACGTCACCGCCATCCCCGGCGCGCCGGTCTACGTGCCCGCAGCGGGCGGCGGCGGCTACTACGGCGGTGGCCCGATCATCATGGGCACCAACGACGCCGACCTGCGGGTCGTGATGGTCCACAAGGGCGAGCCGGGCTCGGAACGTGCGCTCGATGCCCGCAAGATCCTCGGACCGGACTGGAAGACGATCGCCGCCAAGGGTATCAAGACCTGCTAGCACCGGACGGCGAGGCACATCCCTCCCCGGCCCGGCACGGATCACAGGGCTCTGGCCCGGGGAGGACAAGATGAAAATCGGCTTTATCGGTCTGGGCAACATGGGCGCCCCAATGGCCCGCAACCTCGTGGCGGCAGGCCATGACGTCACAGGCTTCGACACCATGGCAAAGCCCGAGGGCCTGCCCATGGCCGCCTCAGCCGCCGAGGCCACCCTCGGGGCCGACGTGGTCATCACCATGCTCCCCAACGGCACCATCCTGCGCGCCGTCGCCGCCGAGATCCACCCCGCCATGTCGAAAGGATCGATCCACCTCGATTGCTCCACCGTCGACGTCGAAAGCGCCCAGAAGGTCGCCGAGGCCGCCCGCGCCTCCGGCCTCGCCGCGCTCGATGCACCGGTGTCGGGCGGTGTCGGAGGTGCGGCGGCCGGCACCCTCACCTTCATGGTCGGCGGCCCCGCCGAGGCCTACACCACCGCCAAGCCGCTGTTCGACGTGATGGGGCAGAAAAGCGTGCATTGCGGCGGCGCCGGCATGGGCCAGGCCGCCAAGATCTGCAACAACATGATCCTCGGCGTCACCATGATCGCCACCTGCGAGAGCTTCGCCCTGGCCGACAAGCTCGGTCTCGACCGCCAGGCCATGTTCGACGTGGTCTCCACTTCCTCGGGCTATTCCTGGACGATGAACGCCTACTGCCCCGCTCCCGGGGTCGGCCCCCAGTCGCCCGCCGACAACGGCTACCGCCCCGGCTTCGCCGCAGCCCTGATGCTGAAGGATCTCCGCCTCTCCCAGCAGGCCGCCGAGCAGGCCGACGCCGACACCCCCATGGGCGCCGCCGCCACCGCGCTCTACGAAACCTTCGTCGAGGCCGAGGGCCAGGGCGACATGGACTTCTCCGCCATGCTCCCCCGCTTCGAGAAGCGCCACCGGGGCTGACCGCCCCGCCGACCCACCGGCGGAACCTGGCCGAGCCCCGCACCGGCGCTTTTTTCACGCCAGCTCACAACCTCAGGGCGATTATCCTCCGGACCATTGGTTAACCATTTTCCGGAGGTTTCCCCATGATGTTCTTTCAGGACGGCCAGTTTCCCAAAATGGGCAAATACCTGCGCGAAGAACTCACCAACATCAGCAACACCAACCTGCGCGCCTACATCGCCTTTCTCAACTGCTGCGGCGATCCCGAGCTGGGCAAGCAGGCCCTCAAGCCCGGCCGCTACCCGCTCATCGTCATGCTGGACTACCAGCTTGGTGCCCCCGGCATCTTCGACGATTGCCCGCCCGGGGATCGCGTGAACATGGTCTTCCTGCGCCTCGGCCACTTTCAGGCCTTCGAGAAGGAGCCCGACGAGTTTCGCGACAGTCTCGAACACACCGTCATGCACGAGATGATCCACTGGGGGCGCTACCACGCCCAGGCCGATCCCGAGATCTTCGGATATGAGGCAGGCGACTACTTCGACTACCTCGCAGGCTACCGCAAGAACATGTCCACCCACGCCAACGCGCCCTGCCCGTCACCCCGGGGCCGCTTCAAGTACAACCGCCTGTTTCCGGCGGCCTGAGGCGGGGCCTACTCCGCCGCCTCCACCGAGTCGGGCGCGGCGGCCTCGAGGCCCTCCAGCGCCAGGTCGATCACCGCCACCATGCCCTGCGGGCTGAACCGGCGGGCGATCGTCCCGTCGAAATACCCCGCCAGCGTGCTGCGGATCATCTTCGTGCCGAAGCCTTCGCGCCCTTCCTCCACCTCGCCCAGCGGGCAGGTCTCGGTCCAGGTCAGCACCAGCCGGTCGCCGTCGCGGCGGCTCTGCACCAGAAGCTGCCCGCCCAGCGGCGACAGGCAGCCGTATTTCACCGCATCCGTGCAGAGCTCGTAGATCACCAGGCTCAGCGGGGTGATCGCACCCGGCTTCAGCTCGATGTCGTCGAGCGACAGCGCCGGGGCCGAGGCGCCGGTGAACGGGTCGAGGATGGTCTGCACCAGCCCCGCCAGCGTCACCCCCGATCCCTCGCCCGTCGCATCGGGGTTGGGCACCGCCAGCGCATGGGCCCGCGCCAGCGCCTGCAACCGCTCGCGCATCAGCGCCACCAGCTCGGCCGGCGTCTGCGCCTCGCGGGCAAAGACATTCAGCAACCCGCTCGCCACCGAAAAGCAGTTGCCCACCCGGTGCCGCATCTCGGCCAGAAGCTGCTTGTGCTGGTCCAGCGCCATCTGCTGCAACGTGTTGTCCCGCGCGATCTTCGAGGCCCCCACCACCTCGCCCGCGGCATTGCGCACCGGCGAGACGGTGAGCGAGATCGGCACCAGCGTGCCGTCCTTGCGCTTCCGCACCGTCTCGAAATGGCTGATCCGCTCGCCGCGCCGCAGCCGCGCGATGATATCCTCCTCCTCGTGCAGCCGCTCCTCGGGGATCAGCATGGTGATCGGCTGGCCCACCGCCTCCGCCGCGGAATAGCCGAACAGCTCCTCCGCGCCGCGGTTCCAGCTCTGGATCACGCTGTCGAGGTTCTTGGTGATGATCGCATCGTCCGAGCCTTCGACGATGGCGGCAAGATGCGCCTTCAGTTCTTCGCCGGTGTCCACCACGCGCTCTCCGAGACAGCCGGGCCCACCGCCCGTACGATGCGTCAGAATATACCTCAAACCCGGTACGTTCCAGCCCCTTCGCCGCGCCCGCAAGCGCCGGCTTTTCTACAGCCAGCGGTTGAAATCACGCCGCCCCATTCCCAGATTGACCCCACGTCATTTGTCACCACAAGGAATTTCCCCATGACCCATTGGCACTGCGAGTGCCGGCACGAGAAGTGCCAGCTCTGCTCCCTCTCCTCCCCCGTGAACCCCAAGGGCATGGAATGCCCGCACTCCGAGGAGGAGATCTACCGCACCGAGGTCGACCGCACCCCGGGCGACCTCGCCTTCTCCCAGTCCAACCGCACCGATGTCCGCTGGCTGTCCCACATCCGGCCCGGGCTCGTCGCGCGCCAGACCAAGGGCGGCAAGCTGATCTGCGCCATCTGCTCGGGCGATATCGGCGTCGATGCCAACGGCAAGATCTCCTACGTCTCCTCCAGCGGCCACCTGCACATCGAGTACCCGCCGATCGACCACTACAAGCCCGACTGGCGGGATCGGAAGCGCCAGGTCGAGGCCTCGCCCGCCTATCTGAACGGCGATGTGGGCAAGCAGAAAACCCTTCTGCTCCAGGCCTACAACTCCGAGCCCCTGCGCATCACCTGCAAGGCCTGCAACCTCGGCCGTCCCAAGGCCTGAGCCGCGCGGCGGGCGCCCCCCGCGCCCGCTGCCCCTTCGCTTCCCGCGTGACAGCCGCCTCCGACAGGTATATATTCCCACATCGGAATACGTGCGCAAATCGGGAGTCCTCACATGTTCAAGACCAACGTCGGCGGCATCGACCGCATCCTGCGCATCGTCGTCGGTGCCGCGCTCATCCTCGGCTTCTTCCTCAACCGCGACGGCGCCTGGAGCTGGCTCTACCTCCTCGGCATCATCCCGCTGCTGACAGGCATCTTCTCCACCTGCCCGTTGTATTCGATCCTCGGCCTCAATACCTGCCCTATGAAACGCGGCTGACAGACGTCGGGTCACCCCTCGCCTCAACCGCGCGTGATGAAACCCCGCCCGGTGGCGCGGGTTATTCCACCAATCCCCACCTGGGGAACGTAACCGCATGAGGCATTGAGATGACCCGACTGACCAAACTGACAGCGGCCGCCACGGCGATCTGCCTGGCGGTCGGCACCCCTGCACTCGCACAGGGCAAAAGCAACAAGGCCCAAGGCAAGCAGAAGCACCGCGTCGAACAGACCGTGCGCGGCTGCCCGCCCGGCCTCGCCAAGAAGGATCCGGCCTGCGTGCCCCCCGGCCAGGCCAAGAAGTATGTCGACCGCAACCGCGACTGGCGCGACGACTACCGCATCCGTATCGGCTCCCGGCTCGACCGGGGCGACTACGTCGTGGTGAAGCCCTGGCAATACGGGCTCGAGCCCGCGCCCCGCGGCTCGCGTTACGCCGTCTACGATGGCGTTCTGGTGCGCATCGACAACGACACCGCAGAGGTGCTCGACCTGATCCGCGCGGTGGGCGCCATCGCCAACTGAGCCGAGGGCCATCCTGACCAACTGCAAAAGGGGCGCGCCGATGAAACCGGTCGCGCCCCTGCTGCGTTACCATGTCATGGAACGTATCAAAGCCCTGCTGGTCCTGGTGACCTCGCTCACCTTCGCCGCCTCGCCACTCTTCGTGACGAGCTTCGCAGGCTACGACCCGTCCCAGTTCCCCATCCCCCAGGTCGACCCGCCCGTGCAGCCCGCCGGCTGGGCCTTCGCCATCTGGGGCCTGATCTACGCCTGGCTGATCGCCTCCGCCGCCTTCGGCCTGCTCGGTCGCGCGCTCGATCCCGCCTGGGACCGGCCCCGCTGGCCGCTCTTCGGCGCGCTCCTCCTGGGCACCTTCTGGCTCTGGACGGCCACGCAATCGCCCATCTGGGCCACTGTGCTGATCTTCGCCATGCTCGTGCTCGCCCTCGGCGCCACCGCCCGCGCGCCCGCCTCCGACAGCTGGCTCCTCGGCGCCCCCGTGAGCCTCTTCGCCGGCTGGCTCACTGCCGCCAGTTTCGCCTCCCTCGGCATCACCGCCGCCGGCTACGGCCTGTGGTTCAACGCCGAGGCCTGGGCCGTGATCTGCATCACCGGCGCACTCGTGGCGGGCCTCTTCGCCCTCCTCACCCTGCGCCCGCACCCCACCTATGCCCTCGCCCTGGCCTGGGCACTCATGGCCATCGCGATCAAGGACTGGGCCACCCACCCCCAGATCGCCCTCTTCGCCGGGTTGGGCGCGCTCACCACCCTCGCGGTGATGGTGCGCGGAAAGCTCCAGAGCACCATCCCTCCTGCCGGACACCCGGCAGAATAACCCGCTCCCTCACAAGGCCCGGGTCTTTCGACCCGTTGTCGCCGCGCACAACCACGCGGCGATCCGCCATGCGCCCGCAATCGCGGCAGGCGCGGAAACCTTTGAAATACGGCAAAAATCGGGAACCAATGTGGCGTGTTAACGGTTTGTTTACCAAACCAGACACTCACGAACGGACACTCCAATGACCCCCAGCACCCCTCCCGGCGCCGGCCCTGTCGCGCTGACCCGTGCGGCCCTCGCCGCCCTCGCCCTTGCCGCCAGCGCCTCCGCCGCCGCCGCCGACTGCCGCATCCAGATCGCCGGCTCCAAATGCGAGACCGTGGCCGAAGATGCCCGCTTCGAGCAGGTCACCCTCCGTGCCGGCAACCTGCCCCGCCATGCCCCGCCGGGCGCGCTCGCCGTCCCGGTCGGCGAGCCGCTGCCCTACGACTACATGATGCTCATCAACAGCGAGTATTTCGGGCTGCCCCCCGTCTCGGACGGCTGGGTCTACTTCCGGGTGAACGGCCGCGTCGTCCGCGCCGATTACGACACCCGCGTCGTCATCGAAGACGTCACCAGCCAGACCAACCGCGCCTTTTTCTGATCCCCGCGCGGGCGCCTGCGGGCGCCCCCGCGGCCCCACGAGCCCCCTTGCCAGAACGCAAGCCGAGGCGCATCCTGCGGCACATTCACGACCCAAGTCTTTGCCACAGGAATTACCCATGTCCATGCAAGCCCCATCCGCGGCGCGGCTGATGACGCCGCAGGAACGCGCAATCGTCGACCGCGTCTACGGCTCCACCCTTCCCAACCGCTACCGCATCATCCTCACCGATGCCCTCGGCGGCGGCGGGGCGCCCTTCACCATCCCCACCTCGCTCCTCAGCGGCAGCACCGCCCTCGGCGCCTTCGGCGCCGCGCTCGACGCGCTGGTGGTCCAGATCCCCGGCATGAGCTGGTTCACCTCCTGGCGCAACGCCAGCGGCACCGGCTTTACCCCTCTCACCGATGCGCTCCGCTCCATCTCCCAGGTCTCGGGCCTGGTGAACCTCGGCTTCATCATGAATGTCGGCGCCTCCTACCCCGACATGACCAAGAACAACCACACCAAGGAGCTTCTGGTGCACGAAACCTGCCACGTCTGGCAGGGGCACAATTCCTGGTCGGCCAACACCTACGTGCTGAACTCGATCACCCACCAGTGCTCCGGCATGATCCAGGGCGCCTCGCGCAACGCCGCCTACGCCTACACGGCCGGCCAGCCCTTCTCGACCTACAACGCCGAGCAGCAGGCCTCCATCGTCGAGGATTGGTACAAGTCCGGCGAGCCCACCTCCGGGCCGCTCTGGGGCTACATCGCCAACAACGTCCGCACCGGCAATCCGTAACCGCGCGTCGGCGGGGTTAACCGCAGCTTGCCCGCCCGAGTCCGAACACTAATGCCGGATCGGGCGGGTTCTGTGCATTTTTCGCGTATGCATGGGTTGTGCATCGGATGTGCATGGGGTGTGCATCACCTGTGCATCCCCCTATTCGGCCGCCACCCGCTTCGCCCCGAGCATGTCCTTGAGGTACCGTCCGGTGTGGCTGGCCTCCACTTCGGCCACCTCCTCCGGCGTGCCCGTGGCCACCACCGTGCCCCCGCCATCGCCGCCCTCAGGGCCGATGTCGATGATGTGGTCGGCGGTCTTGATGACGTCGAGATTGTGCTCGATCACCACAACCGAGTTGCCCTGGTCGACCAATTCATGCAGCACTTCCAACAGCTTGCGCACGTCCTCGAAGTGCAGGCCGGTGGTCGGCTCATCGAGGATGTAGAGCGTGCGGCCCGTGCTCCGCTTGCTCAGCTCCTTGCTCAGCTTCACCCGCTGCGCCTCGCCGCCGCTCAGCGTCGTCGCCTGCTGCCCCACCTTGATGTAGCCCAGGCCCACCCGCACCAGCGCATCCATCTTCTCCCGGATGCTCGGCACCGCCTTGAAGAACTCCTGCGCATCCTCCACGGTCATATCGAGAACGTCCGCTATGCTCTTGCCTTTGAACCTTATTTCCAGCGTCTCGCGGTTGTAGCGCTTGCCCTGGCAGGTCTCGCAGGTCACGTAGACATCGGGCAGAAAGTGCATCTCGATCTTGATGACCCCATCCCCCTGGCACGCCTCGCACCGCCCACCCTTCACGTTGAAGCTGAACCGCCCCGGCTTGTAGCCCCGCGCCTTCGCCTCCGGCAGCCCGGCAAACCAGTCGCGGATCGGGGTGAAGGCCCCGGTGTAAGTCGCTGGATTCGAACGCGGAGTCCGGCCAATCGGCCGCTGGTCGATGTCGATCACCTTGTCCAGCAGCTCCAGCCCCTTGATCGTCTCGCAGGGCGCCGGCGTCTGCCGCGCCCCGTTCAGCCGCATGCTCGCGGTCTTGAACAGGGTCTCGATCGTCAGCGTACTCTTGCCGCCCCCGGAAACCCCTGAAACGCAAACGAATTTCGCCAGCGGGAAGTCCACGTCGATGCTCTTGAGGTTGTTCCCCGTGGCCTTCTTCACCGTCAGCTTCTTCTTGTTCCCCTTCCTGCGTTCGGTGGGTACAGGAATTTCCCGCTTTCCGCTGAGATACTGCCCGGTGATCGACGTCGGGTTGGCCGCGATCTCGGCGGGCGTTCCATGCGCCACCACCTCGCCGCCATGCACCCCCGCGCCCGGCCCGATGTCGAACACGTAATCCGCCTCGCGGATGGCTTCCTCGTCATGTTCCACCACGATGACGGTGTTGCCCTGGTCGCGCAGGTTCTTCAGCGTCTCCAGCAGCCGGCCGTTGTCGCGCTGGTGCAACCCGATGGAGGGCTCGTCGAGCACATAGAGCACGCCGGTCAGACCGGAGCCGATCTGGGAAGCCAGGCGGATCCGCTGGCTCTCGCCGCCACTCAGCGTTCCACTTGAACGTGACAGCGTAAGGTACTCCAATCCCACGTTATTCAGAAATCCAAGCCGCTCCCGGATCTCTTTCAGGATCGCCCGCGCAATCTCGTTCTTCTGCTTGCTCAGGCTCTCCGGCGCCTTCTCGATCCAGTCCAGCGCCTCGCGGATACTCAGTTGCACCACCTGCCCGATGTGGTCGCCCGCGATCTTCACCGCCAGCGCCTCCTCGCGCAGCCGGTAGCCGCCGCAGGCCCCGCAGGGCCGGTTGTTCTGGAACCGCTCGAACTCCTCGCGGATCCAGTTGCTGTCGGTCTCCCGATAGCGCCGCTCCATGTTTGGGATCACCCCCTCGAAGGGCCGCGAAATCTCGTAGACCCGCCCGCCCTCGTCATAGCGAAACTTGATCTCCTCCTCGCCCGACCCGTAGAGAAAGACCTGCTGCACATGCTCCGGCAGATCCTTCCACAGCGCGTTGCGGTCGAATTCATAGTGCTTCGCAATGGCCTGAATTGTCTGGGTAAAATACGGGCTCTTGCCCTTTCGCCAAGGCGCCAGCGCGCCGTCGCTGATCTTCAGCGCCTGGTCCGGCACCACCAGCCGCTCGTCGAAGAACAGCTCCACGCCAAGCCCGTCGCACTCCGGGCAGGCGCCGAAGGGCGCGTTGAACGAAAACAGCCGAGGCTCGATCTCGGGGATGGTGAAGCCGCTCACCGGGCAGGCAAAATTCTCGCTGAAGGTGATCCGCTCCGGCTCCTCCTCCGCGCCCACCGCGGTCTCCAGGATCGCGATCCCCTGCGCCAGGTCCAGCGCGGTCCGGAACGAATCCGCCAGCCGCGTCTCGATCCCCTCCTTCACCACGATCCGGTCCACCACCACGTCGATGTCGTGCCGGTACTTCTTGTCGAGCTTCGGCGCATCATCCAGCTCGTGGAACGCACCATCCACCTTCACCCGCTGGAAGCCCTGCTTCCGCAACTC
>CAYVQK010000112.1:0-11646 GCA_964454145.1 uncultured Oceanicola sp. | reverse complement strand
TCGTTCCGCGGAATGCGCAGCACTTGCCCGGGAAAGATCAGGTTCGGATCGGCCAGCACATGCTGGTTCGCCTCCAGGATCGGCGTGAAATCCCCGTTGCCATACTGCGCCTGCGCGATCGCCGTCAGTGTGTCGCCAGCCTGCACCGTGTAGGGCCGCCAGCCGCCGTAGCCCGGCAGGATCCGCGGCCCGAAGAGCACCGGCACCGTCACCGACGGACCGTTCTCGTTGCCCGTGTCATCCGCCAGCGTCAGGAACAGCCGGTTCAGCTGAAAGCTCTGCGTCTCCGGAATCTCGATGCTCCCCTGGAACTGCCGCAACCCGAGCGACCCCACCGTGGCGAAGCCCGAATATTCGTCATGCCCCTCGCTCACATGGATCGTCAGCGTCCCCTCGAAGGCCGTGGCATTCCCGGCAATGAGGATCGTCTGGCCCACCAGGTCGAAGGGCTGCGGCTGCTGGATATCGAGGGTCGGGGTCATGGCAAACTCGCTCCTCCGGCAATCGCCGGGACAGGGGGCAAGCTCAGCGCAACCCTACCACAGACGCACCCCGCGCTCCACCAAGGGGTTTGACCCTGCCGCGCAAATGCCCCTTGATCCCCCTGCGCAACCGCAAAGGCCCGGCATGGACCCGTACCTCACCCTGAAGTGGCTCCACATCCTGTCGTCCACCGTGCTCTTCGGCACCGGCATCGGCACGGCCTTCCAGATGGTCATGGCCATGCGCACCGGCAACCCGCAGAGCATCGCCCACACCGCCCACCACGTGGTGCTGGCCGACTGGCTCTTCACCACCCCCGCCGGCATCGCCCAGCCGCTGACCGGCCTCGCCCTGATCCATACGGCGGGCTACGGCCTCACCGAACCCTGGCTCATGGTCACCTACGCGCTCTACGCCCTCGCCTTCGCCTGCTGGGCCCCCGTCGTCCACCTCCAGATCCGCATCCGCTCCCTCGCCCGCGCCGCCGCCGCCAACGGCACGGCGCTCCCGCCCGAGGCCACCCGTGCCTATCGCATCTGGTTCGCCCTCGGCTGGCCCGCCTTCGCCGCCCTTACGGGCGTCTTCTGGCTGATGGTGGCGAAGCCGCAACTCTGGTGACCCCTGTTCATCGGCCGCCCCGCCCGTTACCAATGACGCGACCGACACGGGAGACCAACCATGTACCGCACCATCCTCGCCGCCGCCCTCTGCGTCGCCACCACCGCCCCCGCCTTCGCCGAGGCCTTCATGATGGGCACCGGCCGATGGACCTGCGAGCGCGCCCGCGCCGCCTTCGTCACCCAGAACGCGACCGACCAGGGCCAGGTCGCCGGCTGGATCCTCGGTTACTGGTCCCATGCCTCCATCGACAAGCCCACGCCCTTCCTCGACAAGATGCAGGAGGTCGGCGGCACCCGGATCGTCGAGCTGACCCTGGCCGAGTGCCAGAACAACCCCAACGCGATGCTGTTCCAGGTGACCGAGGCGATCCTGAAGAACTCCCTCGCGGAGTTCACGGAAGAAGGCGCCGAACCCGCCTCCGAGTGACCCCATGAAATCGGTTGCCGATTACATCCGCACCATCGCGGACTTCCCCCACGAGGGGATCATGTTCCGCGATGTCACCACCCTCTTCGCCGACCCGCGCGGCATGCGCCTCTGCGTCGACCAGATGCTGCACCCCTACGCCGGAGAGCCGATCGACAAGGTCGTGGGCCTCGAGGCCCGCGGCTTCATTCTGGGCGGGGCCATCGCCCACCAGCTCGGCACCGGCTTCGTGCCGATCCGCAAGAAGGGCAAGCTGCCCGGCACGGTGATCTCCGAGGCCTACACGCTGGAATACGGAGAGGCGGTGATGGAGGTGCACGACGACGCCATCACCGCGGGCGAGCGCATCCTGCTGGTCGATGACCTCCTGGCCACCGGCGGCACCGCCGAGGCCGGCATCAAGCTGGTCGAACGGCTCGGCGGCGTCATCACCGGCTGCGCCTTCATCGTCGACCTCCCCGACCTCGGCGGTCGCAAGCGCCTCGAGGCCCTCGGCTTCGACGTCCACGCCCTGGTGGCCTACGAAGGCGCGTAACGCGCAGCTCGCCCCGCGACCCCGGCCAACTCCGTAGGCCGGGCTTCAGCCCGGCCACCCCAAGCGACCGGCCCCACCACCGTAGGATGGGCAATCTGCCCACCACCCGAGGTCGCTGCACCGCACGCCCCCTCCAAGCCAGCAGCACCTTCACTCACCCACGACAAAAAGCACCGCGCAGGCAGGATCACTCCCGCCTGCGCGGCCCTTCCCCCCTACTCCTGGATCGACTCCAGGTACAACGCGAGCGAAAGCACCCGCCCGCGTGTCTCCAGCACCGCGCCCGTCAGCTCCATCGTGGGCTCGGTCTCAGCCATGAACACTCTGCCATAGGTCGGCATCGCACCGCCGTGACCGCGCAGACCGGTGCGTCCGTCGATGATGTGGATCACCTTCAGCATCGGAAACTCGCCCGGCGCCATCTCGTTGCCCGCCGCAAGCCTGCGGAGGTCGGCAGGCATCTCCGTCATCACCTCGGTCAGCGGGCCGTCGCCCGCTCCGCCCGCCCCATGGCAGGTCGCGCAATACTGGCCATAGAGCTCCGCGCCGATCTCCTGGCTCTGCGCCTGCACCGCGCCCGGCAGCAGCAGCGCCAGGGCGGCAACGGTCATCTTCATCCGTGTCATGTGGGTTCCTCCTCCGCAGTCCGGTTTCCCAATTCTGCGACCGCCCACACATTTGAACATTGACAGCTATCAACGGGGGGATGCCTGCCAGATGGTCTCTGGAGCGGCAAACGGCCCCGGCTGGCCCCTATCGTGTTGCCAGCGCCAACCCGTCCACCACCGCTGTGAAGGCCTCCGAGCGAAGCACTTCCGCGCCCGGGCACACCCCCCGCATCTCCGCCTCCACGAAGCCCATCAGGCTCGAGCCGCCCACGAGCACCACCCGGGCCACCTCGCCCGGCGCCACGCCCGCCCGCGCCAGCACCTCGCGCGCCGCGCCACCCAGCGCCGCCCGCGCCTCGCCCAGCACCTCGTCCATCCGTGCCGCACTCAGCTCCGCCGCGAGCCCCGGCGCCACCATCCCCATCCCGATCCGGCCCGTGCCCGCATCGTTCGCCGCGATCTTCCCCTTCTCCACTGCGAAGGCCAGCTCGTGGCCCAGCTCGTCCTCCAGCACCTTCGCCAGGCGGCCCAGTTTCTCCGGCTCCACCGCCAGCTTCAACATGCCTGCCACCTCGCGGCGCACATCCGGCGCGTAGAGGAACGGGATCTTCGCCCAGGTCGCCAGGTCCACGAACACCGCCCGCGGCACCGGCAGCAGCCCCGGCCCGAACTCGCGCTTCAGCTCGCTGCCGAGCCCCAGGAGCGGCATCACCTCCGCCACCGACAGCACCCGGTCGAAATCCGTGCCCCCGAGCCGGATGCCATGGCTCGCCAGGATCTCCACCTCCGCGCCGCTCCGGAACACCGTGAAGTCGCTGGTGCCCCCGCCGATGTCCACGATCAGGCCGAGGCCGCGGGCATCGCCCATCCCCTGGCAGGCCCGCGCGGCGGCCTCGGGCTCGGGCAGGAACTCCACCTCCTCGAACCCCGCCGCCAGGTAACACCCCCGCAGGTCCGCCTCCGCCTGCGCGTCCTTCTCCACGTCCTCGTGAAACCGCACAGGCCGACCCGAGAGCGCCCGGCCGAAGCGCATGTGGGTGAACGCCTCCGACCGTTCGCGCACCTGCACCAGGAAGGCCGTCACCACCTCCGCCAGCGTCCGCCGCTTGCCCTCGATCAGCCGCGTCTCGTGGAACAGCGGCACCCCCAGCACGGACTTCAGCGCCCGCATGTAGCGCCCCTCCTCGCCGCCGATCAGCGCCGCGCCCGCCGCCGCGCCGATCCGCATCGCGCCGCCGCCCTCGGGGAAGAACACCGCCGTCGGCAGGGTCTCGGCCCCCGCCTCCACGGGCAGCCGCCGCACCGCGCCGCCCGCCCAGACGGCCGCCGCCGAATTCGAGGTGCCAAAGTCGATCGCCAGCCTGCCCGTCATCGCGCCTCTCCATGCCGAAAGGCGCCGCAGCTACCCCAAGCCGGATGGGCTGACAAGCCCCCGCGTTCGGCGGGTTAACCAGAGTGCGCCATGTCATCCGACATGTGCATGGGCTGTGCATCAGGTGTGCATGAGATGTGCATGAGGTGTTGCCCGTCGCTTTTCGCGGTTAACGGCGCCTTGCCCCCGCCCCGATCACATCTGCCGGAGCACCGCGCCGGGGTTCAGAATGCCAAGCGGATCAAGGGTTTGCTTGATCGCCCGCATCATCTCGATCCGCACCGGATCGCCGTAGCGTTCGAGGTCTTCCACCTTCGCCCGCCCCAGCCCATGCTCCGCGCTGAAAGAGCCATCCATGTCCGCAAGCAGCTGATTTATAACGTCTTTCAGCTCTTCATAGGCGCTTTCCGGATAGTCCCCCCGCCGCTTTCCGACACCGGGAAAGACGTTGTAATGCAGGTTCCCGTCGCCCAGGTGCCCGAAGCAGTTGATCCTGAAATCCCCCGCCTTCCCAATGGCTTGCCCGGCCCGCTCGATGAACTCCGGCACCCGGCTCAAGGGCAGCGAGATATCGTTCGACACCACCGACCCCACCTTCCGGTTCCCCTCCGGCAACGCCTCCCGCATCGCCCAGAACTCCGCCCTCTGCCCCTCGCTCGCGGCCACCACGCCGTCGCTCACCAGCCCCGCCTCGAAGCCCTCCGCGAAGATCCGTTCCAGCAAGTCCTGCGCGCTCTGACCGCCGAAGGTGCCGATCTCGATCAGAACGCTCCAGGGCGGCACCGCGGCCCAAGGCAGCCGCACCTGCGGCAGGTGCTCGGCAAGGAACTCCGGGCCCTGCGCCGTGATCAGTTCGAAGGCCGAAATCGCCTGTCCAGCAAGGGTTTGCGCCCGTCCCAGCAGCTCCAGCGCTGCCGCCGGGCTCTCGACCTCCAGCACCGCCGCCGCAACGTCATCGGGTCGTGGGAACAGCCGCAGAGAGGCCGCCGTGATCACCCCCAGCGTCCCCTCCGAACCGATCAGCAGGTTGCGCAGGTCATAGCCCGTGTTGTCCTTCCTGAGCCGCTTCAGCCCGGCCATCACCCGCCCGTCCGCCAGCACCGCTTCCACGCCCAGGCACAACTCCCGCGCATTGCCATAGCGCAGCACGTTCACGCCCCCCGCGTTGGTGCCCAGAAGCCCGCCAATCCGCGCCGTCCCCTCGCTGCCGAGCGACAGCGGAAACAGCCGCCCCGCCTTCTCCGCAACCCCTTGAACATCCTGCAGGATCATCCCGGCCTCGACGGTCATCACGCCCTCTTCGGGCCAGACGCCGCGCACCCTGTTCATCCGCTCGAGGCTGAGCACCAGCGGCACCGGCCCCTCCGGCACCACCTGGCCGCCCACCAGCCCGGTGCCCCCGCCGTAGGGCACCACGCCCACCCGGTGCTTCGAGGCCAGCCGCAGGATGGCCGAAACCTCCTCCACCGATCCGGGCAGCAGAACGGCACCCGCCCGGCCCGTTAACCTGTCTCTCGGCTCTTCGAGGTAACGTTGCTCCACGTCGCGCACCACGCCATCCGGCAGGGCCGCGCGAAACTCTTCGACAATCTCGGGGGTCGCATCAGTCAACATGGAGCCATTACGCACGGCCCCGCGCAAAATTCAATCGAAGCCGGAAAGCACCACCGGCTGCAGCACCACGATCGTCGGCCGCGACGGCAGATCGCGAAGCGACACGGTTAACGAACTCCCAACGCGGCGGTCGATGGCGAACTCCCCCGCCATGCCCTCCAGGAACCGATCCAGCGAGTAGCCCGAAAACCAGTGCATCGGCAGCACGATGGAGGAGCGCAACCGGCTGACGATGTTCTGCATCGTCCCGATATCCACCGTCATGCCCCCGTCCACCGGCGCCATCACGATGTCGAGCCGCCCCAGTGCGGCGTATTGCTCGGCGTTCGGCTCATGATGCAGGTGCCCGAGGTGCCCGATGCAGAGCCCCGCCACCTCGAACACGAAGATCGAGTTGCCGTCCTCCTCCACGCCGCCATAGCCCGAGCGGATATCGGTCGGCACGTTGCGCACCAGCATCTCGCCGAGGTCGAGGTGATGGTCCGCCGGCCCCGCCTCGTCCCCCCAGCCGCGCAGCACATGGGGGATGCGCGAGTCGGGGTTGGCCGTCCAGTGCGAGCTGTGTGCATGGTTCATCGTCGCCACGTCGGGCACGAAGTCCACCGGCCCCAGGTAGCCGTTGTAATCGGTCGCCACCGAAAGCCCGCCCTCCGTCTGCACCACATAGACCGAATGATCGACATAGGTGATGCGGACCGAGTCCGGCTCCACCGGTTCTTCCCACGAGGCCTTCTGGATGAACTCCATCCCCGGCACGTTCTCGACCAGCGCGATGCAATGCGACGAGCGCCGCGCGGCCTCCTGCGCCACCGCGCTGCCAGCGATTAGGGAAAGCCCTGCAAGGGCTGCGAAAAATCGGATCATGGGCGCGCCTCCTGGAGGTCAGGCTAGCGCAGAATCGGGCGCCGGAACCGCGCCCACGAAAAGTTTATGCCCCGGCCTCGGTCCGCCCCCGGCGATCGCGGCGCAAATTGGCGTAAAGCACATGATTTCGCCACCTGCCGTTGATCTGCAGGTAGCTCTGCGCCACGCCCTCGTACTTGAAGCCGCATTTCTCCAGCGCCCCGCGCGAGGCCGCGTTTTCCGGCAGGCAGGCGGCCTCGAGGCGGCTGAGGTCGAGCGCGGTGAAGCCATAATGCACAACGGCTTCAATGGCTTCCTTCATGAAGCCCTGCCGCTTGTAGGGCTCACCGATCCAGTAGCCTAGCGTGCCCGATTGCGCAGGCCCGCGGCGGATGTTGTCAAGCGTGATCGCGCCAAGCAGGTCTTCCCCCTCGCGGCCGAACAGGAAGAGCGGCACCGCCGAGCCCCCGGCAATCGCCCGCTGCGCCCAGTAGACCCTGTTGGTGAAGCTCTTGCGCGACAGGTGGTCTCCGGCCCAGGTCGGTTCCCAGGGTGTCAGAAACTCCCGGCTCTCTCGCCGCAGGTCGCTCCAGCCGCGAAAATCGCCATGGGCGGGCGGGCGCAGCAGCATCCGCGGCGTGTCGATCCGGACTTTCCGCCGCCCCAGCAGCATCAGGCCGCCAGCCGCTCCTTCAAGCCCGTCAGGCCGGGCGCCCGCTCGGCCGGGCCATAAAGTGCCAGCGCCGCCGGAGCCTCGGTCGCGAGCCGGGTGGCAAAGCGGCGCAGCTCCTCGAGCGTCACCGCGTCGATCTTCTGCACCGTCTCCTCGGGGGTCGGCACCCGGTCCCAGATCGTCACCATCCGCGCCATCCGCTCGGCCCGGCTCGAGGGGCCTTCGAGCCCCATCAGCAACCCGGCCTTCAGCTGCGCGCGCGCGCGTTCCAGCTCGGCATGGCTCAGGTCATCGCCCGCGCGGCGCAGTTCGTCGATCACCACCTCCGAGAGCCCGGTGATATCCTCGCCGCTGGTGCCCGCGTAGATCGTCATCAGCCCGGTGTCGCCATAGGCGCCCGCCTGGGCATAGATCGAATAGCAGAGCCCCCGCTTCTCCCGCAGTTCCTGGAACAGCCGGGACGACATGCCGCCGCCCATCGCGCTGGCATAGATCTGCGCCACGTAGATATCCGGATCGCGGTAGTTCGGGCTCTCGAGCCCCATGGCGAAATGCACCTGCTCCAACGGCCGGATCTCGCGAAACTCGCCACCGACAAAGCGCGCCGGCTCCTCCACGCGGCGTGGCCGCGGGGTCAGGTGGCCAAAGGCCTTCTCAGCCAGCTTCAGGATCTGGTCATGGTCCACCGCACCCGCCGCCGCCAGCACCAGGTGCTCCGGCCCGTAGTGCTCGGCCACGAAGCCCGCCAGGTCGCCCCGGCCGAACCGCTTCACGCTCTCGGGCTCGCCCAGGATCGTGCGGCCCATGGCCTGCCCCGGATAGGCGGCCTCCTGCAGCCAGTCGAAGATGATGTCGTCGGGCGTATCCAGCGCCTGCCCGATCTCCTGCAGGATCACGCCGCGCTCCACCTCGATCTCGTTCAGGTCGAAGGCGGGTTCCAGCACGATGTCGGCGATCACGTCCAGCGCCAGCGGCACGTCGGCAGCCAGCACGCGGGCATAGTAGGCTGTCATCTCGCGGCCCGTGTAGGCATTGATATAGCCGCCCACGTCCTCGATCTCTTCGGCGATCTGCAGCGCCGTGCGACGCGCGGTGCCCTTGAAGGCCATGTGCTCGAGGAAATGGGCGATGCCGTTCTGCTCCACCCGCTCGTGCCGCCCGCCCGCGTTGATCCACAGGCCCACCGACGCACTCGCCAACCCCGGCATCGCCTCGGTGACAACGCGCATACCATTGTGAAGCCTGTCGAATTGAACGCTCACGCAGACCGCCTTTCCCTGATGAGAGTCTCGATAACGTCGAGGTCGTTCGCGACCCGCGTCACCCGTTCCGACCTGTCATATAGGTCAGCCATCCGCTTGGGAAGGGCAGCGTGGACACCGCAGGCCTCTTCCACCGCCGCCGGAAACTTGGCCGGATGCGCCGTGGCCAGCGTCACCACCGGCACCGCGCCCTGATGGTCGCGCGCCACCCGGGTGCCCACCGCCGTATGCGGGCAGATCACCTCGCCGGTTTCCCTGAACACCCGTTCGATTTCCGCCTTCGTCTCGTCTTCGCTGACCCGTCCCGAAACATAATGCTCGGTCAGCGCCCCCATGGCATTCTCGCTCACCCGGAACTTCCCGGCCTTCAACTCGTCCATCAGCGCCGCCACCGCCGCGCCGTCCTTGCCATAGGCAAACCACAACGCCCGTTCAAAATTTGAACTCACCTCGATGTCCATCGACGGGCTGATCGAGGGCTTCACCCCGGCCTTGGCATAATCGCCCGTGGTCATGCAGCGGTGCAGGATGTCGTTCTGGTTGGTGGCGATGATGAGCTGCTCGATCGGCAGGCCCATCTGCTTGGCGAGGAAGCCCGCGAAGATATCCCCGAAGTTGCCCGTGGGTACGCAGTAGCTCACCTTGCGATGCGGCGCGCCCAGCGCCACGGCGGAGGTGAAGTAATAGACGATCTGCGCCAGCACCCGGGCGAAGTTGATCGAGTTGACCCCTGCCAGCCCCACCTCGTCGCGGAAGGTGAAGTCGTTGAACATCTCCTTCAGCATCCCCTGGCAATCATCGAAGTCGCCATCGACCGCCAGCGCATGAACGTTGGCCGCATCCGGCGTCGTCATCTGCCGCCGCTGCACCTCGCTCACCCGGCCATGCGGGAAGAGGATGAACACATCCACGTTGTCGAGCCCGGCAAAGGCCTCGATCGCAGCCGAGCCGGTGTCCCCGCTCGTCGCGCCGACGATGGTGATCTTGCGCCCGTTCCGCTTCAGCACGGTCTGGAACATCTGGCCTATGAGCTGCATGGCGAAGTCCTTGAACGCCAGCGTCGGCCCGTGGAACAGCTCCAGCAGGAAATGGTTGTCGGCAAGCTGCTTCAGCGGCGCCCGCGCCGGATGGCCGAAGCCCGCATAGGCCCGCGCGATCAGCGCCTGCACCTCCTCGGGCGTACCCAGGGCATCGCCGACGAAGGGCGCAATGATCCGCGCCACCGCACCCTCGTAGCTCACCCCGGCCAGCGCCGCGATCTCGCTTTCGCCCATCGTGGGCACGCTCTCCGGCAGGTAGAGCCCGCCGTCACGGGCGAGGCCCGTCAGCATGGCCTCCTCGAAGCTCAGAACGGGGGCCTGCCCCCGGGTGGAGATGTATTGCATCGGTCGTCCTTCAGGCGGTGCGGCGCTTGATACGCCACATAAGGAAGAGTGTCATCCCCAGCCACACCAGCGCGAGCCCGAACCAGGTCAGCGCGTATTCGAGGTGGTCGTTGGGGATGCCCGCGCTGCTCACCGGCAGCGGGGTGATGCTGGAGCCGGGCGTCACCTCGCGGGCCACGATCAGCACCGGCTCCGCGCCCAGCGCGCGGGCCATGTCGGGCACCTCGCGGGCAAACCACAGGTCGCCATCGGGCACGGGCGTGTAGCTGTCGGTCTCCTCGGGCCAGTGCAGGTTGCCGGTGACCTTCACCGCGCGCTCCGGCACCGAGATATCGGCCGACACGATCGTCCGGTAGCCCAGGTCCACCAGCAGAACGCGCCCCTCCGGCGTCGTCAGCGTGGTGATGAACCGGTGGATCGCCCCCACCTGCTTGACCGAGGCCAGTACGCGCAGGCTGTCGGGCCCCAGCTCGCCCTCCGCCATCACCGGAAGGTAGCGGTCGGCCTCCGGGTCGGGCTCGGCGGGCACAGCCACGGGCTCCGCCCCGATCCGCGCGTCGATCTCGGCCAGCATGGCATTCTTCCACTCCAGCCGCCGCAGCTGCCAGGTGCCTAGGCTCACGAGGATCGCGATGCCGCAGATGCCCAGGATGGCCGGAAAGAGATAGCGCATGGGGGTGTCCTTCAAAGCCGAACGCGGGCCGTCTCCAGCCCGCGTTCCGAATCCCGCAGGGTGGGCAATCTGCCCACCAGTCGCTCAGCCGCCCCAGATGTAGACCGCGGCGAAGAGGAAGAGCCACACCACGTCCACGAAGTGCCAGTACCAGGCCGCCGCCTCGAAGCCGATGTGCTTCTCCGGCGTGAAGTGCCCGGCCCGCAGGCGCAGGTAGCAGATGAACAGGAAGATCGTGCCGATGATCACATGCGCACCATGGAAGCCGGTCGCCATGAAGAAGTTGGCGCCATAGATGTTGCCCGCGAAGCCGAAACCGGCGTGGCCGTATTCATAGGCCTGCAGCACGGTGAAGATCAGCCCGAGAACCACGGCGAGGATCAGCCCCTCGGCCATGGCCTTGCGGTTGTTCTCGTGCACCAGCGCGTGGTGCGCCCAGGTGGCGGCCATCCCCGAGCAGAGCAGGATCAGCGTGTTGATCAGCGGCAGGTGCCAGGGGTCGAAGGTCTCGATGCCCGCGGGTGGCCAGACACCGTCCACGGCCGGAGCCTGGTCGATGTCGGGGTTCATCGGATACATGGCGTGCTTGAAGAAGCTCCAGAACCACGCGGCGAAGAACATCACCTCCGACATGATGAAGAGGATGAAGCCGTAGCGCAGGCCGATCCGCACCACCGGGGTGTGGTCGCCCACCTGGCTCTCGTCCACCACCTCCGACCACCAGGCGAACATGGTGTAGAGCACGCCGATGAAACCCAGCAGGAAGATCCAGGGCTGGTTGGTCTGCACCTGGGGCGACATCCACTGCACCGCGCCAAACAGCATGACGAAGGCCGAAACGGCGCCGACGAAGGGCCAGATCGAGGGGTGGAGGATGTGGTAGTCGTGGTTCTTTTCGTGGGCCATCTTTGGTTCCTCGGACGGTCTCTTCAGTGTCTCTCGTCAGTTCTGCGCGGCGGTCGCCGGCGCGTCGCCCTGCAGGGCCGCCTGCTCTTCGGGCAGGTCGATCTCGTAGAAGGTATAGCTCAGCGTGATCGAGTTTGTGAACTTGGCATCGCGGTCGTTCACGATCTCCGGGTCGACGTAGAAGCTCACCGGCATCTGCACCCGTTCGCCGGGCTGCAGCACCTGCTCGGTGAAGCAGAAACAGT
>CAYVQK010000111.1:4172-11968 GCA_964454145.1 uncultured Oceanicola sp. | reverse complement strand
TCGGCCATGGCGTCGCAGGCGTGGGCCTCGATCTCGTACCAGATGCGGAACTTGGTGGCGGGCTCCCAGATCTCGGTCATTTCGGGGCGGGCGTAACGGGGGATCATGGGCAGCCTTTCGCGTCTGGTCAGCGGTCGGCTGTCGGTTACACTCCGGGGGGCGTGGCGACAAGAGGGGTGCGGCGATGAGGTGGCTGGCGGTCTGGGCGATGGGCGCGGGCGCGGCACTGGCGGCCGGGCCGGAGGACGGGCCGGAGGTGGGGTTCTTCGAGGGGAGCTACGAACTGGTGGGGCGTGGGCCGGGCGGCGCGCTGGTGGCGGAGAAGATGGCGCTGCGGGTCGATGGCGAGGGGCTGAAGGCGGAAGGCTGTGGCGGCGAGGCGGGGGCGCTGGCATGGGCGCGGGTGCACGAGAGCTGGAAGCTGGTGGGCGGGGTGTTCGGCACGGAGGTGAGCTGCGGCTACGCGGTGGATGCGGGGAACTACCCGATCCTGAACTGTCTCGGGCCGGAGGGGGTGCGGCTGACGGCCTGGCCTGAGGGGGAGTTCGGGCTGGCGCTGGCTTGCGAGTAGCGCCTCAGGTGCCGCAGAAGGTGGCCTGGACGACCTCGTGGGGCTCGGGCGGCAGGCGGAGGTCTTCGGTGCCTTCCGGCGGATCGAAGGGGCTGGCGAGTGCTGTGATGAGGCGCACGGAGGGGGCGAGATCGCCCGCGACGGCGGCCTGGATCGCCTCTTCGACGCGGTGGTTGCGGGGGATGATCGCGGGGTTGGCCTGAAGCATGATCTCGGCGGAGGGGCTGCGGGCCTGCCAGCTGCTGTGCCAGGCGGCGAAAGCGGTGCTTTCGGGCAGCGGGTTGTGGCCTTCGGCCAGGGCGCGGAAGGTGTTGGTGAAGTCGGCCTCTTCGGCGGCCATGATCTCGAGCAGGCCGGTGACGAGGGGGAGGTCGTCCGCCGTGGGATCGGGCAGGCCGAGCTTGGCGCCGAAGCGGGCGATGTAGGCGCTCTGGTAGGCCTCGCGGAAGGCGTTGACGCGTTCGGTGGCCTCGGGGATGGCCTCTTCGCCGCCCATGACGGGCAGGAGCGAGGAGGCGAGCTGGGCGAGGTTCCAGCCGGCGATCTGGGCCTGCTGGTCATAGGCGTAGCGGCCGAAGCGGTCGATCGAGGAGTAGACGGTTTGCGGGTGGTAGCCGTCCATGAAGGCGCAGGGGCCGTAGTCGATGGTCTGGCCGGAGATCGCCATGTTGTCGGTGTTCATCACGCCGTGGATGAAGCCGAGGGACATCCAGTGGGCGATGAGCCTTGCCTGGGCGGTGACGACGGCGGAGAGGAGGCCCATGGGGCCTTGCGCGTCGGGGTAGTGGCGGGCGAGGGCATAGGCGGTGAGGGCCTCGAGCGCCTCGGTGTCGCCGCGGGCGGCGAAATACTGGAAGGTCCCGACGCGGATGTGGGAGGCGGCGACGCGGGTGAGGATGGCGCCGGGCAGGGGCTTTTCGCGGTAGACGGTTTCGCCCGTCGCCACGGCGGCGAGGGCGCGGGTGGTGGGGACGCCCAGGGCGTGCATGGCCTCGGAGACGATGTACTCGCGCAGGACCGGGCCGAGCCAGGCGCGGCCATCGCCCATGCGGGAGAAGGGGGTGGGGCCGGAGCCCTTGAGCTGGAGGTCGAAGGTGCCATTGGGCGTTTCGACCTCTCCGAGCAGAAGCGCGCGGCCGTCGCCGAGCTGGGGCGACCAGCCGCCGAACTGGTGGCCGGCGTAGACCTGGGCGATGGGGCTGTGCTGGGCGGGGGCGGCGTTGCCGGAGAGGAGGGCGAGGCCCTCGGGGGACTTCAGCTCATCGGGGTCGAGGCCGAGGCTTCGGGCGAGGGCCTCGTTGAGCAGGAGGAGCTCCGGCGCGGCGACGGGCTCGGCCTGCTGCGCGTGGAAGAAGCGGGGGCCGAGGGTGGCGTAGGAGAGGGAGAGAGGGAGGTGGAGGGTCATGCCTTGGGGAGTTTGCTCAGGTCCATTGACATGAGAAAGTAGCGCTCGCGCGCCTCGAAGCCATAGCGTCGGTAGAGGCGTTGGGCGCGGTCGTCCTCGCGGTCGACCTCGAGGTGCATGAAGGCGACCCCGGCCTCGCCCAGGGCGGACATGACCTTGTGGAGGGCCTCCATGCCGATGCCGCGGCCGCGGACGGAGGGCCGGACCCAGAACTCGTCGACGAAGCCGTCGATGCCGCCCATCTCGATGGCCCAGCCGAAGCAGACACAGAGGTAGCCCACGGGGGAGCGGCGGGGGCCGATGAGGTAGATCGCGCCGAGCGGGTTGCCCTCGAGCAGGGGCAGGACGGCGCGGGCGCGGTGCTCGTCGGTCAGGTCGAGCGCGAACTCCTCGTGGAAGCGGGCGACCATGGAGAGCACGCGCTCGGCGTCCTCGGTGGTGGCGAGGTGGATCTGGGCGCTCATGGCAGGCGGGCCAGGCGCTCGGTGATGAGCTGGAAGAAGCCGGGTGCGTCTATGGTGCCCATGAAGGTGGCGTTCTTCGGGCGGTCGGTGACGCCCCACCAGTCGGCCACGGTCATGCCGCGGGTGAGCGGGCTCTGAACCTCGATCTCGACGTTGATGTGCCGCCCGGTGAAGAGCGTGGGATCGAGCAGGTAGGCGATGGTGGTGGGGTCGTGCAGCGGGCCGCCCTCGGAGCCATACTTGGCCACGTCGAACCGCTCGAAGAAGCCGACCCAGCCGGCGACGGCCTCGCCCGCGCGGTTGCCCAAGCTCGCGAAGGCCTCGTGGCGGGGGCGGGTGACGAGCGCCTTGTGGGTGACGTCGAGCGACATGACGGTGAGGGGAGCGCCGGATTTGAACACGATGTCAGCGGCTTCCGGGTCGACGTAGATGTTGAACTCGGCGGCTGGCGTGATGTTGCCGACCTCGAAGTAACCGCCGCCCATCAGGACGATCTCGGCGATCTTGGGCGCGATGTCGGGGGCGCGCTGAAGCGCGGTGGCGACGTTGGTGAGCGGGCCTAGGGGGCAGAGGGTGACGCTGTTCGGGGGGGCGGCGCGGAGCGTGTCGATTATGAAGTCGACGGCGTGGGCCTCTTGCAGGGGGAGCTTCGGCTCGGGCAGGTCGGTGCCGTCGAGCCCGGTCTTGCCGTGGACGTGCTCGGCGGTGACGAGGGGCTGGGCGAGCGGCTTCTCGCAGCCGGCGAAGACGGGGACATGGGTGTGGCCGGAGAGTTCGACCACCTTGCGGGCGTTCAGCTGGGTGAGCGGCAGGGGGACGTTGCCGGCGACGGCGGTGACGCCCAGCACCTCGAGCTCGGGCGAGGCGAGGGCGAGGAGGATGGCGACGGCGTCATCCTGGCCGGGGTCTGTGTCGATGATGATCTTGCGGGGCGGCATGGGCTCTCCTTTTGCGGCGGAGAGTGGCGGCGGGGGGTGCGGATGTCCAGTGGGGGCGGCGGTGGCTGGCGGTGGACGGGGGGCCAGCCCCCCGGACCCCCCGGGAGTATTTGAAGCAAGAAAATGATGCATGGGGGGCGTTGACCCTGATTTGGGGTTAAGGCCGCCGTGGCTTGGCGGTATGGCTGCGGCGGGGGGCTGGAAAGAGGTGACGGAATGCGGGGCGTGATGCGCGCGGTGGCGGTGCTTGGGCTGATGGCGCTGGGTGCCAGCTTTTTCGGGCGTTGGTGGGCCTGGGGCGACAGCCTTGCGGTGGCGCGGAGCTGGGTCGGGCTTGGCGGGCTGGTCTGGCTGGGGCTCTGCGGGCTGGCGGGGGCGATGACCTGGCGCTGGGTGGCGGCGCTCTGGCTGGTCGTGCTGGGCGCGCTGGCGCCGGTGGGCTGGGCCAAGTGGCGGCCGGAGCCGGGCGGGGCGGCGGCGCTGGTGCTCTACCAGAAGAACATGAACTTCCGGATGCCGGATGTGGCGCCGCTCATGGCGGATATTCGCGCGGTTGGGGCCGACTACATCACCCTTCAGGAGGTGGATGCGGAAAACCGGGCCGTGATGGCGGCGCTGTCGGAGGACTATCCCGGGCAGCATTATTGCGAGTTCTCTGCCGTGGGCGGGCAGGCGGTGCTGGCGCGGTGGCCGGCGCTGGAAACCGCCTGCGGCTACGGCTGGGCCGGGATGCGGGTGGAGGCGCCGGGCGGGCCGATCTGGCTGGTGTCGCTGCACCTGCACTGGCCGGCGCCTTACGGGCAGTTCGGCCACCTCGCGCGGGCCGTGCCGGAGCTGGAGGCGCTGGAGGGGCCGGTGTTTCTGGGCGGGGATTTCAACATGGTGCCCTGGTCGGGGGCGATGGCTCGGATCGAGGAGGCGGTGCGGGGCGCGCGCGTGGGGCGGGCTCGGCTGAGCATCGAGCAGATGGATGGCAGGTTGTGGCTGCCGATCGACCATGTGCTGGCGCCCGAGGGATGGCGGGGGCGGAGCGTGATCCGGCCGCAGTTGGGCTCGGATCATTTTGGCGTGGTGGGGGAGTTGGTGGCGCCTTAAGGAGGAGGGTGGGCGGATTGCCCACCCGAGGGGCCAGGTGTTGACGGGCGTGATGCGTCCCGCCCTTCGGGATCAGCGACCGTCGATGGCGGTGCCCATGATGGCGAGGGACTGCTGGTAGACGGTGGCGGCGTTCCACTCTTTCAGGACGCGGAAATTGTGGGTGCCTTCGCCGTAGGGCTGGCCGGGCTGCCAGCCCTTGGCGCGCAGGTAGTTTGCGGTGGAGGCCAGGGCGTCGGACTGGTTGTTCAGGTCCAGCCGGCCGTCGCCGTTGCCGTCCACCCCGTATTTCAGCGCGTTGCCGGGCAGGAACTGGGTGTGGCCCAGCTCGCCGTGCCGGGCGCCGATGGCGCCGGGCGACATGATCCCGCGGTCGATCATCTGCAGCGCGGCGACGGCGTGGGGCAGGAAGAAGGCCGGGCGGCGGCAGTCGTAGGCGAGGGTGACGGTGGCGTTGAGCACATTGCTGTCGCCCATGAAGTTGCCGAAGCCGGTTTCCATGCCGTGGATCGCGATGATGACGCCGGCGGGCACGCCGAAGCGCGATTCCAGCCCGTTGTAGAAGTTGGCGTTGCGGGCGCGGCGCTGCTTGCCCTGGGCGATGATGGTGTTGGAGCCGCGCACCTGCATGAATTTCTGCAGGCTGTACTTGAAGCTCTTCTGGTTGCGGTCGGCGGCGATGGTGCGCTGTGCGTATTGGGTGCCGGCGAGGGCCTGCAGCCCGCGCTGACCGACGCCGTTCTGCTGGGCAACCTTGGCGAAATCGGCCTTCCAGGCCTCGAAGCCGCCGGCGTTGTTGCCGCAGCCGATGGCGGAGGCGGTGGCGGGCGCGAGGGCAAGGAGGGCGGCGGTGAGGAGGGGTTTCAGCATGGAATGAGATCTCTGAAAAATGACGTTTCCGACAGGGTAATGGGGCGGCGGGGAATGGCCAAGTCACATCTGAGACATGGCGGTTTGTTGCCGGTGGAGCGAGGCATTCTCGGGTTCGCACGGTGGATCTGGTGGTGGTGAGGATCCTCGGGTCGGGCCCGAGTATGACGGTGGGGCGAGGGTGGGAGATCCTCGGGGCGGGGGTCGAGGATGACGGCGCATCGGGTCAGAGCAGGCGGGGGTCGTAGGGGTAGGCCGAGAGCTTCTCGAAGCCGGTGTCGGTGACGAGCACCTGCTCTTCGAGCTTGATGCAGAAGTCGCCGGGGGTTTCGCCCACCAGGGCCTCGATGCAGAGCACCATGCCGGGCTCGAGCGGATGGTCGAAGCCACCGTGGTCGTCCTCCGGGTAGGCGACGTGGGGCCACTCGTCGCAGAGGCCGACGCCATGGGCGAGGCAGGAGTAGCGGCCTTCGACGTATTGCGGGGCGAGGCGGTGGCTCCGGGCCGTCCACTCGGGGATGGTGAGGCCGGGGCGGATGAGGGCCATGTTGGCCTCGATGTGCTCGATGGCGTGGGCCATGGCGGCGCGCATGGGGGCGGGGGCGGGCGTGTCGCCCAGCCACCAGGTGCGGGAGATGTCGGTGCAGATGCCGTAGGCGCCGATGAGGTCGGTGTCGAAGGCGAGGATCTCGTTTTCGCGCACCTCGCGGGGGCCGCATTCCTGGAACCAGGGGTTGGTGCGGGGGCCGGAGGCGAGGAGGCGGGTTTCGATCCACTCGCCGCCGCGGCGGATGTTCTCGGCGTGCAGAACGGCCCAGATGTCGTTCTCGGTGACGCCGCCTTTCGGCACGTTGGTGCGGGCGTAGCTTTCCATCACGCCCATGGCGGCCTCGCAGGCGTGGATGGCGCAGCGCATGGCGCGGATTTCGTCGGGGCATTTCACCGCGCGGGCCCTTTCGGTGAGTTCCTCCCCCTGCATCAGCTCGTAGCCGGCCTGGCGGAGGGCATCGACGCCATGGAGCATGGGCTTGTCGGTGGCGAGGCGGCGGTTGCCGGGGCTGTGGGCCTTGAGGATGTCGGCGACCTCGGCGGCGAAGCGGCGGGCGGCGTCGGCGGTGCTGTCGCCGGTGGCGAAGTAGAACATGGACGCGCCGGAGCGGCGCTCGGCGACCAGCGGGTTGAACTCCGACAGGAAGGGCGAGCGGTCGTAATCCCACAGCACCATGTGGCCGTCGGGGCAGACCAGGCAGGCGCGGAAGGGGTTGTGCGCGTTCCAGAGCTGCATGTTGGTGCTGTCGGTGGCGTAGCGGATGTTGAGCGGGTCGAACATGAGGACGCCTGCGTAGTCGCGGGCGGTGATGGCGTCGGTGAGGCGGGAGAGGCGGTAGGCGCGGAGGGTGGCGAGATTGGGCGCAGGCAGCCCGGCGGCCTCCCATTCGCGCAGGGCGAGCGGCGTGGGGCCGATCTCGACCCGGTCAGCATCGTTGGGCGTGCCGTCGGCGAGGCGGGCGCCCCGGGTGGGGTCGATCTTGCGGCGGGCGGCGTAGGGCGTGTCCATGGGGGAAGCGTGAGGCCGGGGGCGGGGTGAGTCTGGGCGGTTTGCGACCGTGGGGTGTCGCCTTTGGTGGCCTTGTGGGGGGCATGGGTTTCACCCACCCTGCGGGGATGGATGCGATTCTACAGAGCAGGTTGGGCGCGCTGCCGCCGGGGTTTCCGCGGTTGCCCGGGACGGGGCCGCTGGACATGGCCAGCTGGCTCGTGGTGGACGACGCCTATGCTGCGCAGATGGCGGAGCGGGAGCGGTTGCTGGCGGAGCGGCGCGACGAGGTGGTGGCGCTGGAGCCGGGGCGGGAGGCTGTTGCTGCGGAGGCGCTTGCGATGGTGCTGGCGCATCTCGCCGGGCGGCCGGAATGGAAGGTGGAGGGGGCCGAGGTGCTCTGCCCGGATGGCCGCCGGGTGGTGGTGGACAGGGGCGATCCACTGGGCACGCTGGGGCGGCTGGTGGCGGAGGACATCTGCCTGTTGGAAGCGCGGCACGGCGCGCAGGTGCTGGTGGGTGCGGTGCTCTGCTTTCCGAGCCGCTGGGTGCTGGCGGAGAAGATGGGGCGGGCGATGCTGCGGATCCATGCGCCGGTGGAGAGCTATGGCGCGGAGCTGAATGCGCGGGTGGAGCGGATGATGGGGGCGCTGCGGCCGGGTGCGGGGCTTTTGCGGGCGAACGGGCATTTTCACTCCGACCCGAAGCTGTTTCATCCGCGCTCGGAGGTGGCGAAGAAGGCATGGGAGGCGGAGGCGCGGTATTTTCGCAGTGAGCGGCAGGGGCTCCTGCGGATGCCGGAGACGGCGGCGGTGCTGTTTTCTATCCACACGACGGTGGTGGAGGCGAGTGCGTTGACGGAGGAGCAGAGGGCGCGGGTCGGGGGGCATGGGCCGGGCTGAAGCCCGGCCTACGG
>CAYVQK010000111.1:0-4072 GCA_964454145.1 uncultured Oceanicola sp. | reverse complement strand
AGCCCGGCCTACGGTCTGAGGATACCGACGAGGAGGCTGAACCAGCCGGTGCCACCGCCATCGGGCGCGCTGCGGGTGCCTTCGTAGTAGTCGCGGTCGACGAAGTTTGTGGGCTCATGGCCGCCGGAGCTGCCGAAGAGCGACATCTCGTTGCCCATGACCAGCGACATGAGGTCCATGTAGCCGAGCGCGGGATCGGCTCCTGTCATCGTGGCGCCGAGGACCACCAGGAAGGCCAGGCCGCCGTAGACGTAGTAGGGCATCGGCCGGGCGAGGTGGATGGCTACCATCACCAGAGCGGCGATCGGGTGGACCAGGGCGGTGGCCCCGGCGGCGAGCCAGGGCATGAACTTCTGCAGGCCGGGGTTCGTGGCCGCCGTCTGCCAGCCGGGGATGCCGGCGCCGAAGAGGAAGCCGACCCATTGCATCTGCTTCACATGGGCGTCGGAGCGACGCTTGTCGCGCTCGAGGCGCTCGCGGGAGGCCTCCCGGAGCGCCTCGATGCCGCCGGGCGTTGCGGCGGCGGTGCCGGCGAGGCCGCCCATCGCATTGGGGCGCATGGTGCCGGGGTCGGAGGCCTGGCTGATGCGCTCGCGTGCGGTGGCGTCGGGGGTGGAGAAGAAATCATCCATCGCGTTGCCGGTCTTGCCGCCGGTGGGCAGCGGGCCGGGTGGCGCGCTTTCGGGCCGGGCGTCGGAAAGGCCTTCGGGGTTGTAGCTGCCCTCGGGCTGGAGCTGGAAGACGCCCTCGCGCTCGCGCAGGGTGAGCTCGATATGGCCCTGTGGATGCGCCTCGGACGGCGGTTTCATCGCCACGGCGATCACCTCGCCGGGGGAGGCGCCGAACTGGGCGCCGTCGCCGAGGATGCGGCCGGTCTCGCGGCAGTGGTCGATGAAGGCGTAGGCGCGGTCGAGCAGGTAGGGCAGGCGGGCCGGGGCCTCGCGGAAGAGCAGCGGGCGGCCCAGCACCTCCTCGGCGTGATCGAGCCGGAAGCCGATGACCTGGGTGCCTTCGGCCACGCGGCCCGAGGAGAAGGGCCGCGGGTGGCAGAAGAGCGGCAGCGGGAAGAGCACATCGGCCATGGCGAGGAAGCGCTCGGGCGAGAAGAGCTGGTCGGACTGGCCCCAGTGGATCACCAGCGGCTCATCCGCGAGCGCGAGGTGGCTGGTGGCGATCTGCGTGAGGGCGAGCAGGGTTTCGAAACTGTCCTGGCTGCCGGCGTCGAAGCCCCTGGCCTCGGCCACCACGGCGATGAAGCAGGTGTGGGCGGCGATGGCGCCCTGCGCGTTGAGCCCGGTCAGGCGGGTGTAGTCGGAGGCGGCGGCCCTGGTGAGCCGGCCCTCGGAGAGCCGCTTGCCGGCGCGGGCGAGGGTTAGGCTGATGCCTTGCGCCTCGAGCTTGGCGCCGTGCCCGGGCTTCAGCGTGGTGGTCTGCAGGGCGATGCCGGAGGGGGCCATGATGCCGATGACGGCCTCGGCCACGGCCTCGAAATCCGGCTCGGGGCCGGTGGCATAGAGGAGCGCGGCATCGACACGGCTCGGAAGGGGCATCTGTCCTGCCTCTTTTGTTGCACTGCTTGCGCGGCTTGATGGCAGGGCAATCTGACCAGAGTTGGGCGCGGCTGGGGCGGCGGCGCGGCCCGAGGCGCGGAATTGAGCCGTTGAACGCGGGTCAGCCGCGCCGGGCCTCGTGGAAGGCGATGAGGCCTTCGACCCAGGCGGTGAAGCGGGCGGGGCCGGAAGCCTTGTCCTTCAGGTGAACGGCGCAGCCGGGGTGGGCGGTGAGCGCGGCGGCGGCGATGGCGAGACGCTCGGGGAGCGGCGTGCCCGCGCCCATGATGACGGCGTCCATCGGCTGGGCGGCAAGGGCGGCTTCCGCCTCGGGTTGCGTGGTAGCCGGGTGGCAGTGGGCGCGGGTGGCGAGCGCGGTGCAGGTGTCGGCGATCACGTCGGGGCGGGAGCCGACAAGGAGGAGGTGGAGCATGGGAGCCTCGCGGATTGTGTGCCGCGAGGCTGTCATAGCGGGCGGCGCAGGGCCAGCCGTCAGATCCCCTGTTCGATGCTGTCCTGCAGGGCATCCTGCACCGGGGGCTCCTCGGCTGCGGCGGTGTCGGGGATGGCGAGGGACAGGATGATCGCGGAGAGGCCGGAGAGGGTGATGGGGGTGGCCACGACCTGCTTGAAGAAGGCGGGCAGGTGCTGGGTGGCTTCGGGCACCAGCGTTACGCCGAGGCCGAGGCCGAAGCTGACGGCCATGATATAGGCCTTGCGGCGGTCGATTTCCTGGGTGGCGAGGATGCGGATGCCGGCCACCGCGATGGTGCCGAAGAGCACCAGCGTCGCCCCGCCGAGCACCGGCTTGGGCACCAGCAGGAAGACCTGGCCGATCACCGGCAGGAAGCCCAGCACCACGAGGATGGCGGCGATGTAGAGCCCGACGTGGCGGGAGGCGACGCCGGTCATCTGGATGACGCCGTTGTTCTGCGAGAAGGTGGTGTTGGGGAAGGTGTTGAAGAGGGCGGCCAGGCCGGAGTTGATGCCGTCGGCCAGGATGCCGCCCTTGATCCGCTTGAGATAGAGCGGGCCCTTCACCGGCTGTCCGGAGATGACCGAGTTGGCGGTGAGGTCGCCCGAGGTTTCGATCGCCGTGACGAGGAAGACGAAGGCGATGGGGAGGAAGAGGAGGGGGTCGAAATCGAGCCCGTACCTGAAGGGCTGCGGGATGGCGACCCAGTCGCCCTGTCCGATGCGGGCGAAGTCGACCATGCCGAAGGCGGCGGCGACGATCGTGCCCAGCACGATGCCGATCATGATGGCCGAGATCCGCAGCATCGGGTTGCCGAGGAAGGTGAAGGCGAGGATGGCGGCCATCACCAGGGCGCCGAGCAGGAGGTTCAGCGGCGCGCCGAGGCTCTCGCCCGCGGTGGCGCCGCCGGCGAAATCGGTGAAGCCGACCTTCACGAGGGAAAGGCCGATGACGGTGATGACGATGCCGGTGACGGTTGGGGTGATGATGCGGCCGAGCTTGTCGATGAACTGGGAGAGGATGATCTCGACGAGGCAACCGGCGAGGCAGAGGCCGAAGATCATCGCCAGCATGTCCTCGGGGGTGCCGCCGTCGTTTTTGACGGCGAAGCCTGCGGCGAGGACCGGGCCGAGGAAGGCGAAGGAGGTGCCCTGGACCGAGAGCAGGCCGGAGCCGACCGGGCCGAGGCGGTAACACTGGATGAATGTCGCCACGCCGGAGACGAAGAGCGACATGGCGATGAGGTAGGGGATGAGCGGGCCGAGGCCGAGCACGCCGCCGATCACGAGCGACGGCGTGACGATGCCGACGATGGAGGCGAGGATGTGCTGGAAGGCTGCCAGGGCGGCGGGGCCGGGGGCCGGCGTGTCTTCGAGTCCGTAGATGAGCGTGGTCTGGTCGGATGACATTGGCAGCGTCCCCTCGTGCATGTCCCTCGTGGGGGGCGGGCCCGGCGGGTCGCGCCCCCCGGGTTGATGGTGCGGTCGGTTCGGGTGTGCGCAAAGGTCGGGCTGAGGTCGGGATGGGCCGCTGCACGGTTGCGGCGGGTTTTAGGGCTGGAGCTGCGGGCGTTTGCCCGTTTTTTGAACGCTTGGGGAAGGGCGGGAGACGTCTGAGCTTGTTGGGTTTTACCCACCATACGGGTCACTGGGAGACATGTGACCCCCAAGGCAGGCCAGAGGAGGACAAGGTCTCCACAAAAAAAGGGGCGCCCCGAGAGGCGCCCCTTCCTTGTCTCACTGTCCCGCGTGAGATCAGCAGCTGTAGTACATCTTGTACTCGATCGGGTGCGGGGTGTGCTCGTAGGCGTAGATCTCTTCCCACTTGAGGTCCATGTAGCCCTCGATCTGGTCCTTGGTGAAGACGTCGCCGGCGGTGAGGAAGTCCATGTCGGCTTCCAGTTCGGCGAGGGCCTCACGCAGCGAGGCGCAGACGGTGGGGATGTCGGCCAGCTCTTCCGGCGGCAGATCGTAGAGATCCTTGTCCATGGCTTCGCCCGGGTGGATCTTGTTCTTGATCCCGTCGAGGCCGGCCATCAGCAGGGCCG
>CAYVQK010000110.1:0-12018 GCA_964454145.1 uncultured Oceanicola sp. | reverse complement strand
ATCGCCGCGCTGGCCCGCATCGCTGCCGAGGTCAACACGAGCGTCGAGAACATCGGGGCCCGGCGGCTCTACACGGTGATCGAGCGCGTCTTCGAAGAGCTGTCCTTCGTGGCGCCCGACAAGTCCGGAGAGGCGGTGGAGATCAACGCCGCCTATGTCGATGAAAATCTTGGCGAACTCGCCCGCTCGACCGACCTGTCCCGATACGTTCTATAGCCATGGCACGCCGGGGAGGCGCGCGATAACGTCGGACGCATGAAGGTGGTTCTGCGTCTCTCGTTGGTGATTCTGCTGCTGTCGGCCTGCGCGCCGCGCGCCACCCTCTTCGTCGTGCCCAGCGCCGTGGGGATCGGGACACCGTACACGATCTTCGTCGGAAGCACCCGCACCCGCGATCCGGCGAGCAAGGCGATCCGCTACACCGAGCGGGCTCCGCTTGGGTATCTCTCCTACGACATCTCCGTGCCACCCGATCGCGCCCCCGGCGAGGTGCGGATCCCGCGCCGCAAGGGCCCCGACGTTCGACGGGATTTCGTGGCAACAGCCGCCAATCGCTATGCCTCGCCACAGGTCTTTCGCGGGGCCATTCGCAGCGCCCTGGCCGGCAAGCCGGACAGCCGTGGCAACGTCATCGTCTACGTCCACGGCTACAACAACACCATCGGCGATGCCGTCTTCCGCCTCGCCCAACTGACCCACGATCTGCAGATCGACGACCTGCCCGTCAGCTACACCTGGCCTTCCGCCGAGAACCCGCTTGCCTATGCCTACGATCGCGACAGCGCGCTGTTTGCCCGCGATGGCTTCGAGAGCTTTCTCACCGAGGTGGCCCAATCCGGGGCCCGGACCATCACCATCGTCGGCCATTCGATGGGCTCTCTGGTGGTGATGGAAACGTTGCGGCAGATGGCGATCCGCAACGATCGCACCGTCCTGCCCAAGCTGAACGGCGTGGTGCTCATGTCGCCCGATCTCGACGTCGATGTGTTCCGCGCCCAGGCGACCCGTATCGGCAACCTGCCTCAGCCCTTCATCATCTTCACCTCGAGCCGCGACAAGGCCCTGCGCCTCTCCGCCCGCCTCACCGGCCTGCCCGCCCGGCTCGGAAACCTGCCCGATGTCGAGGCCGTGGCCGACCTCGACGTGACGGTGATCGACGTGTCGAACTTCGGCACTGGCGGCCTCGATCACTTCGCCGCCGCCGAGAACCCCGCACTGCTGAAGATCCTCGGTCAGGTGGGCGCCGTTGACGCCGCCTTCGGCGCCGACAACTCGGGGCGCACGGGGCTGCTGCCTGGCACGATCCTGACCGTGCGAAGCGCCACGTCCATCATCCTGTCGCCGGTCACCGCTCTGGCGGGCCAATGACGGCGGGCCCTCCCGCGTCTCCAGCAGGATGACACCCTGATGAACCTCATCGGCTTCCTGCGCGGCAATGCCCCGTTCCTGCTGGCCGGGGCGCTCCTGTCCTTCACCTCCTCTTATGGCCAGACCTTCTTCATCTCGATTTTCGCCGGCGAGATAATGAAGAGTTTCAGCCTGACCGACGGGCAATGGGGCCTGATCTACACCATCGGCACAACCGTATCGGCCATCACGATGGTCTGGGCCGGCGCACTGACCGACCGTTACAGGGTGCGCGCGCTTGCCAATGTCGTTGGCCCTGGCCTGGCCTTGGCCTGCCTCGCGATGGCCGCCGTATCGGGGCCCGTCGTTCTAGTCTTCGTCATTTTTTTGCTTCGGCTCTTCGGGCAGGGCCTCTTCAGCCACCTGGCCGTCGTCGCCATGGCGCGATGGTTCCTGGGGCGGCGCGGACTGGCGCTCTCGATCGCCGCCATGGGCTTTGCTGTCGGCCAGGCGGTGCTGCCGGTGGCCTTCGCCGCCGCCATGGCTTCCGTCGGCTGGCGCTGGCTCTGGGTTGTCGCCGCCGCGCTCGTTCTGGCGACCCTGCCGGTTCTGGCCATGCTCCTTCGGCAGGAACGCACCCCGCAGGCGGCAGCCGAGTCCACGCCCTCCGCCGGAATGGACGGACGGCACTGGACCCGCAATGAAACCATCCGCCACCCGCTGTTCTGGTTCAGCATCCCGCTCCTGCTCGGCCCGCCCGCATGGGGTACCGCGCTGTTCTTCCAGCAGGTGCATTTCGCGGCGGTAAAGGGGTGGGCTCTGGTCGAATACGTCGCCCTGATGCCGGTCTTCACCGCCGTCTCCATCGCCGCCACCTTCACCACAGGTGCGCTGATCGACCGCTTCGGCACCTCCCGCCTGATGGTGCTCTACATGCTGCCCTTCGCGGCCGGCTTCCTCTTGCTCTGGGATGCACAAGACCTCCTAGGCGCGGCCATCGGCCTCTCGGTCCTCGCGCTGGGCGTCGGCGCCCAGGCCACCCTGCCAAGTTCATATTGGGCCGAGTTCTTCGGCACCCGGCATATCGGCGCCATCAAGGCGACGGCAGGGGCGATCATGGTCTTCGGTTCGGCCATCGGCCCAGGGATCAGCGGCTGGATGATCGACGCGGGCCACACGTTCGAAGATCAATTGCCTTGGATCGCCGCCTACTTTGTGTTTGCGGCAGTGATGATCGCCCTGGGCATCTCCACCACCCGAGGGCGTCTAACGCGTGCGGCGTAGATACACGTAATAGGCCCCTTCACCGCCGTGCCGCAGATTGGCCGGCGTAATCTCCAGAACCAGGGCAGACAGGGGCGGGCGGCTCAACCAATCGGGCACCTGCCGCCGGAGCACGCCGGGCCGCGAAGGGATGGGCCCTTCGTCCTCCGGGCGCGTTCGCCCCTTTCCCGTGATCACGAGCACCAGCCGCTTGCCGTCTGCATGGACCGAATGGATGAACTTCAACAACCGGGGATGCGCCTCTGCAAGGGTCATGCCATGCAGGTCGATCCGCGCCTCCGGCTTCAGCTTCCCCCGTTTCAGCCGTGTATAGGCCTTCCGATCCATCGCGGGCGCCGGCTTGGCGGCGGCCTTCGGCGCCTGCCGGGGCTGCGCCGTCTCCCCCACCGCGAAGGGCTGCGGAACGAAGGCCGGCTTCGGCTCCGGCTCGCGCTGCGCTTTCGCTGACGGCTGCGCTCTCGGCCTGTTCTTGGCCAGCGGGGTCGCCTTCTCGACGACCTTTCGCCACAGCGCCTCATCCTCGCTGCTCAACCGCTTGGGCGTCTTCCGGCTCATCCTTCAACTTTCGGAACAAGCCGGAAGAACCCGATTTGCGTGTGGAGCCGCCCGGCCTGCTCCCCCGCCGCCTCGCCGGTACCGCAGAACAGGTCGGTCCGCCCCCGCCCCTTGATCGCCCCGCCTGTGTCCTGCGCAACGCAAAGCAACGGCGGCATCTCGGCTTCGGCAGGTACGATGTAAAGCAGATCACCCAGCGCAGTATGGGCCGGATCGACCGCCACGCTCCGATGGGGTGTCAACGGCACGCCCGCCGTCCCGATCGGGCCAAGCTCGGCGGGCAACTCGTCGAGCGAACGAAAGAAGACGTAGCTCGGATTTTCTCGAAGGTAGGCCATACCCCGCTCCGGGTCCGCGTCGAACCAGGCGCGGATCGCCTGCATCGACACGTCGCCGGGTTCGAGCTCGCCCCGTTCCAGAAGCAACTTTCCAAGTGACACGTAGGCATGCCCGTTCTTTCCGGCATAGCCCACCCTTCGCTCCGACCCGTCGGGAAGGCGAACACGACCGGAGCCCTGAACGTGCAACAGAAAGGCATCAAGCGGCGATTTGAGCCAGGCCAGCTCCCGCCCGGCAAGCAGATCGCCATCCTCGATCTCGGCGCGCGAGGCAAATGTGTCTCCCTCCCGCCACCCATCAGGGAGAGCGTGGAGAGGCGCTTCATATCCGGATTTGCTGTGCAAAGACCCGTCATAGACAGGCTCGAAGTATCCGGTCAGCACAGCTTCTTCAGCAAAAAGTTCGGCCTCGAATGTCCGTTCAAAGAACGCCTTCGCGCTACTCTGCTCGACAGCATGCGCAGGATCGTCGGGCATTGCCGTTCTCAAATAGGCGGACAGGGCTTGTTCGTGATCGTTCCCGGCCCAGCCGGGCAGGTCCGTCAGGCCGATACGAGCCACGCCGGACTCACTCGCCGGTGGCGACCAGCTTCCAGTTCGGATCGCCCGTGCCCATCCGGCGCGCAAAGGTCCAGACGTCGCGCTGGCGCTTCACCGCGTTCGGATCGCCTTCGACGATATCGCCGCCGGCGTCGCGCACCACGCTCGTCAGCTCACCGATGAAGCGCACCGTGATTTCAGCCTCGCCGTCGGCCTCGTCGAAGGCGGCATCCTTGAGCACCGTCTCACGCACACCGATGAAGCTGGCATCTACAGTCACGCCATTCTCGGCGCGCATCTTCACGACATCTCCGAAGCTCTCGTAGACTTCCTCGCCGAGAAACGGCTGGACACTCTCGAGGTCGCCGCGCTCGAATGCCATCAGGATCATCTCGTAGGCACCACGGGCACCCTGAAGAAATTCGCCAACCGAAAAACCCGGCTCGACCGTCTTCATCCGCGCCAGCGCGTCGGCCACCGGACCCTCGGGCACATGATCGGCGATATCCCGATCGATCCCGCCTTCGATCACCTCGAAATCCCGGCGGGAATCCTGGCGGCTGCGGCTCGGCCCGGGCAGCGGAGCCTGCGGCTTTTCAAACCCCTCACGGGTGCCCAGCACGGAGCGCAGACGCAGGATCAGGAAGATCGCGACGCCGGCAAGCACGAGCAGCTGGATCACGGCAAGATTCATCGGGGCCTCTGGCACAAAGTTGGTAATCGGAGCGTTCCGCACATATGTAGGGCTTCGCAGGGTGCGAGTCCACCAGCGCACATGCGACACATACGGAGGTTTGATGCCCCTTCTGGCACTTTTCATCGCGGTCCCGCTCATCGAGATCGCCCTTTTCATCCAGGTCGGCGGGTTGATCGGCCTCTGGCCCACGCTCGGCATCGTTCTGGTGACGGCGATCCTGGGGACCTGGCTGGTCAAGAGCCAGGGTCGGCAGGTGCTGGCCGATCTGCAGGGCCGCTTCAACGAGTTGCGCGACCCCACGGAACCGCTGGCCCACGGCGCGATGATTCTCTTCTCCGGCGCCCTTCTGTTGACCCCCGGTTTCTTCACCGATGCCGTGGGCTTTCTTCTGCTGATCCCGGCCTTTCGCACCGCCGCCTTCGCTTGGCTGCGCAAGCGTGTGAAGGTTCAGAGCTTCACGATGGGTTCCGGCCCGGCCCAACCACGACCACCGCGTGATGACGTGGTCGAGGGAAGCTACCGCGAGGTCGATCCCGACGCCTCGAAGATCCCCGGCAATTCCGGCTGGACACGGCATTGAGGCCGTCGCCCGCGCCTGATAAAGCAGGCGCGACCTGACAGAACCGGAGGGCCCCATGGCCGATACCCCCGAAAACGGTGCCGCCGCGCCGCAAGAGCCGCCCCAAGTGCAGCTTCAGATCCTCGCGCAGTTCATCCGCGACATGTCGTTCGAGAACATCGTCGTGCAGAAGGGCGTGACTGGCGAGGTTGCGCCCGAGATGCAGGTGTCGGTCGCCGTCGACGCGCGCAAACGCCAGATGGAAAACCAGTACGAGGTCACGCTGAAGACCAAGGTCGAAAGCAAGAACCAGTCGGACAAGGCCACGCTCTTCCTGCTCGAGCTCGACTATGGCGCAGTGTTCCAGATCACCGGCGTGCCTGACGAGCAGCTGCACCCCTTCCTGCTGATCGAATGCCCGCGGCAGATCTTCCCTTACGTGCGTCGCATCGTGTCGGATGTCACCCGCGACGGAAACTTCCCGCCGGTGAACCTGCAGAACATCGACTTCGTCGCGCTCTATCGCCAGCAGCTGGCGCAGCGCGCCGAGGCCGCCCCCAAGAAGGCCGACGCCTAATCCGCGAACCGCTTCCAGACCGCCGCGTCACCGAGCTTTTCCACGAAGGCCCGGTGCGCGGCGTTCTCGTCTGCACTCAGCCGTGACGGCAAGGCATGCGGGCGCGGCATGGGCCGCCAATTGGCATCGGTGCTCTCCGAAGTGCTCTCACTGCGTACTTCCGAGAGCACGAGCCCGGGCTGGCGGCCTCCGATAAGCTCCAGGTAGACATCGGCAAGGATCTGGCTGTCGAGGAGCGCCCCGTGCAACTCCCGCTCTGTGGTGATGCCGAACCTACGGCACAGAGCATCGAGCGACGCCGGCGAGCCTGGAAACTTCTTTCGCGCCATCGCCACCGTGTCGATCGCCCGGTCATCGGGGATGAGCGGCTTGTTCACCCATTGCAACTCGGCATTGAGGAATTTCATGTCGAAGGCGGCGTTGTGGATCACCAGCTTCGCATCGCCGATGAAATCCAGGAAGTCTTGCGCAACGGCGGCGAAGACAGGCTTGTCCCGCAGAAATTCCTCGCTGATGCCATGGACCTGGAAGGCTTCCGTCGGCATGTCGCGCTGTGGGTTGATGTATTGGTGATAGTGGTTGCCGGTCGGCATATGCCCCACCAGCTCCACGGCCCCGATCTCCACGATCCTGTCGCCGCTGAACGGGTCGAACCCGGTGGTCTCCGTGTCCAGAACGATCTCACGCATCGGTCTTTTCCCTGATTTCCGCAACGATAGTTCGCACCTGCGCGCGGGCGTGATCCAGCGTATCGGTTTCGATCACCCGATCCGCCCGGGCACGTTTCTCCGCATCCGGCATCTGTGCCGCAAGAATGCGCTCGAACGCCGCTTCGTCCATCGTCCCTCGCTCCAGCACACGCCGCCTTTGCTCTTCCCGGCTGCAAGAGACCGTAACCGTCAGATCCATCTCTCGGTCTGAGCCGGTTTCGAACAGCAGCGGAATATCGAAGAGCAGAATATCGGCGCCCGCCGCGGCCGCAAATTCCGCGCGGTCTATCTGCACCAGGGGATGCACCACCGCCTCGATCTGCTTCAGCGCGCCTGCATCCTCTGCGATCCAGTCGCGCAGAGCGGCACGCGACACCGTTCCATCTGTCACAGCCTCTGGCCGCATCGCCCCAATCGCATCCACAGCCGCGCCGCCCGGCCCGTACAGCCGATGCACCGCGGCATCCGCATCCCAAACTGCAACGCCCTCGTCGGCAAACATCTTCGCGGTTGTCGATTTTCCCATCCCGATGCCGCCGGTCAGCCCTATCCTCACGGGGGGCTTCACCAACCCAGCACCGCCGAACGGGTCTGATCCGTCACCGGTGGCCGCTCGCCGAACCAGCGCTCGAAGCCCGGTGCACCCTGGTGGATCAGCATCCCGAGGCCATCCACTGTCGTGCATCCCTTCGCCGCCGCCGCCTTCAACAGCTCGGTATCCAGCGGCGTGTAGACGATGTCCGTCACCACCATGTCGGGCGTCAGTCCGTCGAGCGGCACCTTGAATTCCGATTTGCCAACCATCCCGAGCGAGGTCGTGTTCACGATCAGCGCGGCGCCCTCGATCATGGAGCCGGCAAGCACCCAGTCATACACCGTGATCTTGGGCCCGAACTCGGTGCGCAACGCCTCGGCCTTCGGTCGTGACCGGTTGGCCAGGCGGATATCCGTACAACCCGCTTCGATCAGCGAGGCCAGAACCGCCCGGCACGCCCCGCCTGCCCCGAAGATCACAACTGGCCCATCCTGCGGGCTCCAGTCCGGCGCCCCGGCACGCAGGTTGGCGATGAAGCCGTAACCGTCGGTATTGTCGGCATAAATGCTGCCATCATCGCGAAAGATCAGAGTATTCGCCGAGCCGATCAGCGCCGCGCGATCGCTCACCGCATCTGCCAGGTTCAACGCTGCCACCTTGTGCGGAATGGTGATGTTGCAGCCCACAAAACCCATCTTGGGCAGTACCCGGAGCACCTCCTCGAGGTTCTCGTGGCTCACGTCCATCGGAATGTAGTGCCCCCTCAGCCCGAGGCTTTCCAGCCAATGCCGGTGCAATGCGGGAGAGCGTGAGTGAGCGACCGGCGAGCCGATCACCCCCGCCAGCGGTATCTTGTCGGTCATGTGGGGATCACACCCTTGATCGCGAGGTAGTTCAATACCTCCAATAGCGGCAATCCCAGCACATTGAAATAGTCGCCCTCCACCCGGGCAAAGAGCCGCGCACCTTCTTCCTCGAGCTTGTATCCGCCGACGCACCAGCGGATGCTCTCCCAGTTCCGGGCCACGTAATCCTCTATGTAACCCGCCGAGAGCTGCCGCATGTACAGGCGCACCGTCCCGACATGCCGCCATACGGGTTCGCCCCCCTCGTAGATCACCGCGGCCGAGAGCAGCATGTGCTTTTTCCCGGCCATCGCTGAAATCTGGGCTATCGCCTCCTCGGGGCTGCCCGGCTTTGCCAGCACCCGACCATCGAACTCGAGCACCTGGTCACAGCCCAGCACCATCCGGTCGGGATGCTTGCCGCCCACCTTGGCTGCCTTCATTTCGGCGAGGGCATCGGCCACATCCCGGGCCTTCGCGCCCTCTGCTTCCAGAGAAGCTCGCAAGGCCTCTTCATCCACGCGCGCAACCTCGACCTCGAAGGGCACGCTGGCATTGCGCAACAGCGTTGCCCGGATCTCGGAGCCGGAAGCCAGCAGCAAGGAAGCACTCATGTGGATAACCTCGTGGATGACCTTGGGGACGGGGTGTGAACCCGGTGTGACTTCATTCGGAGCCATCCGCAACCCGGGCACAAACCGCCCGCTTCTCCCCACCGCTCCCGTTTTCCTCCCCATGAGGAAAACCGATCCGGCGCCTCTTGGAGAGTTTGGTTTTGCCGCATGTTTCCAGAGGGTTCTCCCGGCAATTATCCACAGTTATCACGGTTAATACCTTGAAAAATAATGATTTTAGTGGTTGCCACGGGAAACTTGTCTATTCGCCCTGCTTGTGGGCGAAACTGTGGAGAACCGAGTAATCCCCATATCCCCAGCCCCTACTACAAAAACAACCTTTCTTAAGATTCTATTTTATTATTGAAGGGTGCCAGGAGGTGACCCGTGTTCTTCGATTTCCTGACCTGGCTCTACCCGTGGACCAAGACGCTGCACATCCTGGCTGTCATCTCCTGGATGGCAGGCATCTTCTACCTGCCCCGTCTGTTCGTCCACCATGCAGAGAAGGGCATAGAGAACCCGCACTCCGATGCGATGCTTCAGATGATGGAGCTGAAGTTGTTCCGCGTGATCATGAACCCGGCCATGATTGCCACGTGGATCTTCGGAATCATGCTCGCGCTGACGCCCGGCATCATCGACTGGTTCGCCATCTGGCCCTATGCCAAGTTCGCATCCGTCGGCGCTCTGACCTGGTTCCACCACTGGCTCGGGCTTCGTCGCAAGGATTTCGCCGCCGGCACGAACACAGTGACAGGCCGCAGCTATCGGATGATGAACGAGGTGCCCACGCTGCTTCTCGTGGTCATCGTCATCGCCATCGTGGTGCGCCCGTTCTGACCTGCGCTTGACTCGCCAGCCACACGCCCTTATCTCACCTGTCCAAGCGGCCGTTCGGCCGTGGATCTTCCCGCACTGACATTTCGCGCCGCACAGCATTGTTGTGCCCTGCGCAGCGAAGGCCCGTTTGATGACCCAGCCCCAACTGTCCCTTTACGATCTCAAATCCAAGACCCCTGCAGACCTTCTGTCGATGGCGGAGGAGCTGGAGATCGACAACGCCTCCACCATGCGCAAGGGCGACATGATGTTCGCCATTCTCAAGGAGCGCGCCGAGGAAGGCTGGGACATCTCCGGTGACGGCGTGCTCGACGTGCTCCAGGATGGCTTCGGCTTCCTCCGTTCGCCCGAGGCAAACTACCTGCCCGGCCCCGATGATATTTACGTCTCGCCCGAGATGATCCGTCAGCACGGCCTCCGGACCGGCGATACGGTGGAAGGCTTCATCAAGGCCCCCGGCGACAACGAGAACTACTTCTGCATGACGAAGGTCACGCAGATCAACTTCGAGGATCCCGAGAAGGCCCGCCACAAGATCAACTTCGACAACCTCACACCGCTCTATCCCGACGAGCGGCTGAACATGGAAATCGACGATCCCACGATCAAGGACCGGTCCGCCCGCATCATCGACCTGGTGTCGCCCATCGGCAAAGGCCAGCGTTCGCTGATCGTTGCGCCGCCGCGGACGGGCAAGACCGTTCTGCTTCAGAACATCGCCCACTCCATCGAAACGAACCACCCCGAGTGCTACCTCATCGTCCTGCTGATCGACGAGCGCCCTGAAGAGGTGACCGACATGCAGCGCTCGGTGAAGGGCGAGGTCATTTCCTCGACTTTCGACGAGCCTGCCACCCGTCACGTTGCTGTTTCCGAGATGGTGATCGAAAAGGCCAAGCGCCTCGTGGAGCACAAGCGCGACGTCGTGATCCTGCTCGACTCCATCACCCGCCTCGGCCGCGCGTTCAACACCGTCGTTCCGTCGTCCGGCAAGGTGCTGACCGGCGGTGTGGACGCTAACGCGCTCCAGCGCCCCAAGCGCTTCTTCGGCGCTGCGCGGAACATCGAGGAGGGCGGCTCGCTGACCATCATCGCAACCGCGCTGATCGACACCGGCTCGCGCATGGACGAGGTGATCTTCGAAGAGTTCAAGGGCACCGGTAACAGCGAGATCGTCCTCGACCGAAAGGTGGCCGACAAGCGCGTCTTCCCCGCGATGGACATCCTCAAGTCCGGCACGCGGAAAGAGGATCTCTTGGTCGACCAGAAAGACCTGCAGAAGACCTTCGTCCTGCGCCGCATTCTCAACCCGATGGGCACCACCGATGCCATCGAGTTCCTGATCGGTAAGCTCAAGCAGACCAAGAACAATGCCGAGTTCTTCGACTCCATGAACACCTGATAGCTCAGGCTTATCAAGGAGTTACCAATGGACACCATCGTTGCTCAAGCCTCCGCGCCCGGCCGCGCGGGGGTCGCGGTGATCCGTATGTCCGGGCCGTCCGCAAAATCTGCTCTCCAGGCTTTCGCAGGTCGCCTTCCCGAGGTGCGCCGCGCAACGCTGATGCCGCTCCATGGTCCAGACGGCCTGATCGATACCGCGTTGGTTCTCGTCTTTGATGAGGGCGCCAGTTTTACCGGCGAAGAGGTTGTCGAACTTCAGACCCACGGTTCCTTAGCGGTGGTTCGATCTCTGCTGGCAGCACTCACCTCCCTTCCCGGCGTCCGCCTCGCTGAAGCGGGTGAGTTCACCCGACGGGCGCTGGAGAATGATCGGCTGGACCTTGCCCAGGTCGAAGGGCTCGCCGACCTGATCGAGGCGGAGACCGAGGTGCAATTGCGCCTTGCCCAGTCCACATTTTCGGGCGCTCTCGGCGCACGGGTCGATGCCTGGCGCCAACGCCTAATCCGTGCTGCAGCGCTGCTCGAGGCGATGATCGACTTTGCCGATGAGGAGGTGCCGGAGGATACGACTGCGGAGGTGCTCTCGCTTGTCGACCAGCTGATCGAGGACTTCGCCGCTGAAGCGCACGGCGTAGCTGCTGCCGAGCGGATCCGAGAAGGCTTCGAGGTCGCGATCGTCGGTGCGCCCAATGCTGGCAAGTCCACCCTGCTCAACCGGCTTGCTGGGCGCGAGGCGGCGATTACCTCGGAGCTAGCAGGCACAACCCGCGACGTCATCGAAGTTCGGATGGACATTGCGGGCCTGCCTGTGACCCTGCTCGACACCGCCGGCCTGCGGGAAACCGCGGATGCCGTGGAAGCCATTGGCGTCGAGCGGGCCAAGGCGCGAGCTCTTTCCGCCGACCTCCGCATTTTCCTCGGGCCGCCCGCCGGGCTTGAGGCCCTGCCTGGCGATATCGTTGCGCACCCCAAGGCTGACCTCTCCGACGCACCTGATGGCGCCCTTGGTGTTTCTGGAGCGACCGGACAAGGGATCGACGAGCTGTTGTCGCGCGTTGCCACCGAGCTCTCGGGTCGCCTCCCCCGGCAAACCACCGCGACGCACGCGCGCCACGGGGCTGCCCTCGACGCCGCCAGCGAAGCTTTGCGGGCCGCTCGAATCGAGGTAGA
>CAYVQK010000109.1:0-12022 GCA_964454145.1 uncultured Oceanicola sp. | reverse complement strand
GCGAACCTCTACCCGATGCTCGTGACCGAGACGCTCACCTCGCGGACGGCCGACACCATCATCGGCGGGGCGATCGAGATCGCGCGGCACGGCGACCTCGGCATCGCCGTGATCGTGCTGGTCGCCTCCGTCGTCATCCCCATCGCCAAGTTCATCGCCATCGCCTACCTTGGCCTATCGGTGCGGCTGCGGTCGCAACAGACACCGAAGGGCCGAATGCACCTTTTCGAAGTGATTGAATTCATTGGTCGCTGGTCTATGATCGACGTCTTCGTGGTTGCGATCCTGAGCGCATTGGTGCAGCTATCGGTGGTTGCTTCCGTCCATCCCGGGCCGGCCGCGCTCGCCTTTGCGTTATCGGTGATCTTTACCATGTTCTCGGCAAAATCCTTCGACCCCCGCCTGATCTGGGACTACCTGCCAGACCGGGCCCGGCCGGATACGGCATGACGCAGGGCGTTGACGAGTTGAAGGTCGAGCCGGGCGGCCGCAGGGGCAGGGTTTCCTTCGTCTGGCTGGTGCCCGTGCTGGCGCTGGCGATCGCCGTGGGCGTGGCCTGGCAGAACTATGCCAACCAGGGGGAACTGATCGAGGTCGCCTTCCCCAGCGCCACCGGCGTGCACCCCGACGAGACCGAACTGCGCTACCGCGACGTGGCGGTTGGCCTCGTTGAGCAGGTGCAGTTCTCGGCGGACCTGGATCAGGTGATCGTGAGCATTCGGGTGGACCAGGACATCGCGCCCTTCGTGGATGCCGAGGCGCGGTTCTGGGTGGTGCGGCCGGAGGTGACCGCCCAGGGCGTCTCGGGCCTCGATACCGTGCTCTCCGGCGTCTACATCGAGGGCGATTGGGATGGCAGCATCGGCTCAGCCGCCGCCAGTTTCGAGGGGCTCGACAAGGCGCCGCTCCTGGCCGGTGGCGAGAGCGGGACGATCATCTCGCTGACCTCGACCGTCGGTCTGCCACCGCGGGCGACGCCGATCCTCTATCGCGGCGTCCAGGTGGGGAGGATCGGCGAGGCGACCATCGCAGACGATGGCCAGACCATCGTGGCCGATGCTGTCATCCTCGCCCCGCATGACCAGTTGCTTTCGACCACGACGCGCTTCTGGGACGTGTCGGGCGTCAGCTTTTCGCTCGGTGCAGGCGGGGCGAAGCTGGATTTCTCGTCGCTTGCCTCCCTTATCGCCGGGGGCGTGACCTTCGAGACGCTGGGCTCGGGCGGAACGCCAATCCAGGAAGGCCGCGAGTTTGCGCTGTTTCAGGACGAGAACGAGGCGCGGCAGAGCTTTCTGGTCGACAGCGAGACCGGGGGCATCGAGTTTCTGGCGATCTTCGACCAGAACCTGCCAGGGCTGACCATCGGCTCGCCGGTGCAGCTCGGCGGGGTGCAGATCGGCGAGGTCACGACGATTGCCGGCGTCACCGACGAGTCGCGCTTCGGCGACGGGCAGGTGCGGCTGCTGACGACGCTGCGCCTGGTTCCCGAGCGGATCGGCTTTGCCGCGGGCGACGACGTGCTGGAGGAGAACGCCTTCATCGACTTCATGGCGCGGCGGGTGGAGGAAGGGCTGCGGGCGCGGCTCGGCAACGTGTCGATCCTCACCACCGGCCTGCGGGTCGACCTGGTGATGGACCCGACGCCGGACGATGCCAGGCTCGACCGGACGGCGGATCCGTTTCCGCAGATCCCCACCATCGCCCCGAACGTCACCGATGTGACCACGACGGTGCAGGACTTGCTGCAACGGGTGGATGCCCTGCCGGTCGAGGACGTGATGGAGAGCGTCATCGCCTTCCTCGATGCCTCCACCGCCATTGCCGCGAGTGAGGACACGCGGGCAATTCCAGGCGAGATCACCGAGACGCTGGAAGAGGTGCGCAGGACGGTGGCCAGCGCGCGGAGCCTCGTGGAATCCGAGGAGATCGCGGCGATTCCGGCCGAGATCGCCGAGCTCTCGGCAAGCCTGAGGGATACGGCGGAGCGGATCAACGCCATCGTCGCGGAGGTGGAGGAGGCCGCGCTCGTCGCGCAGCTGACCGAGACGATCTCGGCGATCGGAGAGGCAGCGGACACCGTGCCGGGGCTTGCCGAACAGGCGAGCGCGGTGCTGAGCGAGGCCGAGGCGCTGTCGTTGCAGGAACTCGCGGACCGCGCGGAGGAGTTGATCGCCTCGGCGGAAAAGGTGCTCGACCAGGACAGCGCCCGGGCGCTGCCGGCCCAGCTGAACGCGACCCTGACCGAGCTGCGCGCCACGCTGACGGCGCTGCGCGAGGGCGGCACCATCGACAACGCCAATGCGGCGCTCGCCTCGGCCCGCGATGCCGCCGAGGCGGTGGCAGAGGCCAGCGAGTCGCTGCCTGCCCTCTCGGCGCGGCTGAACACGCTGGCCGGCCAGGCCGGCGCCGCAGTCGGCAACTATTCGCGCGACGGCCAGGCCGGCCGCGAACTTTCGGCCACCCTGCGCCAGATCGAAGCGGCTGCGGCCGCGCTGGAACGGCTGGCCCGCCAGATCGCGCGAAACCCCAATTCCATTCTGACCGGACGCTGATAGATGATGACCCGTTTGCTCGCATTGCCGCTCGCCCTCGCCCTCACCGCCTGCTCGGGCGAAGACATCCGCGTGGCGCCTGCCGGGCTGGTTGCGCCTACGGCACCAACCGAGCGGGTGAGCATCGGCTATCGCAGCGTCGAGGTGGCGACGGTGACCATGCCGACATACGCCACCACCGAAGAGATCATGATTGTCGGCGAAGGCGGCACGCTGGTGCCGCTGGGGCCGCTCTGGGCGGACGAGCCGGCGCGAGCGACCGCGTTGCAGATCGCGCGCGAGCTGGGCGTGGTGACGGGCCGGATCGTGGCGCCGGAGCCCTGGCCCTTCCGCGACCCCGCCGATGCGCGGCTCGACGTGCGGGTGGAAGATTACCACGCCACGCGGCGCGGCACGTTCCGCATTGCCGGGCAGTATTTCGTGGCGCCCGAGGAGGGCGGGCGGGAGGTGGCGCGCGGGTTCTCGGTGGAGGCGCCGATCCGAGGAGACGCCAGCGCCGCGAGCATCGCAAGGGCCCGGACCGAAGCGATCAGCGAGCTCGTGCTCGGCGTTGCGCGCGACAGCCTGAGGTAATTGCGCGGTCGGTGTCCGGCCGGACAGGCCACGCGAGTTCAGGTGCCTGACGCATTGAAGGCGATGCGGAAGCCCATGTGGGGTGTGCTGCTGTCGGGAGAGTTGCCCGAGCGGGCCGCGATCCGGTAGCGCCAGCAGTAGGAACGGTGGCAGAGGTAGGAGCCGCCCTTGGCCACGCGGTAGCCCTTCATCGCCTCGGCGCGGGCGCGGGCTGCCTTCTTCAGCGAGGCGACGCGGTAGAGGTCTGCCGTCCACTCCCAGACATTGCCCATGGTGTTGTAGAGTCCGTAGCCGTTGGGCGCGAAACTGCGGGCAGGAGCGGTGGTGCGGTGACCGTCGGCGGCGGTATTGGTATCGGGGAAGCGGCCCTGCCAGATGTTGCAGGGGAAGTGGCCTTCGTCATCGGGCTCCGCTTCGCCCCAGGGGTAGGTGACATCCCCTGCCCCGCCCCGCGCGGCGTGCTCCCATTCGGCCTCGGTGGGCAGGCGGCCACCGGCCCAGGCGGCAAAGGCGGCAGCATCGGCGTGGGAAACCTGAACCACCGGGTGATCGGGGTGCCAGGCTGCCTCGGTGCCGGGGCCATTGATCCGGCGCCAGTCGGCCCCATCGACGTGCCGCCACCACTCGATGCCCACAACGCCGCGGGTGGCGCCGACGCTCTCGGGCACCTCGGAAAAGAAGACAAAGGACCAGCCGATGCGCTCGGCCTCGGTGACATAGCCGGTGGCCTCCACGAAGGCGGCGAATTGGGCGTTTGTCACCGTCGTGGTGCCGAGGCGGAAGGTCTTCAGCGGCCTGGTCTTTCGCAGGCCCTCGCCGTCGAGCGGGATGCGCGGGCGGGCTGTGCCCAGGATCGGCGTGCCGCCGGGGATCTCGGCCAGCTCGAAGGACAGGGTGCAGGGGGCTGCCGCAGGTGCGGCGGGCGCTGCGGCCGGGCCGCCTGCCCGCGCCGGAACGCAGCAGCCCTTCCCGGTCATTGCCAGGCTTCTTCCCCGGGCGGGGAGACGATGAGGTGTCGGGCGTTGCGGGTGTGCATGGTGCTCTCGATATGGAACTCGAGCAGCTCGCGCAACAGCGCCTGTCTTACCTCGGCGTAAGCAGGATCGGACCAGAGGTTCACCCGTTCGCCCGGATCGGCCGCCAGGTCGAAGAGCTGGCCCTCGTCGGAGCCGCGGAAATGCACCAGCTTGTGGGTCTCGGAGCGGACCATGGTGAGGTAGCTCGCGCCGGTCATGTTCACATCGCCGGCCTGCTCGCAGAAGACGTGGCTGCGGCCCTCGAAGGCTTCGCCGCGCAGCGCCGGATTGAGCGATATCGCCTCGAAGGTCGGATCGGGGGTGACGCCGGCCCATTCGAGGATCGTCGGCCCGAGATCGAAGAGCTGCACCATCTCGGGCACGCTGCGGCCGCCCTCGAAGCGGCCGGGCGCGGAGATGATCATCGGCACGCGGGTGACCTGTTCGTAGGGTGCCCATTTCTGGCTGAGGCCATGGTCGCCCAGGTTGTCGCCGTGGTCGGAGGTGAAGATGACGATGGTGTTCTCCATGTTCCCGCGCGCCTCCAGCGCGTCGAGGATGTGGCCCACCTGGGTGTCGATCATCTCCATGTTGGCGTAGTAATAGGCGCGCATCCGCTTCAGCTCCGCCTCGGTGGGCTTCAACTTCCAGGCGACGCTGTCGTGATCGACCTCGACGTCGTGCTCGCGCTTGGCGATCCAGGGGCCCGCCAGCGCCGCCAGTTCCTCGTCGGAAACCTCGGGCAGGGGCACATCACGGGCCATGTACTTCTCGGCCATCTCGGGCGTCGGATCGTAGGGCGGATGGGGGCCGGGGAAGCCGACGGTCAGGAACAGGGGCTTCTCGACCGGCTTGGTCTCCAGCCACCAGCAGGTGGTCTCGCCGATGAAGTTGTCGGATTGCAACGCGGGCGGCAGATCCCAGGTGAAGGCGCCGAGACGGTCCTTGTAGTCGGGGAACTTGCGATAGCTTTCGCGCTGCTGCTTCTTCAGCCCGTGGGAGGCCAGCGCCTTGTCCCACTCGTCGAAGAACCAGCGGCCTTCCATGTAGCGGTCCTTGTTCTCGACCACGTAGCGCTCGTGAAAGCCCGCCTTCGCGTCGTAGGGGATGGTGTGCATCTTGCCGATGTTCACGCAGTGGTAACCGGCCTTGGCCAGTTCGCTCACCCATGTCCTGCTCCAGGGCTGGCCGTTTGCCAGAACGCCATTGGTGTGCGGGTAGTACCCGGTGAAGAGCGAGGCGCGGCAGGGTACGCAGGAGGGGGCCGTGACGTGGCACTGCTCGAAGGTGACCCCGTTCTTCACCAGCCGGTCGATGTTGGGCGTGTCCATGTGGGAGGCGCCCAGCGCGGCGATGGTGTCATACCGCTGCTGATCGGTGATGATGAAGACGATGTCGGGCTTCGGTGCTGTCATGGAGGGCCTTCAGAGCTTGAGTGCGTAGAAACGGTCGGCCAGCACGTCGAGATGGCTCTGCATCGCGGTGCGGGCGGCATCGGGGTGGCCGCGCTCGATGGCACGGAGGATCACCCGGTGATCCTCGGCGGAGCGGCGGCGGTTGTTCGGGTGGCGGGTCTGGTCGTACCAGAAGGCCCACATCTCGCTTTCGCGCATTCGCCAGAGGTGGCCGACGAAGCCGGCGAGCACATCGTTTCCGGCGGCCTGCGCGATCAGGTCGTGAAAGCGGGCATCGGCGGCATCGAAGGCGGCGACGTTGTCGATGTTGGCGGCGAGCGCGTCGTTGGTGCGGCGCATCTGGGCGATCTGCTCGGGCGTGGCCTGGGCCGCCGCCAGGGCGGCGGTTTCGCCCTCGATCAGGCGGCGGGCGGCCAGCACGTCGGAGGGGGGCGCGGTGTCGGGCTCCGCCATCTGGACCGGGCCGCGCGTGGCCTCGTCGCGCACGAAGACGCCGGAGCCGACGCGGATCTCGATCATCTGCATGATCTCGAGCGCGAGCAGGGCCTCGCGCACGGTGGTGCGGCTCACGTCGAGGGTCTGTGCCAGTTCGCGCTCGGGCGGCAGGCGCTCGCCCACCGCGTATTTGCCGGCCTGGATCTCGGCGGCGAGGTGGCGGGCGATCTCGAGATACCGGCGGCTGCCGGTGGGCAGGTTCAGGAAGTTCACGATGCATCCTCCGCATGTCTGGCGCGGGCCCGCCTGCCGAGCCGCGCGGCGATGGCGGGCCAGGCCACGGTGGCCACCGCCAGTGCGAGGAATAGCAGGGCGTAGGGGCGCGTGAAAATCTCGGCGAGGTTGCCGTCGGACATCATCAGCGAGGCACGCAGCTGCTCCTCGGCGATGGGCGAGAGGACAAAGCCGATGACGAAGGGGCCGAGCGGCACGCGGCAGTATTCGAGCCCGAGCCCGATGATGCCGAAGGCGATCATCACCCAGACGTCGGTGAAGCTGGAGTTCACCGCGTAGCTGCCGGTGACGCAGAAAACCAGGATCACCGCCATCAGCCCGGAGCGCGGCAGTTGCACGATGCGGGCGATGTATCGCACAGCGCCCCACATCAGCATGAGCATGAGCACATTCGCCACGAGGTAGGCGGCGATGATGCCATAGGCGATCTCGGGGGCGTTCTGGAACAGGAGCGGGCCGGGCTGGAGATTGTGGATGGTGAGCGCGCCGATCAGGATCGCCTCGGTCACCGAGCCGGGGATGCCCATGGTGATGAGCGGGATCAGCGCGCCGCCGATGGAGGCGTTGTTGGCGCTTTCGGCGGCCACGACCCCCGGCTCGTAGCCGGTGCCGAACTTCTCGGGCTCCTTCGAGAGCTGCTTCTCGGTGGAATAGCTGACGAGCGCCGCGATGTTGGCGCCGATGCCCGGCAGCAGGCCGATCCATGTGCCGATCACCGAGCCGCGCAGGAGCTTGGCCCAGAGGCCGACATCCCGCCGGTAGATCGGCAGCTTGCGCTTGGGCATGTCCATCTTGCCGCTCTGCTGCGGCGTGGCGGCGTCGCGCAGGATCTGGCTGATGGCGAAGGCGCCGATGAGCACCGGCAGCAGGCCGAAGCCCGAGAGCAGGGCCGAGGAGCCGAAGGTGAGGCGGGCCTGGCCGATGGAGCTGTCGATCCCCGGCAGGGCAAAGGCCATGCCGAGGGCTGCCGCCATGAGGCCCTTGACCATGGAGCCCTGGCTGAGCACCGCGAGCATCACCAGCGCCATGAGCACCAGGGTGAAGTATTCCCACGGGCCGAATTGCAGGGCGAAGCGGGCGAGCGCGGGCGACATGCCGGCGAGGAAGCCCCAGGAGATGATGCCGCCCACGACCGAGGCCATGATGCCCAGCGCGAGGGCCCGTTCGGCCAGGCCCTGCTGGGCCATCGGGTAGCCGTCGAAGGTGGTGACGATGGAGGCGGGCGTGCCGGGCATGCGGAGCAGGATCGCGGTGATCAGCCCGCCCGAGATGCCGCCGACGTATTCGCCTATGAGCAGTGTCACCGCGGCGACCGGGTCCATGTGGAAGGTGAGCGGCAGGGTGAGGGCGATGAGCATCGAGGCCGTGAGCCCCGGAATCGCGCCGACGACAATGCCGAGCGCGGTGCCGATCAGCAGGAACAGCAGGTTCTGCCATTCGAAGAGGGCGAGGAAGGCGTCGAACATCTGTCAGCCGATCGAGATGTAGAGGAAACGTTCGAGCACGGTGGAGATCGCGAAGGACAGCACCAGCCCGAGGGCCGCGAAGACCGCGAGGTTCACCCAGTTTCGTGCGCCGATGGCGAGACCGGTTGCGGTGACGAAGACGGTGGTGGCTGGCACGAAGGGCACCCGGCCGAAGTCGAGCGCGGCGACGTAGAGCACGAGCGCCACGAAGACGAGCGCGCCGCGGCGCGGGTCGGCTTGCGAGGCGGCCTCGTCGCGCAGGGTGCCGGCGCGCATGCGCAGGAGGGCGCGGATCACCAGGATCACGGCGAAGAGAATGAGCAGCGCACCGAGAATGCGCGGCAGGGCTGCGGAGCCCAGCGGCTCGAAACGCGGCGGCGGCAGCTCGGCCGCGCCGATGAAGAGCAGCGCCGATCCACCCGCGACGAGCGCGGCGAGGATGATGTCGGGGATGTTCTGACGTGTCACGTCGCGCATGGCGCGAGGTCTCCTCCCGAGAGTGACACCGGCGGGCCGTCGGCCGACCCGCCGGCGCGTTGTCAGTTGATCGTCGCTGCGACGGCCGTCAGGGCCTCGAGCTGCTTCTTGGCGTCTTCCATCGCCTCGGCCCCCGGGGTCCAGTAGGCCTCGAGCGTGTTGTTGGTGAAATACTCCACGATCTCGGGGTCGGCGATGGCCTCGGCCAGGGCAGCCTCGAGGATCGCAACGTGTTCGTCGGGCGTGGAGGCAGGCGCGAGCCACCAGTTGGGGTTGGCCCAGCTCACGTCATAGCCGAGCTCGGTGGCGGTGGGCACATCCGGCAGGTCCGGCAGGCGCTCGCGGCCGAAATAGACCAGCGGCTTCAGCCCCTCGCCCTGGGCGAGATACTCGGAGGCCGCAAAGAGCGCGATGTCGGCATTGCCCCCAAGCAGCAGGCGCAGGCGGTCGGCGCCGGAGTTGGCTGTCACGTAGCGGGTCTCGAACCCCGCCTCGCTGGCCAGCATGGCACCCACGAAGTGCGGGATGGTGCCGATGCCCACGGCCTCGACGAGGCTGCGGGGGTTTTCCTTCAGGTGGGCGATCAACTCGTCAAGCGTGTTGAACTCGCTGTCCTCGCGCACGACCCAGACAGGGCTGCCGCCGCCGGTGTAGCCGATGGACTTGAAGTCATCGAGGCTGAAGTCGCCAAGGTTCATCGCCATGGCGATGAGCGCCTGGTGGTGCCAGTGGATGATGGTGTGGCCATCGGCGTCGCCGCGGGTCATGCGGTTGACGGCATTGGCCCCTGCCCCGCCATCGGCGTTGACCACGGCCATGGGCTGGCTGAGCAGACCCTTCTCCTGGATCTTCTCGCCGATGAGGCGGGCGACGACGTCGGTCCGGCCGCCGGGTTTGAAGGGCACGATCACCTCGATCGGCTTGGACGGGAAGTCCTGCGCACCGGCCGATTCGGCGCCAATTGGTCCAACCGGCGAGACCAGAAGTGCGGCACCAAGTCCGACCGCAGCCATGATTTTTGTATGAATACGCAAGTTTTCTCCTCCCACATTGCGTTCGCGTCATTTTCCTTGATATTGGACCAACCAATATGACGGGAGGCGCAAATTGTCCAGACCAGTTGCTGAAGCGGCCGTTCGCCCGAACATCCTTCTGGTGATGACCGACCAGCACGCGGCCCGGGCACTGGGAGTGGCGGGCGACCCGGCGGCACAGACGCCCGCGCTCGATGCCCTGGCCGCGCGCGGCACACGCTTCACCAACGCCTACTGCCCTGCCCCGCTTTGCGTGCCCTCGCGCATGGCCTTCCTCACAGGGCTGGAGCCGCATGTGTCTGGCGTGCGGACGAATGATGATTTTCTGCCCTCAGACATCCCCACCATCGCCCACGCCCTTGGCGCGGCAGGCTATGACACGCGGCTGATCGGTCGGATGCATTTCTACGGTCCCGACCAGCAGCACGGTTTCGGTTCGAGACCCATTGGCGACATCGGCCCGGGGTGGCCCGGTTCGGGCGCGCCCGATATCGGCCCGCTGACCGCTGCGCGGGGGAACAAGGGGCCGGAGCTGCCCGGCTCCGGGCGGGGCGAAACATCTTACCAGGCCTACGACCACGCGGTGACCGAGACGGCGGAGCGCGAGCTGGACGAGATGATCGCGGCGCGCGATGCGGAGGGGCGGCCGTTCTTTGCCCTGGTCAGCCTGTTCTGCCCCCATCCGCCCTATATCGCCCTGCCGGAGGATCACGACGCTGTCGAACCGCTTGTCGGACCGCCACGACTTGCCGTCCCCGCCACGCGGCACCCGGCACTGGCGGAGTGGGCCGAGGCTGGAGGCGTCGATGCCGTGCCGCAAGATGCGGTGATGCGGAGTCGGGTGGCCTATTACGGGCTCGTGCGCATGATCGACCGGCTGGCGGGGCGGGTAATGCGCAAGGTGGAGGGGCGGGACGACACTCTGGTGATTTACGTCTCAGACCATGGTGAGGCCCTTGGCGAGCGTGGCCTCTGGTGGAAGAGCACCTTCCACGACGAGAGCGCGAAGGTGCCGATGATCATGGCGGGGCCGGGCGTTGGCGCCGGGGAGGTGGACGATCGTGTGGTGAGCCTGCTCGATCTTTCGGCCACCCTGCTTGCCCGAGCCGGCGCCGCGGCGCTCCCGGGGCAGCAGGGGCAGGATCTTTCAGCGAAGGCCAGCTGGCCGAACCGGGTGACCTCTAGCTACTACGGCGGGCTGATGAACATCTCCACGGGTCCGCTGCGGCACCGGATGCTGCGCGATGGGCGCTACAAGCTGTGCTGGTACGATGGCCACGCGCCGCAGCTGTTCGACCTGGAGGATGATCCGGACGAACTGTGCGATCTGGCGGCGGATCGCCCGGACCTGGTGATGGATCTCGCCGTGGACCTGCGGCATGGCTGGAATCCCACGGCGATTGCCCAGGCGCAGGAGACCTCGCGGCAGCGGAACGCCCTTCTGCGCCAATGGGTGCGCGAGACACGCCCGCCGGAGCGGCTGCGCTGGCGCGACCCGGAACCGGAGCGGAACCGCTATCTGGAGAGGGCACCCGGCACGACGGGAGGGTGAGGCGGCGGGGTATCCGGCGTGCCGAAGGTGGGGCTGAAGCCAATGTGGTCGGTGATGTGGTAGCCGATATCGACCATCGGCGCGTGGTCGAAGGGAGAGATCCGGACTCCGTCGGTGCCGAGATCTGCTGGCTGGTCCAGTTTGCGGGAATCCGGTCCGATCGCCCGCGCCATCGCTGCCGCTGTCGGCGAAGGAACGGTGGAAGACCTGGCAGAGAACGCCAACCCGCGGCCGGGCACCGCCGGATGCCAGCGCATGTCTTCAGTCATGATCAGGGATCAAGCCTCATTCGGGCCTGCGCCAAGCCCTTGCCTGAGCGTGCCGTCATCCGACCCATGGCACGGCCGCGCCGGCCGCCTAGCCAGGCAGGTGACGGGCAACGAAGCCTTCGGCAATCGCCTCCTCGACGAAAGCATCGAGCGCACTGATGGCCGGGTTCTCCGGGCCCGGCAGCACCATGGCCTGCTCGACCCGTGTGAGGACGCCGGGCAGCACGCGAAAGTCGGGATCACCACCGAAGAACCGCTCGAGCGAGGCGCGCACGCCGGCCACGAGATCGCAGCGGCCCTGGCGGAATTCCTCGAAGCTCTCGGTGGGTGTGCCGGAATGCTCCAGGGTCGCCGCCTTCAGGTTGGCCGAGAGGTGCATGTCGTAGGCCGAGCCGGTGGAGGTGAGGATGTGCACCCCCTCGCGGTCCGCCTCGTCGACATCCGAGATGCCCGAGTCGCGGCGCACGGCGTAGGTGGCCTCGATCACGTGGTAGGGGCGCGTGAAGCTGATGTTCTGCGCCCGTGTCGCGTCGATGGCGAGGAAGGCGACGTCCCAGGTGTCGGTCAGGGCATCGTTGAAGACCTTGCCCGCCCCGTCGTAGACGACAGGCTCGAGCCGGGCGCCGATGTGCTCGGCCAGCCTGCGCGCGAGGGCCGGGCTGACGCCGTTCAGCGTGTCGCCCTCGACCTGCACCAGCGCCCGGTTGCCGGTGTTGATGGCCGCGCGCAGGACGCCGCCCCTTGCCAGTGCTTTCAGATCCGTCGTCATCTTCGCTCCTCCCCGATTGCCGCGGCGATATGCTCTGCCATGCCGCGGGTTGTGCCTGTGCCGCCCAGATCGGGCGTGCGGATGTGCGGATCGGTCAGGGCCGCGCCGAGGCAGGCCTCGATCCGCGCCGCAGCCTTGCGGAAGTGCGGCGCATCGTGCTTCAGCCCGAG
>CAYVQK010000108.1:0-12081 GCA_964454145.1 uncultured Oceanicola sp. | reverse complement strand
TAGCCAGCCCCGCGAGAGGGTGACGTAGGACTGGATGGCGAGAATGTTGCGCTGGCCAAGCCGCGAGACCGTCTTGGTCGCGTCTTCGATATCCTGAAACGCCTGGGCGATGCCCTTGAACAGGTGCACGCGCTCACGGGTCAGTTCGATGCCCCGATTGAGCCGGCGAAACAGGGTGACGCCCATGTAGTCTTCCAGAACCCGGACCTGACGGCTCCCCGCCACCTGGCTGACGTTCAGTTCTTCGGCCGCGACCGTGAGGCTGTTGTGCCGCGCCGCCGCCTCGAAAGCCTTCAGCGAGTTGAGGGGCGGAAGCGTGCGGTTGGGGATTGACGACATTGCGGCATCCGATCAATGGCCCGAGCGATTGAGCGAAAGGTTTGACAGCCTGTCAGGCTGACGTTCAGCGTGCATTCGCGGCAAGAGCGTATCTTCGGAAAATATGACGATGAAGTGAATGGCGGTCGTTCTGCAGTCGTTCGTCCGGGCATTAAGGGGCTGGAACTTAATCCAAGTTGATTTTTCAGGGAGCAATCTACCCGGGGCCACTGCAGGCTCGAGGGACGCAAAACGCCACATAGTCTATAATGTAGATAATTGTATGGTAGCTTGATGCAGTCAAGGTGACCCGCCGGGAACTGCCGCCATCCCATCCTCGGAAGGAGAAACCGCGATGTCCAACGAGAACGCCAGCCCGACCGTGGAGCGGGATCTGCGCGCGGCCCTCAAGCGCGGGCTTCGGTGCAAGTGTCCGAGGTGCGGTGAGGGGAGTGTGTTCAAAGGCTACCTGAAGGTGCGGCCAGAGTGCGGCGCCTGTGGCCTCGATCTCACCCCGCAGCGTGCCGATGACGGCCCGGCCTATGTGATCATCCTCCTCGTGGGGCACATCATTGGCTTTGCGCTGCCGCTGTTTTTCGAAGCCTTCCGTGACAACCCGCTCCTCGTCGCCTGCCTGCTGTCGGCCGTAGCCATTGCGCTGTCGCTCGCTTTGCTGCCGCCGGTCAAGGCGCTATTCGTGGCCTTTCAATGGGCCAAGAGCATGCACGGCTTCGCGGTGCCGGGCGCCGGCCCAGTCGTCACCCCAGAAAAGCGGTGTGCTGGAGACTGTTGACCAGAGAATAGAGGTTTGCCCGCAGCGCCTCGCGTGAAAGCGAGCCGCCGAGGCAGACGCGCACCTGCTCGCCGGGGGGAACCCCGACGCTGAAGGCGTCCGACGGCATGATCCCGAGCGTTCGCCCCGCCATGCGGGCAACGATGTCGGCCCGCCCCATGCCCTCGGGCAGGGTCAGCCAGATGTTGAAGGCATTCTCCGCACCGCGGAAGGTGAAGCCATCGAGCACCTCGGCGGCAATTGCCTGGCGCGCGGAGGTCTCGGAACGGATGAAGCGGCGGATCCGATCGGCAGTGCCGTCCTCGATCCATTGTGTCGCCAGGGCGGTGGTGATCGGCGAGGCCATGACCGCCTGAACCTTGAGAGTCTGGCCCAGCGAGTAGGCCAACCGCCCTGAGGGCGCGACGGTGAAGGCAAGGCGCAGCCCGGCGCCGATACATTTGGCGAGGCCGCCGATATGCCAGGTGAGATCCGGGGCCGAAACGGCGATCGGGGCGGGGGCCTTGGCCGGGATGAATCCGTAGGCATCGTCTTCAATCAGCTGGACCCCGTGTTTGCTCAGCACCTCGGAAATTGCCAGGCGCCGGTCTGTCGGGATGGTCAGGGTGGTGGGGTTCTGGAGCGTGGGATTGAGGTAGAGGGCCTTAGGGCCGTGGCTCTTGATGGCGGCCTCCAGCGCATCCGGCAGGACACCGTCCATGTCCATCTCGACACCGACGAGCTTGAGGCCGCGGCGGCAGGCGATGTTGCGGAAGCCCGGGTAGGTGATCTGCTCGCAGAGCACCGTGTCACCCGGTTCGGTGAGGATCGACAGGATCGCGCAGATCGTGCTGTGAGCCCCCGGAGAAACGACGAGGCGTGAGTTGCTCGGGATCATGCCGCGCAGGCTGAGCCACGTCGAAGCCGCCTGCTTGTCTTTTTCGGAGCCGGTGGAGGATTGATAGCGAAGGAGTTGCAGCAAGTTGGCCGAAACATAGTCCAGTCCGGCGCGCATGTTGGCAATCAGCGCCGGGTCGGTCGGCTCGGGCGGCAGGTTCATCGAGAGGTCTTCGTCCGCCTCGCGCAGCGGGTCGGGGCCGGTTGCCGTTTCGACCGGTTTGGCGATGAAGGTGCCGCGCCCGACGTGGCTGGTCACAAGGCCGCGCGACTGCGCTTCGCTATAGCCGCGCGATACGGTCGTAAAGTCGATCCCCATGCGCGCCGCCAGCTGCCGCTGCGGCGGCAGCCGGGTGCCGGGGGACAGCAGTCCGTCCTGGATGTCCTGCTCGATGGCGTCGGCAATCGCGATATAGCGCGGTTTGTTATTCTCGTTGGCGCGAGGCGTCCAGTCGATCATGTCATTCTCCGTTCCCCGGCGTTGATAGCCAATGATTCGACGGAATTGAAGCTGATTGTATGGATGGCCTGCCGTACCGTGGCTCGGCGCGGCATTCCGCCCGGCAGGCTCAACAAGAAGGCGCCAAAAAAATTTGCGCGGGAGAGGTTGGGTGCCCAAAGATTCGACATTGTTGTCTAAAATTGTATGCATTATTATCGGATGATTGTTGGTTTGCTTGAACCGTCAATCGGCCTGAGTCAAGGCTGTGGGCATGCAAGGAATAGGAGATACGGGATGCCTGCAGTAACCAAAGATGCCCACAAAGACGGCGATTTCTTTGTGGATTACGAAGAAAAGGTGTTTGAAGACGTCAAGGCCGATGAAGGCGAGAAGGCCCTTGTGACCTTCCATACAGTGGCCTTTGAAGGCTCGATTGGCTTGGTCAACATTTTGCAGGCAATCCGCTTGCAGCGCAAAGGGTTCGAGACCTCGATCCTGCTCTACGGTCCCGGCGTGACCTTGGGCATCCAGCGCGGTTTCCCGACGCTGGGCGACGAGGCCTTTCCGGGCCATCAGAACTTCGCCGCCAACCTCAAGAAGTTCATGGGCGAAGGGGGCAAGGTCTATTGCTGCCGGTTCGGTCTCCAGGCGCTCTATGGCCATGGCGAGCCTGCCCTGCTGCCGGGGATCGTCCCAATCGCGCCGCAAGACGTGCTCGACTGCATCCTGCTGCACCGCAAGGACGATGCCTTCATCCTCGACACCTGGACGGTGTGAGGCACCCGGATCCGCGCCGTCCCACAGGCGCGGCTCCTCGCGCAGGCCCTTGCCGAGAAGGGAAACCGACCATGAGAGACGACATCATTCGCGCTGCTGCCGTGCAGATCGCGCCCGACCTCACAGGCCGCACCGGGACAGTTGAGCGCGTGCTGAACGCAATCGCGGAGGCCGCGGAGAAGGCTGCGGAGTTCATCGTTTTTCCCGAGACCTTCGTGCCCTATTACCCCTACTTCTCCTTCGTTCTGCCGCCCGTTCAACAGGCGGCCGCGCATCTGGAGCTTTACGAACAGGCGGTCGTCGTGCCCTCGCCGGAGACCCAGGCCGTGGCCGAGGCGGCGCGCAAGCGCGGCGTGGTCGTGGTGCTGGGGGTGAACGAGCGCGACCATGGTTCGCTCTACAACACCCAGCTCATCTTCGATGCCGATGGCAGCCTTGCGCTGAAGCGGCGCAAGATCACGCCCACCTACCATGAGCGAATGGTCTGGGGGCAGGGCGATGGCGCCGGGCTGAAGGTGGTGGAGACAAAGGTGGGCCGCGTCGGCGCGCTGGCCTGCTGGGAGCACTACAATCCGCTGGCGCGCTACGCGCTGATGGCCCAGCACGAGGAAATTCACGCCGCCCACTTCCCCGGCTCGCTGGTGGGCCCGATCTTTGGTGAGCAGATCGAGGTGACGATGCGGCACCATGCGCTGGAGGCAGGCTGTTTCGTGGTCAATGCCACCGGATGGCTGACCGAAGAGCAGATCGCCCAGCTCCACCCCGATCCGAAGTTGCAGAAGGCCCTGCGCGATGGCTGCATGACCTGCATCGTCTCGCCCGAAGGCCGCCATCTGGCCGAGCCGCTCACCGCGGGCGAGGGCATCCTGATCGCCGATCTGGACATGAAGCTGATCACCAAGCGCAAGCGGATGATGGACAGCGTCGGCCACTATGCCCGGCCTGAGCTGCTGCATCTGGTGCATGACACACGGCCCGCCGAGACCCGCGTGGCCTTCGAGCCGGCGCCGCACCCGAGTGCCCACCCCGATCCCGAGGAAAAGGAAGCCAGACATGTCTGACGCCGACCTGATCAACGATCTGCAATCCCACGGTATGCGGCTGGTCGATCCGCGCGCGGGCCACGAGGCGCGGCGCGGCGGGGCGGGGCCGTCCGACCACAAGGCCGTCACCATCGGCGAGACCACGGTGATGGTACCCGTCCACACTGCCCCCGCCTTTTCCTCGCCCTTTCTCGTGGAGCCGCCCGACGAGAGCGGGCAGGCGCGGGTGACCCGCGACGGGGTGGAGATTGCGAAGGTGCGCTTTCCGCACAGGCCGAAGTTTTACGACCTCGCCACCGCCGACGGCATCCCCTACAGCCAGATCGCCACGCTGCATTCGCGCGACGTGCTGGCAACCACGGTGCTGCAAACCTGCATCCGGTACGAGAGCCGCAAGAAGACCTGCCAGTTCTGCGCCATCGGCCAGAGCCTCGCGGCGGGGCGCACCATTGCCCACAAGACGCCCGCGCAGCTTGCCGAGGTCGCAAAGGCGGCAGTGGAGCTGGACGGGGTGAAGCACATGGTGCTGACCACCGGCACGCCCAAGGGCAAGGACCGAGGGGCGGGGGTGATGGTGGAGAGCGCGCGGGCGATCAAGGCGGCGGTCGATCTGCCGCTTCAGGGCCAGTGCGAGCCGCCGGAAGACAACATCTGGCACCAGCGGATGAAGGAGGCGGGGATCGACGCGCTCGGGATGCACCTTGAGGCCGTCACCCCCGAGGTGCGCGCCCGCATCATGCCGGGAAAAGCCACTGTGCCGCTGGAAAAATACATGTCGAGCTTCGAGGCGGCAGTGAAGATCTTCGGCCGCGCGCAGGTGTCGACGTACATCCTCGCCGGTCTGGGCGACAGCCGCGAAGCGATCCTCGAAATGGGCCAGAAGCTCTGCGACATGGGGGTCTACCCCTTCGTCGTGCCCTTTGTACCCATCTCGGGCACCCCGCTTGAAAGCCACCCGGCGCCGCGCCCCGAGTTCATGGCCTCGATCCTGCGCCCCTTGGGTGAGATGATCGTGCGCGCCGGAATCCGCTCGGAAGAGATCAAGGCGGGCTGCGGCAAATGCGGAGCCTGCTCGGCCCTATCGACCTACGAAAAGCTGAAGGGGCCGGCATGATCGAGCTTGAGCCGCACCAGTTTCAGTGCCCCGGCTACTACATCCGCGCGGCCTCCAAGCCCTTCGAGGCGCGCGGGGCAGAAAGCTTGCGCCGCCGGGTCTTCGTCGAGGAGCAGGGAATCTTCCGGGAGCATGACCGCGACGAGATCGACCTTGTCGCCACCCATCTCGTGGCGCTCTCGACCTATGCCCATGAGGCCGATCAGGTGGTTGGCACCGTGCGCATCCACGAGGCGCGCCCCGGCCTCTGGTGGGGCTCGCGGCTGGCGGTGGACAGCGGCTTTCGGCAGGTCGGGCGGCTCGGATCGGAGTTGATCCGCCTGGCCGTTTGCACCGCCAATGCGCGGGGTTGCGAGACCTTTCTGGCCCATGTGCAAAAGCAGAACGTGCCCCTGTTCCGCAGGCTGAAGTGGACGGTGCTGGAGGAGGTGAGCCTGCACGGGGTGCCGCACGCCCGGATGAGCGCCGATCTGTCCTTCTATCCGCCCTGCACGGATCCGACCTCGGGCTGGTTCATGAAGCCGGGCCGTCGGGGATGAGCCAGACACCCGCAGAAATCGCCGAGGCCCTGCGCGCCCATCCCGCGATCCGCTCCAAGCTGGGGATTGCCCGGGCCGCCGACATGCTCGGGCTGACCGGCGACGCGCCGGGTGCGCCGGGCGACGATGCGGCGATGATCGAGACGGGGGAGGGCTTTGACCTGCTGGCCGGAGAGGGCTTCATCCCCGGTTTCGTGAAGGCCGACCCGTGGTTCGCCGGCTGGTGCGGGGTGATGGTGAACCTTTCTGACATCGCCGCGATGGGGGGCCGCGCGACGGCATTGATCGACCAGGTCTGGGCCCCGGACGCCGACACCGCCGCGCCGCTGATGCAGGGCCTGCGCGAGGCGGCGGAGGCCTATGGCGTGCCGGTGGTGGGCGGGCACACCAACTTCGCCGCCGGCGAGCTGACCCTCGCCGTCTCGGTCCTGGGCAAGGCGAAGGCGCCCGTGACCAGCTTCGACACCCGCCCCGACGATGTGTTGATCGCGGCGATCGACCATCGCGGAGCCTATGTCAACTTCGACAATTTCTGCGCCGCGCTGGAGGCGCCGCACGATCGGCTGCGCGGCGATCTGGCGCTGCTGCCCGAGTTGGCCGAACGCGGCTTGCTGCGGGCGGGCAAGGACATCAGCCAGGGCGGCATTGCTGGCACCGCGCTGATGCTCTGCGAAAGCTCTGGCGTGGGGACGATTCTGGAGCTGGACCGCATCAAGCCGCCCGCAGGCGTGCCGCTGCTTCGCTGGCTGCACAGCTTTCCCAGCTTCGGATTTCTGCTCGCGGTCGCCCCGGAACAGGCCGCGGAGGTCTGCCTTGCCTTCCGGGCGCGCGGCATCTGGGCCGATCCCATCGGCAGGATCACCGAAGGCTCGGGCATGCACTTGCAAGCCGCCGGTGAGACGGCGCTGTTCTGGGACCATGCGCAAGCTCCCTACCTGTCGCTTTTCAGAAAGGAGCCACTCCATGCCTGAGATGCACTGGACGCTGCGTTGGCCCGATGGCAGCGAAGAGCGCTGCTACTCCCCCTCCAGCGTGATTACCGAGATGTTCACGCCGGGGCAGAGCTACCAGCTGCCGGACTTCCTGCACCGCGCCCGCATCGCGATGGAGCGCGCCTCGGGCCGGGTCGAGCGGAAATACGGCTTCGCCTGCTCTTCCGCCATGCAGCAACTCGACCGGATCGAAACCCGGGTAGCCGAGTTCGAGGGCCAGCCCGACGCCCAAGTCACTTGCCTCTCCATCGTCTGAAAGGATCGAGACCATGAAAGATTCGCACATCCCCCATGTTCCAGTGGCGATTGTCGGAGGCGGGCAGGCCGGGCTTTCGGTTGCCTATCAGCTGCACAAGAAAGGCATCGAAAGTGTCACCTTCGAGCGGCACGAAAAGTTCCACTCCTGGCGGGTGAACCGCTGGGACAGCTTCTGCCTTGTGACGCCGAACTGGCAATGCCGCCTGCCGGATTTCCACTACGACAAGGAATTCGGCGGGACTGATCCGGATGGCTTCATGCTGCGCGACGAGATTACCGACTATCTCGACGCATTCGCCGCCCGCTTCGAGCCGTCCCTTTACGAACATGTCACCGTGACCCGCATCGCCCACCATCCGCAGGGCGGCTATGTGGTGGAAACCAGCATTGGAACCTGGGCAGCCGATCAGGTGGTGATCGCCACCGGCGGCTATGACACGCCCATCGAGCCCGCCTACGCCGAGGCGCTGGACCCGACCATCGTGCAGATGCATTCGGTCGATTACCGCAATCCCGCGCAACTGCCCGATGGCGACGTGCTGATCGTCGGCACCGGACAATCGGGCGTGCAGATCATGGAGGATTTCGTGCGCGCCGGGCGCGGTGTGCACCTCGCCGTCGGCCCCGCCCCGCGCAGCCCGCGCAAGTACCGGGGCCGCGATGCCACCGACTGGCTGCATGACGCCGGGCATTACGCGATCACGATCGACACCCATCCCGATCCGGTGAAGGCGTTGACGCAGACGAACCATTACATGTCGGGCCGCGATGGCGGCAAGGAGATCGATCTGCGCAAATGGCATGTCGAGCATGGGGTGAAACTTTACGGCTCGCTGGCCAACATGGAGGGTCGGAGGCTCGAATTCCTCCCCGACCTGAAGAAGAACCTCGACGATGCAGACCGTAGCTATTTGGGTATCCGGGACCAGATCGACGCCTATATCGTGCGTCAGGGCATCGACGCGCCCGAGGAGCCACCCTTCATCAGGGTCTGGGAGCCGGCTGAAGAGCGCACGGAGCTGGACATAAAGGAGGCCGGGATCACCTCGGTGATCTGGGCCATCGGCTTCCGCCCCAATTACAGGTGGATCGAGGTCGATGTCTTCGATGCCCGCGGCAAGCCTATGTACCACCGCGGCGTCACCGATGTTCCGGGCGTCCATTTCATCGGGCTGGGTTGGCTGAACACCTGGGGCTCGGGCCGTTTCCTCGGCATCGAGGAAGACAGTGCCTATCTGGCCGAGCAGATCGCCGAGCAAATGGAGAGTGCGGCCAAGAAGGCCGTTGCCTGATGGCAGTTGTCGCCTTCGCCGCGCGGCAGGGGCCCGTCCGGGCCACTGCGCGCCTGCCGCTCGGCATGGCCCAGCTCTGCCCGACGGGCCTCTCGGAGCAATGGGTGCTGCGCTTTTGCGGCGACCAGCACTGGGCGCTCATCGCCAAGGCCCTCGGCCGGCGCGAGGCGGTGTTTCAGGCGGCCGACGGGCGGCCCGTTTATGCGGCGTTCTGTGCAACCTCACTCTGGCTGAAGTTGCCCTCCATGCCCCTTCTCGGCCAGGATGTCCGGGCCGAGTCAACGCTCTTTGCGGTCACCGAAACGCGTAGTGGTTCGCGGCATCAACTGCTGGTCGGAGAGGAGGTCATTGCCGAGCTGCGGATGATCTCCAGCTTCGTCAGCCATGACGACAGCGGCTCCAACCGGCGGATCGTCCGGACGTCGGTGATGGGAGAGATGCATCTGCCGCAGGCGGAGGACGGGTTGATGCGGCTGGATCGGCAGGCGCGGGACACGGTGCGAGGGTTGCGCCAGGCCGGGCCGACCGGCGCGCAGGAGATCCATTCCGAGCGCCCCGTGCCCTCGCTGGATTTTAATGCTGTCGGGTTGCTCTACTTTCCGACATTCTCGCGCATCGCGGAGACCGCTGCCTTTGTAAAGACGGGGCTGGCGACACCGACACTGCAGCGCGATGTCATCTATCTGGGCAATATAGACCGGGGCGACATCGTGCAGGTGCTGGACGAAGGGCCGAGGTTTGTCATGACCCGTGGTGACGGAACGCCCATCGCCGCCGTTCGAACGCTGATCGCGCCGATCTGAATAGAAACAGGGCCCACCGAAGCGGGCCCCGTCTTTCTCCCGGTCTGTCGCAGACGGCGAGATCGCACTATTGAAGCACCCCGGCGGCGGTGAGCTGCTCAACCGCGACATCGGAGATCTTGGAGACGAAATCAGCGTAATCCGCCGGGCCCATCCAGGAATCGGTCACCCCGGTGCTGCGGGCATAGTTTTGGTAAGACTCGGCGCGCATGGCCTCGTGGAAGGCATCTGCCACCTTCTGCTGCAACTCCATTGGCATGTCCTTCGGGCCGAAGACGCCGCGCACCTGGATCCAGTCGGAGCTGACATCCACACCCTGTTCGGCGAAAGTGGGCAGATCCGGCATGCCTTCCAGCCGTTCGCCGGCTAGGCAGGCGCTCACGTTAACCATCGAGAGGTAGCGATAGGCACTCGCGTGTCGGCCGTCCGGTAACGACAGTGGCCTACCATAGCAGTCGTTAGAGCTGGTAGAGGCGGGAGATCAGGTCGAGGCCAGCTTCTCGATCGATGGGAACACCTAAGGCGTTCGGGTCGAAGTCTGCCAACCCGTTCACCCTCTCCACATAGGCCCTGAGGTCAGCTTTCAGTGGCTCGGTAACCTCGATGGGCTGATCGGTCGGGAGTAGTTGAAGCAACCGGAACACATCGTTCCGGTGCTTCCTGATATCGCTTCCCTTGGCATTCGCGTCGCCATCATCCTTTCGCTCCGACAGGTCGACGAATGCTCTGGCCTTGAACGGGATGAGCAGGCGCTCATCGAGTACCAGAATATCTTCAATGGCGCGACGGCTCTGGATAAGTGCCTCGTAGTAGTCCGTGTCCAACAGGATCGCCGAGAGGCTCAGGGTCTCGTCCGAAACCTCTACCACCGTCAGCCCCGCATCCTCCGGAATTTCCAGCGCTTCTGCTTTGCGCGCAAAGAGCTCGAGCATCGTTGGATACGATGGGTCGGTCGGCTTGTGGAACCTGTAGAACTCTCGGCGGCCATTGCTGCGTTCGCGCGCCTGGTAGCCTCCGCTATCCAGGAAGGCCTTCAGGGACTGTGCGAAGGACGGATCCACGACCTCTACGCAGAGAACCATGTCGATGTCGTTGGTCTGGCGGAAATCGATGCCGACCTCCTCGAAAATCATCGAACATGCGGTGCCGCCGATAACCGCATAGTGGTCGGCATGGTCCGCGAAATGCTCTCGAAGCTTGTCCAAGCCGACTACCATGCGAACTCCTCCAACAATTGTTCCGCGGCGGCTTCCAGCCGCTCGTCTGGGTTGTCGCGGAACTGCAGGTAGAGCGACAGGACATCGACCTCACGCGCACCCGACACGATATCGGGGTCGTACCACCAAACGTCGATCGCGAAGTTCGGCTCCTCGTCCTGTTCGACCTCTTTCCCAAACTCGCCACTTTGAATCCGTTTCCAGTCCTTTGGCCCGGTAGCAAGACGCATGATGCGGGGCCTGGACATCGTCGATCGCTCCGAGAGAGCACTTTCGCCACCGGTTGGCAGATACTCAGGCAATGGGCTGCCGTGGAAGCCCTTCGGCAGGGAGGGTGCCCGAAACCAATGTTCGGCTTTGACCGGCGAGCGCAGTCTTGAAGCCGCGGCTTCGAACAGTTCTCGAGGACTTTCGGAGAACTGGATATGCTTGCTGCGCCCTCGCGTTTCCACATGCGCCAGCTCGCTGGCTTCCAACTCTTCGAAGGCGCGGCCGATCGACATTGCCGAGTATCGCAAGATTTCCGCGAGATCGCTCGGTCGCGCGTCTTCCACGTCCCTGAGGTTTAGGTGTCGCAAGAAGAGCGCCTGGGACGCGGGCGAAAGCTGTTCCTCCGCGAAATCGCGTCTTCGCCGAAAATGCTCCCGGAGGTCCATGGCAAGCTGCGGGATGAACAGTTGATTGCCCGGGACAATGAAGGCCGCAGACTCCTCGATGAGCCGGCTGCGTTGATAGGCGGAAAGATGGTCCAGGACCAACACGAGGATTCCCTCCAAGTGGCGTTGGATAGTTCCAAGCTGTTTGGAAAGACCTGTAGGATTCTTGGTATCCTTAGACTTCGGGACGACAAGCAAGATCGTATGTCCGAAGAGCTCCGTTTGTCGGTATTCGAATCCATTGGAAAGAAAGAGCGGCAACCCCTTCTTGCTCCCCCAAGCCTTCAGGCTGGCTGGCACATGAAGAGTTGTACGCAGGTAACCTTGCGCTGCCTTGAAGAGCTCCTGAGAGGATTTTCCATGCAGTTCTAACATGATTTCGGAAGCTAACATTGATAATGTTAGCATGCAACAAAGATGTTAGTAATTTGAAGGGGTGCGATGCGCTGGTTGCCTTCGGTATCACAGAGAGGCGTTGTTGCACAAAGGGGGTGAGGGATTCACCTTGTGAATCCAATGTAGTAGCCGGAAGGGATGAGCAGACCTCCGAAGACGACCTACAAAACCACCAACTGGCAAAGCTACAATCAGGCGCTGAGGCAGCGCGGATCGCTGACCGTTTGGTGCGATCCCTCGATGCAGTGGGAAGCAATTCCTTCGGGGCGACGAGGCCTCCAGCAGGCCTATAGCGACGCGGCGATCCAGGCCTGTCTCACCCTCAAGGCTCTCCTCGGGCTGCCGCTCCGCCAAACGACCGGTTTCGTGGCGAGCCTGCTCGAACTGTCCGGGCTCGGCTGGTCCGTGCCGGACTTCAGCACTCTGTCACGTCGCCAGAAGACCTTGAACGTAACGATCCCGTATCGCGGTTCCAGGGGGCCGCTGCATCTGCTGGTGGACAGCACGGGCATCAAGGTGGAAGGCGAAGGCGAGTGGCACACACGCAAGCATGGCGGCTCGAAAC
>CAYVQK010000107.1:0-12257 GCA_964454145.1 uncultured Oceanicola sp. | reverse complement strand
CCTCGATCTCGGGCAGGGTCAGCGGCACTTCGGCGGTTTCGGCGGCAATGTCGGCCGCCTGTCCGCCCACCATGCCGCGCACGCCTGCGGCCACCGAAAGGCTCTGCACCAGCGCAATCCTCGCCTCGGCGGCAAGATCGGCTCCGGCGATGAGCTGAAACGCCAGCGACTGGAGCGCATCACCCGCCAGCACCGCCGTCGCCTCGTCCCATTTCCGGTGCACGGTCGGCTGGCCCCGCCGCAGGTCGTCGTCATCCATGCAGGGCAGGTCGTCGTGGATCAGGCTGTAGGCGTGCAGCGCCTCGATCGCTCCCGCCACCGGCCCGGCCTTGTCTGCCACGCCGTGCAGGCGCGCCGATTCCACCACCAGCAGCGCCCGCAGCCCCTTGCCGCCGGCGCAGGCATAGGCCATCGCCTCGGCCACCCTCCCGCTTTCGGGCAAGGCCGCGCGGATCGCGGCCCCGGCAAGGTCACGCGCCTCTGTCAGTCTCTGTTTCACGGCAGAATGCCCCTAGTCGACATCCAGCGGTTGGGTGCCCACTGCATTGCCCTCGGCATCGGTGGTGATCTTGGCCACCTTCTCCTCGGCCTGCTTCAGCAGCGTGTCGCAACGGGCCCGCAGCTCGGAGCCGCGCTGGTAGAGGGCGATGGAATCCTCGAGCGGCACCTCGCCGCCCTCGAGCCGGCCCACCACGTTCTCGAGCTCGCGGATCGCCTCCTCGAAGCTCATCTCTGCCACCGGCTTGTCGTTCATCCTTCGCCCCGCTTCATCAGCACCTTCACATGCGCCGCCGTGCTCGCGGCCAGCGCCTCCAGATCATATCCGCCCTCCAGCGTCGAGACCACCCGGCCCCCGGCGTGGGCGTCGGCGATGTCGCAGAGTCGCTCGGTGACCCAGGCAAAGTCTTCCTCCACGAGGTTCAGCTGCGCGAGCGGATCGGCACGATGGGCATCGAACCCGGCAGAAATCAGCAGGAGTTCCGGCGCGAAATCATCGAGCGCGGGCAACACCTCTGCCTCCATCACCCGTCGAAAGCCCTGGCTGCCCGTTTCGGGCGGCAGAGGTACGTTCATCACGTTGTTGTCCGCCCCCGTCTCGTGCTGCGCGCCGGTGCCGGGATAGAGCGGAGACTGGTGGGTGGAGATGAAGAGGCAGCGAGTCTCATCCCAGAGCAGATCCTGGGTGCCGTTGCCGTGGTGCACGTCGAAATCCATCACCGCCACCCGGCTCAACCCGTGAACATCCAGCGCGTTCTTGGCCGCGATAGAGACGTTTCCGTACAGGCAGAAGCCCATGGGCGTGGTCTTCTCGGCGTGGTGCCCCGGCGGCCGTGCGGCGACGAAGGCGTTCTGTGCCCTGCCGCTCAACACCCGCTCCACCGCCGCCACGCAGCCGCCAGCACCGCGCAGCGCCGCAGCCAGAGAGCCCGCCATCACGTGGGTATCCGCGTCGATCGACGCCCATCCGTCGCCCGCGGCCTCCACGGCGCGCTCGACTGCCAGCACATGCGCCTCGGGATGCACCCGCAGCAGTTCGGCCCTGTCGGCCAGGGGGCAATCGTGCCAGTCCAGCGCGGCAAAGTCGGGGCCTTCCAGCACCTCGAGGATCGCCTCGAGTCGCGCCACCCGCTCGGGGTGGCCGGGAGGCGTAAGGTGTTTCAGGCAGTCGTCATGGGTGTAGAGCGCGGTTGTCATGGCGCCACCCTGCCGCGCCGCGCCGCCGCTCGCAAGCTACTCGGGCACCTTGAAGGTGAGCGACGCCCAGAGCGAGCGCCACACGGGCCCCGCCTCCGGGTCTTCGTTGTCTTCCGCCCGCACCACGACCGAATCGACGAGGTATTCATGCCCCTTCGTGATCGGAAACACCGCCCGGCCGCTCTCGTCGGTGCGGACATGGATGATCTCCACCTCTCCGCCCGGAGCCTTTTCGAAGATTTCCACCTGCGCATCTCCCCGCGCGGCGCCCTGGTAGATTACGTTTACCACCATCCCGTTCGACAGGTCGTCGATGTAGGGATTGGTCACCGCAACGATCTCGATCTCGAGCCCCATCGCCTGGTCGGCCCCCTTGCCCTCGCCCACCTCGATCAGGCTCTTGGCATAGCGCCGGTAGCTCTCCTTGAAGCCGGTTAGGGGCAGGCCCCGCTCGGCGTGGACCGCCTCGAGGCTCGTCCAGTCCTTGTGCTTGAGAAACCGTTGAAACACTTCGAAATCCGTGTAGTTCACCGTCAGGTCGCCGGTTTCATGCACCACCACGTTCAACCCCTCCTCCGGAGCGGGGATGTTGAGCGCGGGCCGGTCGCCTACCCGGGGCGTAACCTCGGTAGTCCCGTCTGCTGTCACCACCTCGAACCGCTCCGACCGTCCGGGCACGAAAACGTAACCGGCACCCGCGAACTCTTGTCCTACCCTGAACTCCGCCTTTAGCGTGCCGCCGGGCGGCACCTGGTAGGCGTCGGGCGAAATCCAGAATTCATGCGCCGCCGCGGGCAGCGCGGCCATGAGGCAGAGGACAAATGAGGCGAGACGCATGAAGATGACCCTTTGGCAGACCCTGAGGACACTGGCACTTGCCCTCCTGCTGTCAACCCACGCCTCCGCGAGCAGGGCCCACGAGCTCAACCCTTCGGTGGCCGATGCAACGGTTTCCGCTGAAACAGTAACGCTCGAGCTGTCACTGAACGCCGAAGCCATGCTGGCCGGCATCGACCAGTCCACCGGTGAGAACACCGACGACGCGCCGCAGGCCGCGGCATATGACGCCCTGCGCGCACTTTCACCAGAGGAGCTGGCGCAGAGGTTCCGGGGCGCCTGGCCGGATCTCGGCCGTGATTTCGACGTCCGCGCAGGCGACACACCCGTTCCCCTGGAGCTCGCCGAGATCGCCGTAGCCGACGAGCCGGATGCCACCCTGCCCCGCGATGCCCGCGCCGTGATCACCGGCACCCTGCCGCCGGGCGATGCGCCTGTCACCGTCGGCTGGACGGCCACCTTCGGCCCCCTCATCCTGCGGCAGGTTGGCGGCGGCGAGAACGCCTATTCCGATTATCTCAACCCCGGCACCACGAGCCAGCCGCTGCCTCGCTCCGGCGAGATCGTCACGGAAGGCTGGCTGCCGCTCTTCGGCCGTTACATCATCGTGGGCTTCGAGCACATCGTGCCAAAAGGGCTCGACCACATCCTATTCGTGCTCGGCCTGTTCTTCTTCTCGCTCCAGCTTCGCCCGCTGCTCTGGCAGGTGTCTGCCTTCACGCTCGCCCATACCATCACCCTCGCTCTGGCGAGCCTGAAGATCGTCGCCATTCCGGCCTCCGTGGTGGAGCCGCTCATTGCCGCCTCCATCGTCTATGTCGCGGTCGAGAACATCTTCGGCGGCAGGCTCGGCTGGGGGCGCCTTGCGCTCGTCACCTGCTTCGGACTGCTGCATGGCCTCGGCTTTGCCTACGTTCTGGGGGATGTCGGGCTCGAGTCCTCGCGCTTTGTCACCGGCCTCATCGGCTTCAACATCGGGGTGGAGATCGGTCAGATCACCGTGATCGCCGCGGCCTTCCTCACCGTCGGCTACTGGTTCGGCCAGAAGCCTTGGTATCGCAAACTGGTCGCCGTGCCGGCCTCGCTCGGGATTGCTCTGATCGCGGCCTATTGGGTCGTCGAAAGGACGCTGCTCTGAGCTATTTCATTGTCGCGTTCATCTTGCCCCGCGCCGCCCGGTCCTTGCCCAGTTTCTGCTCGCGCCAGACGATGAAGACACCGGCGCAGATCACCAGCACCGCCCCGACCAGCATCTGGAGCGTCGGCAGTTCGTCGAAGATGAAGTAACCGATGCCCAGCGCCCAGATCATCGAACTGTAGGTGAAGGGCGCCAGCAGCGAGGCGTCGGCAAAGCGGTAGGAGGAGGTGACCAGAATCTGCCCGGCTGCGCCGAAGAGCCCGGCTCCCACCAGCAGCGCCCATTCCCAGGGCGTCGGCCAGACCCAGCCCCAGGGGATCGTCAGCAGCGAGAGCACCGTCGCGGTGCCGGAGAAGTAGAAGACGATCGCGGCGGTGGATTCCTTCGCCGACATCGCCTTCACGAAGATCTGCGCCAGCGACGCCATCAGCGCCGAACTCAGGATCATGATGGTGCCGATCAACTCCCGCTCGCCGCCCTCGAGCGAGAGTCGGGGCCACATGATGATGAGCACGCCCACCAGCCCCACGGCCACCGCACTGATCCGCAAGAGGCGCACCCGTTCCTTGAGGATGATCGCCGCGAAGATCACGATGAGGATCGGGGTGATGAAGCGCAGCGCCGTCACTTCGGGAAATGGCAGGTAACGGAGGCCGAGAAAGCCCAGCCCCATCGCCGCCGACCCCACGATGGCGCGTATCGCATGGCTGCGAACGCTCTGCACCTTCAGGCCGTTCGGCATGTCGCCCCTCAGCCAGAGCCAGAGCACGATCAGCGGCAGCCCGCAGCCGGCGCGGAAAAACACCGTCTGCCCCACCGGAATCCCTTCCGCCGCCTTCACGAGGGCGCCCATGATGGAAAAGAAGAAGATCGCGCTCAAGGTGAGCGAAATGCCGACAAGGGGTTTCATTCAACAGGTCTGTCCGGGTCTCCGGGCCCTTAGAACATGCAGCGCGGGGAGGTGCGACCGCAAATTGCGCTCCGGTTCATCTCGTCGTCAGCCTGTAGGCTGCCACGGCAGCATTCACCCCTTCCGAGGCGCGGGACAGCGGGAAGGGTCCGATCCGATTTTGACGGACGAGGAAGACCACGCTCGCCGGCTCCCGCGCCGGAATGTCCATCACGTAGACGCGCGCATCGATCCCCTTCGCAGAGAAGGTGCGCTGCATTTGCCTCGCCATCCTGAACCCCTCCGCCTGGGTCGGGCTGTGCAACCTCAGCTGCACCTTCAGGTCGCGCGCATCGCCTACGAACCCGCCGAACACCGCGCTCTCGATGCTCTGTGCCAGCGGACGGAACGAGGGATCGCCCGTCACCTTGTAGTAGCCCAGCGCCACCATCGAAGGCAGCGCGACGACGAACGCCAGGAACAGTCCATACAAGAGCTGTTTGACCCACATCTGCAGGCTCCGGACATGAAAAAGGCAGGGCCAGTCTCCCAGCCCCGCCTTTCGATCCGGTTAAGAGGCGCGGATCAGCTCCGCACCAGCTTCTCGTAGCTTTCCGAGATGTCTCGCGTCAGGCTGCCAACCTCGAAGCGCCAGTCGCCGATCTCGCCCACAGGCGTCACCTCGGCGGCGGTGCCCGTCAGCCAGCACTGCTCGAAGCCTTCCAACTCCTCGGGCATGATGTGGCGCTCGTGCACCTTGATCTGCCGGTCCTGCAGCATCCCGATCACGGTCTGGCGGGTGATCCCGTTGAGAAAGGCGTCGGGCTTCGGCGTGTGCACCTCGCCGTCCTTGACGAAGAAGATGTTCGCCCCGGTCGCCTCGGCCACATAGCCGCGATAGTCCATGAACAGGGAATCCGAACAGCCCTTGGCCTCGGCCGCGTGCTTGCTCATGGTGCAGATCATGTAGAGCCCCGCAGCCTTGGCATGAACGGGCGCCGTCTCGGGGGAGGGACGCTTCCACTTGGCAACGTCCAGCTTCGCGCCCTTCATCTTGGCGTCGCCGTAGTAGTTGCCCCACTCCCATCCCGCGATGGCCACGCGCACCGGGTTCCGCCGGGCCGAGACGCCCATGTCCTCGCCCGAGCCGCGCCAGGCCACGGCACGCACGTAGGCGTCGGTCCAGCCGTTGGCCTTCAGCATCTCGTATTTGGCCGCTTCCAGCTCGTCGACGGTATAGGGGATCTCGAAATCCAGCCACTTGGCAGAGGCAATCAGCCGCTCGCTGTGCTTCCGGCTTTCGAAGATCTTCCCGCTGTAGCAGCGCTCGCCCTCGAAGACGCTGGAGGCATAGTGGAGCGCATGGGTCAGCAGGTGCACATTCGCACTGCGCCACTCCACCATCTTGCCGTCCATCCAGATCTTGCCGTCGCGATCATCATAGGCTCCGTCCATCGGACCCTCCTCCAATTTTCAAATGTTGCGCGCCAAAGGTCCGATCCGGACATAATCTTGCGCGAAACCGTGCGACTCGCTACCAATCCAGCCTTGGAAAGTCAACAAGGCTGACTTATTATTTCGGACGAAGAGGAGAAATCCAGCAAGGACAAGACCATGGCCGACGGCCCCGGCAACCCGCAGACCAGTGAAAGCCTGCTGTTCCTGACCGACGAGCAGCTCCGCAAAGGAATCGAGGCGATGTTCTTCGCCTATCGCGGCTTCACCGCCGACCCCGATCGCATCCTCGAAGAGCTGGGCTACGGCCGGGCGCACCATCGCGCCGTTCATTTCATCCACCGCTCGCCCGGCACTACGGTCAACAACCTGCTCTCCATCCTCGGGGTGACAAAGCAATCGCTCAACCGGGTGCTGCGCACCCTGATCGAGGATGGCCTGGTGGAAAGCCGAGTGGGGCGGCAGGACAGGCGCGAGCGCCATCTGCACCTCACCGAGGCCGGCACCCGGCTGGAGCGGCGCCTCTCGGACGCCCAGCGCGACCGGATGCGACACGCCTTCCGCCAGGCCGGTCCCGAAGCCGTGATTGGTTTCCGGACCGTTCTTGAAGCCATGATGGACCCGGAGATGCGGCACCGCTATACCGCGCTCAAGGAGGGGAGTTGATGAATCCGGTCGACCAGTGTGACGCGCATCTGCTGATCGTCGATGACGACGAGCGGATTCGCGGCTTGCTCCAGAAATTCCTGCTGCGCCACGGGTTCATTACCACCTCGGCGCGCGATGCCGCCCATGCCCGCCGCCTGTTGGCCGGGCTGGAGTTCGACCTCATCGTGATGGATGTGATGATGCCCGGCGAGACCGGCGTCGAGCTGACCCGAGCCCTCCGCGAAACACTATCCACTCCCATCCTGCTGCTCACCGCCAAGGGCGAGACAGAGGATCGCATTGCCGGGCTGGAAGCCGGGGCCGACGACTACCTCCCCAAGCCCTTCGAGCCCAAGGAGCTGCTGCTCCGCATCAACGCCATCCTCCGCCGCATCCCCACCGAGGTGCATGTCGACACCGGCCCGAAGGTGCTCTCGCTCGGTCCGGTGCGGTATGACGTGGCCCGCGGCGAGATGTGGAAGGGCGAGGAGATGGTGCGCCTGACCGCGACCGAGAGCGCCCTGATGCGCATCTTCTCCACCCAGCCCGGCGCCGCCGTCACCCGCTCCAAGCTTGTCGAAGACCTCGGCCGCGACGGCGGCCAGGCCCAGGAGCGCGCGGTCGACGTTCAGATCACCCGGCTGCGGAGAAAGATCGAGGCCGACCCCAAGCAGCCGCGCTATCTTCAGACGGTGCGCGGCGAGGGGTATATGCTGGCGCCGGACTGACGCAGGAGTAGCCTGAATCGTCGCGCCCTGCGTAGGGTGGGCAATCTGCCCACCACCCCTCACCCCAACCGCGCCACCGCCCAGCGTGCCGCATCTGCCACCACCGGGTCCGTATCCTCGCACAACCGCTGTGCCACCGGCCTCAGCCGCCCCGCCCCGGAATTCCCGATCGCATAGAGCACGTTCCGCACGAACCGCGCCCGCCCGATCCGCTTGATCGGGCTCCCTGAGAACCGCGCCCGAAACGCCGCATCGTCCAGACCAGCCAATTCGGCCAAATCCGGCAGATCCGTCTCTGTTCCACCGTGATACCGCATGTCCGCCGCCTCCACGGCGAACTTGTTCCAGGGGCAGACCGCCAGGCAATCGTCGCAACCATAGATCCGGTTGCCCAGCTTCCCGCGCAACTCCTCCGGCACCGGCCCGGCGTGTTCGATCGTGAGGTAGGAAATGCACCGCCGGGCATCGAGCTGGTACGGCGCGGGAAAGGCCTCGGTCGGGCAGATGTCGAGGCAGCGCCTGCACCCGCCGCAATGGTCGCTTTCCGCAGGATCAGGCTCGATTTCCAAGGTCGTGAACACGCTCCCGATGAAGAACCACGAGCCCAGCTCCCGGCTCACCAGGTTGGTGTGCTTGCCCTGCCATCCCAGCCCCGCCGCCTGCGCCAGAGGCTTCTCCGCCACCGGCGCGGTGTCGACGAACACCTTGATCTCTCCGCCGAACGCCTCGATCAGCCAGCGCCCCAGCCGCTTCAGCCGCTTCTTGACGATGTCGTGGTAGTCCCGCCCCCGCGCATAGGCCGAGATCAGCCCCCGCTCCCGCGCCGCCAGCGCGCCGAGCGGGTCATACTCCGGCGCATAGCTCTCCCCCAGCACGATCACGCTCTTCGCCTCGGGCCAGAGGACGGAGGGATCCTCGCGCCACTCCACGCGCTTCTCCATCCAGTCCATCTCGCCATGCCGCCCCTCGGCGAGGAACCCCCGCAACCCCTCCGGCACGCCCGGCAGAGACCCCGCGCGCACCACCCGGCACAGCGAGAACCCTTCCTCCAAGGCACGTGCGACCACGGCGGCCTTCACCGGCCCGCCTCATTTTCTTGCTGAAGATATCCCGGGGGGCGTGGGGGGCTGGCCCCCCACCCGTCTGGCTCAGAAATCCAGGTCGGCATAATGCGGCGGCGGCGGGAAGCCCGGCACCTGGTCGGCCAGCAGGCCCCGGAACGCCGGGCGCGACTTGATCTTGGCGTACCAGTCCTTCACGTTCTCGCTCCGGTTCCAGTCCACGTCGGAGATGTAATCCAGCGCGCTCAGATGCGCGGCGGCGGCGAAATCTGCCAGCGTCATCGCGTCGCCCGCGAGCCAGCGGCGCTGATCCAGCAGCCAGGCCATGTAATCGAGGTGATACTTGATCGCCTTCGCCCCGGCCTTCACGTTGCGGCTCTCGGGGTAGCCCGCGCCGGTCACCTTCTTGTTGACTCGTTCGTAGAGCAGGTTCGCGGTGACCTCGTGATGAAACTTGTCATCGAACCACGAGCAGATCCGCCGCACCTCGTAGCGCCCCTCGGCGTCCTTCGGCATCAGCGGCGGCTCGGGGTGCTTTTCCTCGAGGTATTCGCAGATCGGCTGGCTCTCGGCCATCATCATGCCGTTCATCCGCAGCACCGGCACCTTGCCTGCCGGGTTGCGGCGCAGGAAATCCGGCTCCTGCTCCCAGTACCGCTCCTCCACCAGTTCCACCTCCAGCCGTTTCTCCGCCATTACCAGGCGGACCTTCCGGCAGAAGGGTGAAAGTGGAACGTGGTACAGACGGTGGCTCATGATTTCCCCGGTATTCGTCATTTCACCCGTGATACCGCGCTCGCGGCCCTGCCTTCAATCCTCGAAACAGGCGGCCCGCCCGTCGGCGGCGATGGTCGCCGCCCCGTCGGCGATGCGGCGGGCACGGTTGCGCTGGCTGTTGGAGGGACGCGAGGCCGAGCGCTCTTTCGGGTTCGGCAGCACACTGGCCAGCAGGGCCCCCTGCATCGGCGAGAGGTCGCCGGGCGGCACCCCGAAGTAGTGATGCGCCGCAGCGTCGATCCCGAATACCCCTTCGTCGAACTCCGCGACGTTGAGGTAGATCTCCAGCATCCGCCGCTTGCTCCACACCGCCTCCGCGACCGGGGTGATCAGGGCCTCCAGCGCCTTGCGGAACCAGCTTCGCTGCTGCCAGAGAAACACGTTCTTCACGGTCTGCTGGCTGATGGTCGAGGCGCCGCGAGTGCCGCCGTCCTCCAGCGCATCGCGGATCGCGTCCACGTCGAAGCCCCAGTGCAGGCAGTAGTTCGCATCCTCCGCAGCCACCACCGCGCGCACGGCGGCCGGAGCCACCTCCTCGATGCCGATCCACTCATGGTCCACCGCGCCCAGCCGGCGCTTCTCCGACCAGATCGTGTGGGTCGTCGGCGGGTCGACGAAACCGTAGAGCAGCACGACGAGGAAGGTCAGCACCAGGGGTGCGAGCATCACCAGCAGAAGCCGGGTCCAGAACCAGCGCCACGCGCGGCGCACCGCCGGCACCTGTGCCCTCGTCCGCTTGCCCTTGCCAGAGCCCTTCTTTGCCGTGCTCGCCCGCGCCATCCCGATTGCTATACGCTGCCGTCGCGCGCCAGAAAACCCGTCAGGAGAAAACCGCGCAAGCGTCGCGAGTGCGCATCACGGGGCGGCTCACGGGGCCGCCGCGCCAATCCGCCATCTCGGGGAAGAGGGCAAGCAGCTCGGCGCGGGTTTCGCAGTCTTCGCGGGCGAACTGGCCGGCAGGGTCGAAGCTCTCGGTTGGCACGCCTTCGGCCTCGATGATCTCATGGCCGTCGAACATCAGGTGGAGGTAGGTCACCTCGCGGCAGGGCATCAGGTGAACCCTGTCGTGGCCGAGCAGGCTCTTTGCCGCGACCAGGATCTCCCGCTCTCCGAAGTAGAGCTCGGCGCGCCAGCCTTCGATGAGGATGCGATGCTGCTGCGACACCAGGAGGTCGCGGGCATTGCCCAGCACTCCGGCCCCGATCCGCACCGGCGCAAAGGCCCGCGTTCCGCCAACGGCGCGGCGGCCGACCCAGACCAGCGGCTGCGCGCCCCGGTCGCGGGTCAGCACATCGTCTCCGACCTCCAGGGTCTCCACCGGGCGAAGCCCACCGGGGCAGGCAATGTGCGTGCCCTTCACGAAGCAGGGCGGGCCGAGGTCTTCCACCTCCAGCGGCCCCTGGCCATTGACCCAGGAACTGCCGATGAAGACCCCGTTCTGCAGCGCCTGTCCATCGGTCGGGGTAAACACCCGCCCACCGTTCTGCAGGTAGAAGGTGATGCCGGTGTAGGTCACGTTGCCCGTCCCGGCGACGAAGATGGTCACGGTGTCTCCTGGATAGGAGGCGGTCACATCGCTGCCGTTCACGCTGTCGTTGTTGAAGCGATCCACGTCCCCGTCGTCGTTGGCATCGACCATGTTCATGACCGTGAAGCTCACCGGCGTGCCCGCGGCCGGCGGGTTCGCAGGGTCGAAGGTATAGAACTGGTCCGTATAGGTCGTCGGCATGTCCGGCCTCTCGCAACTGCCCGCCCCCACGGCGGCTACAGAGTGGTTTTGGCAGAAAAGCAGGGCGCCCCGAGGGCCCGGGTGGGGCAATTTCGCCCCATTTCAGGCAGCTGGCCGCAACGGAAAGAGGGCAGCCCGAAGGCCGCCCTCTCCCTGTCGTCCTGGTGTCAGAAAGGCTCTATTCCGCCGGAACAGCGCCCTTTTCCAGCGTCAGCGGATGGCTGAGCTTGTTCAGCATTTCCTTCGGGCAGACCTGGAGGAAGTTCGGAAGTTCCGACTCCCAGTGCTGCAGGATCGACTCCGCCCGCCGGCTCCTGGTTTCCTCGAAGTGGTTGGTGATCAGCCGATGCAGCTGCTCGATCCAGTAGTCCACCGTCACCGGGTTGATCACGAGCGTCTCCATGTTCATCATGTCCGCCGCCTTGCCATCCGGATCGTAGAGATAGGCCATACCCCCGGTCATGCCCGCGCCGAAGTTGGCGCCGATGGAGCCGAGGATCACCGCGATGCCGCCGGTCATGTATTCGCAGCCGTTCGAGCCGCAGCCCTCGATCACCGTCTTGGCGCCCGAGTTCCGAACCGCGAAGCGCTCGCCCGCGCGGCCTGCGGCATAGAGGTAGCCGTCGGTCGCCCCGTAGAGCACCGTGTTGCCGATGATGGTGTTGTCGCTCGCCACCAGCGGGCTGCTCATCGTCGGACGCACCACGATGGTGCCGCCGCTGAGGCCCTTGCCCACGTAGTCGTTGGCGTCGCCCGCCACCTCCAGCTTCAGGCCGGGAGCCGCAAAGGCGCCAAGGCTCTGGCCGGCGGAGCCCGAGAGCTTCACCGTCAGGTGGTGTGGCAGGAAGGCGTTGCGCATGCCGAAGTTCTGCACGATGTGGCTCGAGGTTCGGGTGCCCACCGTCCGGTGGGTGTTCTGCACCGCGTATTGCAGCTGCATCTTCTCGCCATCCTTCAGGAACCGCCGCGCATCGCGCACGATCTGCGCGTCGAGCGTGTCGGGCACCGGGTTACGCTCGCGCTCGGTGGTGTAATCCACCTTGTCCGCGCCATCGACACAGATCAGCAGCGGGTTCAGGTCGAGGTCATCGAGATGCGCCGAGCCACGCGAAACCTGGCCGAGCAGGTCGGCCCGGCCGATGACCTCGGCCAACGACCGCGCGCCGATGGAGGCGAGGATCTCCCGCACCTCCTGCGCGTAGAAGGTGATCAGGTTCACCACCTTGTCGGCGTTGCCGGTGAACTTCTGCCGCAGGCTGTCATCCTGCGTGCAGACCCCCACCGGGCAGGTGTTCGACTG